>JACRJY010000200.1 GCA_016235585.1 Verrucomicrobiota bacterium | reverse complement strand
CTTGGGCGCAATTGGAATCCAGAAGCGGCGATTTTTGAGCCTGTGGGTGCCGAATCATTTCGGCGACCGATTACAACCGGTGATGTTTCTGTAGTTGAGTTGAAAGCGCATCGTTCAGAACTTCCGGCTAAAGCCCCGAATGACAAAACCTGGCTCAACCCCTTCGGCCCGCTCACGACCAAGGCCGCCAAGGCCGCGAAACTTTCTCCCGATGAATCGAAGCCGTATTCGCTGCTCTACACCTACTCGCTCATCATCGCGCTGGTCTGCGGCACGGCGGGGTTGCCGCACATCCTCGTGCGCTTCTACACCAACCCCGACGGCGTCGCCGCCAAGCGCACAACCATGTGGGTGATGATTCTCATCGGCGTGTTCTACGTCTTCCCGCCCGTGTTTGGCGTCATCGGGCGCAACCTGCTGCCCGACCTCTACAGCGGCGTCGGCGCGAAGGGCACGGACAAGATTGTTTTGGAACTGCCGCGCATTCTCAACGAGAAATACGGCGTGCTCGGCTCCATCTTGAGCGGCATCACCTGCGCGGGCGCGTTCGCGGCGTTCATGAGCACGTTCAGCGGCCTGCTCGTCTCAATGACCGGCGCGCTGGCGCACGATGTCTATGGCCGGATGCTCAAGCCGAAAGCCACTTCCGATGAGCGGCTGCGCGCGTTCAAGGTCTGCGCGGTGCTCATCGGCGGCATCGCCGTCGTGCTCGGCAGCTTCGTCGAGCCGCTGGAAATCAACTTCATGGTCGGGCAGGCCTTTGCCATCGCGGCGGCGAGTTATTTTCCGCTGTTGTTCATGTCCGTCTGGTGGCGCGGCATGACGATGCGTGGCGCGGCGACCGGGATGCTCACGGGCGGCCTGTGCGCGCTCGGGGCCGTGACGCTGACGAACTTCAGCAACCTCGCGCTCGACAAGGGGCCGATGGGGAAAATCTTTTCCGGCTTCGCGCCGCTCAACGACTACTGGGCCGCGCACCCGCTGCTGCGGATTCTCTGCGAGCAGCCCGCCATCTGGACGGTGCCGCTGGCCATCGGGCTGATGATTGTGGTGAGCAAGCTCACGCGCGCCGAGGTGCCGTCCGACGTGCGGATGAAGATGCTCGTGCTGCACGCGCCGGAAAAGCTGGGGCTGAAGCAGGAATACATCCAGGAACACCAGCACGGGCATTGAGTTTCTTTAGCCACAGATGAAACACAGATTGAACACAGATAATGCGGAAGGACAGGAACGCAGCAGGGTTCTTCGCGATTTTCCCATGCCTGCCCAGCCGCTTTGCTGGTGAAATCAGCATCTGTGTTCCATCTGTGTCAATCTGTGGCTAAAAATCAGCCCTTCCCCAGCTTCCGCAGCACCGCCCGGGCGGGCGCGCCGTCGCAGCCGGTGATTTTCAAGGGCAGGCAGATGAGTTCGTAATTGCCCGGCTTCACCTGGCAGAGATTCAACCCTTCGAGAATCCACACCTTCGCGCCGAGCAGGATTTGATGCGTCTCCACGCCGTCCTTGCGGAACGGGCCGACCGAGAGATAGTCAATCCCCACCGTGCGCACGCCCGCGTCCACGATGACCTGCGCGGCCTCCTTCCAGATGCCCACGAAGTCGCGGTCGAATGGTTTCTCCCACCACTTGCCCGCCGAGTTGCGCGTCTTGAAGAGCACGCGTTCGCCGCGCCGCAGCTTGAGCTTCTTCAACTCGCCGGCCTTGATGGCCTCCGGGTCTTTGATTTCGACCACGCGGCACGGGCCGAGGATGGCGTCGAGCGGCGCGGTCTCCATGCCGTCGCCGTCGGCGATGAAGTGGCGCGGGGAATCCATGTGCGTGCCCGTGTGCGCGCTCATGAAGAGCGCGGAGACGTTGCACGGGAGGCCGTCCTCCATCTTGAAAAAACGGAAGACGTTCGGCACCGGATTGTCCGGCCAGTGAACCATGCCGGTGTGAACGGGGATGGAGATGTCGAGCCACGCGGATTTCATGCGGCGGATTTCATAGCGGGAAGCGGCGGGCAAAGCAATGGCAATGCCGCCAAACCAGCCGTTCTGCACAGGACTTGAACCGGCGAAGATGATTGCGCCGGCTCCCCAGCCGCGCTTTGCGCGATTAAAGCAGTTTCAACAATAGAGCGTTTTCAAAAAACCTATAGCCGCCGTTTCGGATGGGGAGGTTCGAGCGGCGCGCCAGCGTCTTGGACTGCGGCAGCCCTCTGCCGCTTTTGCCCGCCGTGCGACTCCCAAAAGCGGCAGAGGGCTGCCGCACTCCAAGACCTCGCGGACTCATCAGACGCGACTTTCAAAGCACGGCCACAGTTTTCATGAAACCGCTAAAGCGCGGGCTTCTCCCGGTGCCACGGCGTGGCCTGTTCGTAGGCGTGGGCGATCTGGAAAAGGGTTTCTTCCCCGAACGGTTTGCCCAGCAGTTGCAGGCCAATCGGAAGTTTCGCGTTCCGCGCTCCGCGTTCCGCGTTTGTGGCAAAGCCGCACGGGAGGCTGAGGCCGGGGATGCCCGCGAGGTTGCACGAGATGGTGAAGATGTCGGAGAGATACATCTGCAAGGGGTCGCCGGATTTCTCGCCCACCTTGAACGCGGGCGTCGGCGTGGTGGGTGTCACGATGGCGTCCACCTGCTCGAAGGCTTTCAGGAAATCCTGCCGGATGAGCGTGCGGACCTTCTGCGCGCGCAGGTAAAAGGCGTCGTAGTAGCCGCTGGAGAGGACGTAGGTGCCGAGGATGATGCGCCGCTTGACCTCCGCGCCGAAGCCCGCGCCGCGCGTGTTGCCGTAGAGCGCGATGGGGTCCGCGCCATCCACCCGCGCGCCGTAACGGATGCCGTCAAAGCGCGCGAGGTTCGCCGAGGCCTCGGCGGTGGCGATGATGTAATAGACCGCCACGGCGTAATCGGTGTGCGGCAGGGAAATCTCGACCACTTCCGCGCCCAGCTCGGTGAGTTTCTTCACGGCGGCGTCCACGGCGGCCTTCACCTCGGCGTCCATGCCGCCAATCATGTATTCCTTGGGCAGGCCGAGCTTCAGCCCTTTGATGCTCTTGCCGAGCGCGGCGGTGTAATCGGGAACGGGGCGGGGGACGCTGGTGGAATCGCGCGGGTCGTGTCCGGCAATCGCGCCGAGCATCGTGGCCGCGTCGCGCACGTCCTTGGTGAAAGAGCCAATCTGATCGAGCGAACTGGCGAAGGCGATGAGGCCGTAGCGCGAGACGAGTCCGTAAGTGGGCTTGAGGCCGACGCAGCCGCAGAGCGCCGCCGGCTGGCGAATCGAGCCGCCGGTGTCCGAGCCGAGCGTGGCGAGGGCTTCGTCCGCCGCGACCGCCGCCGCGCTGCCGCCGGAGGAGCCGCCGGGGATGCGCGTGGTGTCCCAGGGATTCAGCGTCGTGCCGAACGCGGAGTTCTCGGTCGAGCTGCCCATCGCAAACTCGTCCATGTTCAGCCGGCCAAAGACAATCGCGCCCGCCGCGCGGAGTTTTTCCACGACGGTCGCGTCGTAGGGCGAGATGAACTTGCCGAGAATCTTCGAGGCGCAGTTGGCGGGCTGGCCCTTGACGCAGAGAACGTCCTTCAACGCGATGGGCACGCCGAGGAGCGGGCTGCGTTCACCGGCGGCGAGGCGTTTGTCCGCCGCGTCGGCCTGCGCGAGCGCATCGGCGTCGTCGTGGCTCAAGAAGGCGTGAATCCTGCCGTCCACGGCGGCGATGCGGTCGAGGCACGACTGTGTGACTTGGCGCGCGGAAACTTCGCGATTGGCGAGCTTGGCGGCGACTTCGGAAATGGTGAGTTGGTTGAGCATCCGGGAAAGGAGTCAGGAGTCAGGAGTCAGAATTCAGGAGCCAGAAGTCGGACTCATTCGACAATCTTTGGCACGATGAAAAGTCCGTTCGCCTTGGCGGGAGCGTTGCGCATCGCCTCGTCGTGCGGGAGCGAGGGGCGGATTTCGTCGGGGCGCATGACGTTGACGATGGGGAAGGCGTGCGCGGTCGGCTCGACGTGGCTCACGTCCACTTCCTTGAGCTTGGCGATGTAGCCGAGGATGTGGCCGAGCTGCGCGCCGAGCGTGGTCTCCTCCTCCGGCGTGAGGTTGAGCCGCGCAAGGCGGGCCACGTATTTGATGTCAAAGTCGGGTGCGGACATGGCGGGGAAGCTAAAGTTCAAAGTTCAAAGTTCAAAGTTCAAAGTTGAACTGGCGGCGGCGAAAGAAGTTCACCCGCGAAGCACGCCAAACACGCGAATGCCGATTTTCATTTCGCGTGGTTCGCGTGCTTCGCGGGAAAAAGCAGAAACTCCGCGTATCAATCCTCGTCAAACTTGCGCTTGAGGAGCGATTCGATTTCGTTGAGCGCGGCGGCGGCGTCCGCACCATTGGCCTCGACGGCGATTACGCTGCCGGGCCCGGCGGCGAGCATCATCAGGCCCATGATGCTCTTGCCGTTCACCTTCTCGACGTCCTTCGCGACGAAGATGTCGCTCTCGAAGCGGTTGGCGACTTTGACGAACATGGCGGCGGGCCGGGCGTGGATGCCCAGCTTGTTGATGATTTCCATCTCCTTGGAAACCATGGCTCCCTTGTCGGGCAGTTTTTTGCTCGCGCTCATGTTCGCGGGGAATGTGCGCGATGCCAACCGGACAATCCAGCCTTTTATGGCTTGGCGGCGGCCTGCATCTGCGCGATGAGGCGCTCGTTGAGTTCCTTGGCGGCGTTGTGGCCGGCGGCCTTCATCTTGGTGTGGAACGCCGCGACTTCCACCAGCCGTGCGAGGTCGCGGCCCGGCCGCACCGGGATGACGATGTGCGGAACGTCCACGCCGAGCAGACTGATATAAGATTCCTCCATGCCGAGGCGGTCCACGTCGGGCACGTCATCCCAGGCCTTGAGGGTGACGACCAGATCCACACGTTTCTCGCTGCGGATGCTTTTGACGCCGAACATGGCGGCGACGTTGATGATGCCGATGCCGCGCACCTCCATGTGGTTGCGGGTCAGCTCGGAACTGGTGCCCATCACGTCGCGGCCGTCCACGAGCGTGAGCCGCGTGGCGTCGTCGGCCACAAGGCTGTAGCCGCGCTCGATGAGCGCGAGCACGCTCTCGCTCTTGCCGATGCCGCTCTCGCCCTTGACGATGACGCCGACGCCGAGGATGTCCACCATGCTGCCCATCTCGGTGGCGTGCGG
>JACRJY010000199.1 GCA_016235585.1 Verrucomicrobiota bacterium | reverse complement strand
GGGCGGCGTGCCGGCGTCGGGCTTGAGCTTCGGTTGCAGCCATTTTCCCGAGGCCATCATTGACCAGCCGTCGCAGTTTGATTTCTACGACGGCGGCGGCCTCGACATCGCCGTGCTCGGCGCGGTGGAGGCGGACGCGGAGGGCAGTGTGAACGTGAGCACGTTCGCGGGGCGCTTCGCGGGCGTGGGCGGCTTTGTGAACATCGCGCAGAGCGCGCGGCGCGTGGTCTTCGGCTGCACGTTCCGCGCGGGCGAACTGGAAATTGCCGTGGACGGCGGCGCGTTGCGCATCGTCCGCGAGGGGCGGCACGCGAAGTTCGTGAAGCGCGTGCAGCAGGTCTGCTTCCATGGCCCGTCGGCGCTCGCGCGCGGACAGCAGGTGCTCTTTGTGACAGAGCGCGCGGTGTTTGAACTGACGCCGCGCGGACTGGTGCTGGCGGAGGTTGCGCCGGGCATCGAAGTGGAAAAGCACATTCTGCCTTTGATGGAATTCGCACCGGCGGTAGATTCGCCACGCACGATGCCTGCGGAATGTTTCACCGTTTCCTGAAATGAAATTCACTCAACCTGTTTATCTCGCCGCCGCCCGCCGCTCGCCCATCGGGCGCTTCGGCGGCGGACTCAAATCCTTTTCGCCCGCCGACCTCGCGCTGCAAGTCGCCGAGGCTGTCGTGCCCGCCGCGCTGAAGCCGGCGGTGGAGCAGGTCATTCTCGGCCACGTTTTGCAGGCCGGCGCGGGCATGAACGTCGCGCGCCAGCTTGGGCTGCGCCTGGGCGTGCCGCAGATTTCGCCCGCCTTCACGGTGAACATGGCCTGCGCGTCCGGCCTGCACGCGGTGGCACTCGCGGCGTCCGCCGCTGCCAGCGGTGAAGCGTCGCTGGTGCTTGTGGGCGGCGTCGAAGTGATGAGCCGTGCGCCGCATTACGCGCTGGATTTGCGCTGGGGGAAAAAACTCGGCGACGCTCCGCTGGCCGACGCGATGTTCGTGGACGGCTTGAGCGACCCGGTCGTGAAGCTCGGCATGGGCGAGACCGCCGAGCGCATCGCCGACGTCTTCAAAATCAGCCGCGAGGCACAGGATGAATTCGCGGCGCGCAGCCAGCAACGGGCGGCGGAGAACCGCGAGGCGTTTCGGCGCGAGATGGTAGCGGTGAAGTCTTCCGAGGGAACCGTCGAGCAGGACGAGCATCCGCGCGCAGACTCGACGGCGGCGAAGCTCGCGCAGCTCAAGCCCGCGTTCCGTGCGAACGGCACCGTCACGGCTGGCAATTCCTCCGGCATCAACGACGGCGCGGCGCTGGCGCTCGTCGCCAGTGAATCAGCGTTGAAGCAGCACTCACTTCGGCCGCGCGCGCGGATTGCCGCCGCCACCGTGGTCGGCTGCGACCCGGCGATGATGGGGCTGGGGCCAATCGGCGCGATTCGGAAGCTGTGCGACGAGACGGGTTGGAAACTTTCCGCCGTGGATGCGGTGGAAATCAACGAGGCGTTCGCCGTGCAGACGCTCGCGTGCGCGCGAGAGTTGAAGCTCGACTTGGAAAAGCTCAACCAGCGCGGCGGGGCGATTGCACTGGGGCATCCGCTCGGCGCGAGCGGCGCGCGCGTGCTGGTGACGTTGCTGCACATTCTGGAGGACAGGAAGCTGAAGCGCGGTATTGCGTCGCTGTGCGTTGGCGGCGGGATGGGCATTGCGATGGCGATTGAGCGGGAGTGATGAATGGCGGGCTACCCTCCCCGCTCCACTTGATTCAAGTCCGTCCGGTGCGTTTCCGCCGCGAGCCACACCGAGACGATGGTGATGACGGCCATGCCGATGAGATACACGGCGATGGGCCACGGCTGGCCGCCCGACCACTTCAGCAACCCGGCGGCGATGAGCGGCGCAAGTCCGCCGGCGAGCGGGGAGGCGAGTTGATAGCCGAGCGACGCGCCGCTGTAGCGCACGCTCGTGCCGAACAGTTCGGAGAAGAACGCCGCCTGCGGGCCATACATCGCCGAGTGGCCAACCAGCCCGATGACGATGGCCGTCCAGACTCCCGCCGTCGTCTTCGTGTCCACCAGCCAGAAAAACGGAAAGGCGAACAGCGCCATGAACACCGCGCCCGCGAGATAGACGGGCCGACGACCCACGCGGTCGGACAGCGCGCCGAAGACGGGGATGAGAAAGAATTGCACCGCCGAGGCGAGCAGGACGCCGTTGAGCACGGTGGATTTTGCCATGCCGAGCTGCTGCGTCGCGTAAGTCAGCACAAAGACGGTGAAGATGTAGAAGCAGGCGTTCTCGGCGAAGCGCGCGCCCATCGCAAGCAGCACATTGCGCGGGTAGCGGCGGAGGACTTCGAGAATGGGCAGCCGTGCCTCGGCCTTCGCCGCTTTCATCTGTGCGAAGACGGGGCTTTCCACGATGGCGAGGCGGATGAACAGGCCGACCACAGTGAGCAAAATTCCCAGCAGGAACGGCACGCGCCAGCCCCACGCGAGGAACTCCTTTTCCGGCAGCGCGGAAAACAAATTGAACACCGCCGTCGCCAGCAGCAGGCCGACCGGCACGCCTGCCTGCACCCAGCTCGCGCGCAGGCCGCGCTTCCCGGTCGAGCCGTGCTCCACCGCCATCAAGACCGCGCCGCCCCATTCGCCGCCGACGCCGAGGCCCTGCACGAAGCGCAGCGTCACGAGCAGCACGGGCGCGAGCACGCCGGCCTGCGCGTAGGTGGGCAGCACGCCGATGAGAAACGTCGCCACGCCCATCAGCATCAGCGTCGTGACGAGCATGGATTTGCGCCCCAGCTTGTCACCGAAGTGGCCGAAGACGATGCCGCCGAGCGGGCGCGCAAAAAATCCGACGGCGTAGGTCGCGAAGGCGGCCATCGTGCCCGCGAGCGGATCAATCGTCGGAAAAAAAAGTTTGTTGAACACCAGCGCCGCCGCCGTGCCGTAGAGGAAGAAGTCATACCACTCGATGGTGGTGCCGATGAAGCTCGCGAGCACGACGCGGCGGACGGAGGAACTCGGCGGATTCGCGGGGTGCATGACGGCGCGAATCATTCCTGCCCGGCGCGGGAAAGGCAAGTGGCGGAGAGGCACAATTACGTTTTGCCACGCACCGGACGGGGTGTTATTGTCCGCAACATGAAATCGTTCCGCGGCCTGGCCGTGCTGTTCACGCTGTTCGCCGCCCTGTCCGCATTCTTCCCGCTGCCGATGGCCGCTGCGGCCAAGCCCAACGTCCTCTTCATCGCCGTGGACGACATGAGCAACAGCCTCGGCTGCTACGGCCACCCGCTCGTGAAGTCGCCGAACATTGACCGGCTCGCGAAGTCCGGCGTGCGCTTTGACCGCGCGTATTGCCAGTTCCCGCTCTGCTCGCCGAGCCGCACGTCCATCATGACCGGCCTGCGCCCGGACACGACGCAGGTGTATGATTTGAGGAAGCATTTCCGCGAGGTGCTGCCCGACGTGGTGACCATGCCGCAGATGTTCATGAAGAACGGCTACTTCGCCGCGCGCGTCGGGAAGATTTATCATTACGGCAACCCCGGCGACATCGGCACGCCCGGCCTCGACGACGCGCCGTCGTGGAATGTCGCCCTCAACCCGCGCGGGCGTGACAAGGACGAGGAGGCCAAGCTCACCAACCACACGCCCAAGCGCGGGCTGGGCAGTTCGCTGTGTTTCATGCAGGCCGAGGGCGCGGACGAGGAGCAGACCGACGGCAAGGTGGCGACGGAAATCATCAAGCTGCTGGAGTCAAACAAGGACAAGCCGTTCTTCATCGCCGCCGGTTTTTACCGCCCGCACTGTCCCTACATCGCACCGAAGAAATACTTCGACCTCTATCCGCTGGACAAGATCACGATGGCCCAGGGTTCGTTCCCCGAAGCCAAGGCCGCGCCCGCGCCATCCATTTCTTCCACCACGCCGTGGCCGTGGTTTGGCACGACCGAGGCGCAGTCGCGCGAAGCGAAGCAGGCTTACTACGCCACCATCTCGTTCGTGGACGCACAGGTGGGCCGCCTGCTTGATGCGCTTGACCGCCTCAAGCTCGCGCAAAACACCATCGTCGTCTTCTGGAGCGACCACGGCTATCACGAGGGCGAGCACGGCCTGTGGATGAAGCAGAGCCTCTGGGAAGGCTCCGCGCGCGTGCCGCTGCTCATCCGCGCGCCGGGTGCGAAGGGCAACGGCAGGCCCAGCCCGCGCACCGTGGAGTTCGTGGACGTTTATCCCACGCTCGCCGACCTCGCCGGGCTGACGCCGCCGAAGAACCTGGCCGGCGCGAGCCTCAAGCCGTTGCTGGAAAACCCAGGCGCACCCTGGACGAAGCCCGCCTTCACGCAGGTCTGGCGCGGCAGTTTCCCCGGCCACAGCGTCCGCACCGAGCGCTGGCGTTACACCGAGTGGGACGGCGGCAAGCAGGGCGCGCAGCTCCACGATATGCAGTCCGACCCGCAGGAGTTGCACGATCTCGCCGCTGATCCACAGCACGCGGGCACGGTGAAGGAGCTGAAGGCGCTCATCGCCAAAAACTGGGCGAATGAATACCGCCCCACCGGCGGCGGCAAGAAGGGTGAAGGCAAACGGAAAAAGCAAAAATGATCGCACCTTGAAGCCGGCAGAGCCCGCATGAATGCCCGGACAACCAAATCGTTGAAGATGGTTCTGGCAGCCGTCGTGTTGATTGTCACCGGCGCGGGCGTGGCCTGGCTGCTGGACACGCGCAATGAACCGGCGCGGAGGGCTTTGAGTTCAAGCGGGCCGGCCGCCCCGAAACTTGAGCGGCCCGCCAGTTCCGAAAGAGTTTTGGAGACCACGCGGCGGAACCTGCCGCGCAAACTGCCGCCCATCGCTGAAACTCCATCTCCTGCGCCTGCGGTGAAAACCACCGCTCCCCCTGTGGAGCCACCGCCTTCGCCCCCCGCACCGCCGCAAGCCAGCCCCGCGCCGAGGCAGAAGGAGCCGATTCAAGATCCGCTGGCACGCGCGGCGTTGAGCCTGGTGGGCAAGGATGACGAGGCGGAAGTGATCTGGCTCGCCGCGATCAACAATCCCGACCTGCCCGCGAACGAGCGCAAGGATTTGATCGAAGATTTGAACGAGGACGGCTTTGCCGATCCCCGGCACCTGACGGCGGAAGATCTGCCGCTCATTCAGAAGCGTATTCTGCTGATCGAGGAGCTTGCGCCCGACGCGCTGGACGAGGTGAACGCCGCCGCGTTCGCCGAGGCCCACAAAGACCTTCTTCAAATGCTCGCCCGCGCGGCGCAACAGTGATCCGGATCGGAGGGGCAACTGCGTTGCCGCGCCAGCGGCGTGAGTGGTGCGTGAAAATGTGAGGTGTGAAACATGGGTGCGGCGCGGCGATTCTGATTTCATCCTTCATCCTTCATCCTTCATAATTCCCCCGTGGACACCATCGTCATCCGCGACCTCGAAGTCTTCTGCCGCGTCGGCGTGCCGGACGCGGAGCGCGCGCAGCCGCAGCGGCTCCTGCTCACCCTCGAGATGGAGCACGATTTTGCGCGGGCCGCCGCAGCGGATGATTTGCGCGCGACGATTGATTACTTCGCGGTTTCACAGCGGCTGCTGCGCTTCGGCGAGGGGCGGAGCTGGAGGCTGATTGAAAAACTGGCGGAGGACATCGCGGCGGTGGTGTTGAAGGAGTTTTCACCCTCGGCGATCACGGTGGAGGTGAAGAAGTTTGTCATCCCGCAGGCCGCGCACGTGGCGGTTCGCCTCCGGCGGCAACGCGCGGCTTGAACCGGCCCGCGCCGCCGGGAAGATTATTTTCCGCCGGCGGAGAACTTCAATTGGTTCCTCATGCTGGCCTCGACTTCCTTCGCCGTGCGCCCGGTGACGGCGATGGTGCCGAGCGCGAGGCCGGAGGCGTAGGCGGCGGAGGCGGACGTGCCGCTGATGAGCCAGTTCTGATTTCCAAACTGCACGATGCTCGTGCCGGGCAGCACGATGTCCACGAAGCTGCCATAATTCGCATACGACGCGAGTCCCTGCGCGCTGCCCGCCGTCACGGCCACGACGCTCGGATACGCGGCGGGATAGTTCGCCGCCGTGGTGGGCTGGTTGCCGGCGGCGGCGAAGTAGAGCACGCCGTTGCGGCTGGTGTTTTGGATCAGGATTTCCACATAGCTGCTCCCGCCGGAACCGGCGAGGCTCAAGTTGATGACCGTTGCGCCGCGCTGGATGGCGAGGGAAATCCCGCTCGCCACGTCGAACATCGTCGTGCTCTCGCCGCGCCCATAGACGTCCACGGGAAGAATCTGCGCCGAAGCGCCGTTGCCGCCCGGCACGGAGGCCATGCCGCGCAGGATGGTTTCCGCCATCGAAGTGCCGTGCGTCGGCGTGGTGCCGTCGGATTTGCCGTCGCCGTTGACGGCGAGGCCGGGCAGCACGTAGGCGTCGAGCGAGTTGCCGAGGCGCTGCACGCCGGTGTCAATCAATCCCACCACCACGCGGCTGCCGTCGTTCGCGACGGGCGGGTTGAGCGCGAACGGCGGCGCGGAACTCAAGGCCAGCGCCTCCGGGTTGGCGGGGCGGGGGATGATGTAATTTTCATCCACGGTGGCGACATCGTTCTCGCTTTGCAGCGCCTCGCGCGCGGCCCGTGCGGCGTCGGCGTCGGCGAACTTGAGGCGGTAGGCGTTCACGTCGCCGAGCCGCCCGGTGATTTTCCCGCCGAGCCGCTTGGCGAGTTCTTCGGCGCTGGTCTTGGAACCGTTCTTGAGCGTGAGGATGAGTTCATCCGGCACGGCCTGCGGTGCTTCCTTGCCGCGCACAAGCTGCGTCGCGTCGGTGAGGTTGTTGCGGTAGACGAACAGTTTTGCCGGGGCGTTCGTTTGTGGCAGGAGAGCGTAGTTTAATTTGCCGAGCAGCCGCCGCAGCGCCTCGCCGGACGGGAGGTTTTTGAACTGCGTCGAGACCTTGAACTGCGTGTCCGGCTCCACGAAAATCTGCCAGCCGGTGAGGGTGGTGAGTTGCTCGAGCAGTTGGTTCAGTTCCCAGGAATCAATCCGTGCGTCCACGCGGTCGTCCTTGAGCCGCCACGCGAGAGTGTTCTCGGCGCACAAGGCCGGCGGCGCGAGCAGGGCGGGGAAAATTCCCAGCGCCAGCACGAGCGAGAGAAGGAAGGCCCGTTTTGCGTTCACGATGCGACGATACATCAGTTCAGACACCGCCGCGAAGGAAACGTTGCGGGGATTTTTCATGGCGGAAATTCAAGACTGGTTGGCCGCATAGTAGGCGTCCACGCGGGCAGACACATCCCGGAAGCCGATGTCCTGCTCGTAGATTTGCTTGAACGGCTCGATGGCGTCGGCGGCCTTGCCCATTTTTTCCAGCACGCAGCCGAGGGTGTAGAGCAGCTCCTTCTTCTCGTCGTCGAACACGGTTTTCTCCTTGAGCGCCTCCTGGAGCTTGCGCGCGGCCATGTCGTTCATGCCGCGCCGGGCGAAGCACTGGCCAAGATAACTCATGCAGGGAATCCGCAGTTGCGGGCTGCTCTGCGCCCGCTGGAATTCCTGAATCGCCTCGGAAATCTTTCCGGCGTCGAAGTAAAGTTTCCCCAGCTCGAAGCGGATGAGCTGGTCGTTCGGGTAACGCTCGGAGCGCCGCTTGCAGTCCGCAAGAATGAACGCCGCGCGCTCGGCCTGGAGGTTCGTAACCTGGTCGGCGTGATCCGATGCCTGCGGGTCGAGCTGCGCCAGCGCGTGGTCGAACTTCCGAATCGTCGTGTCGGCGATGGCCTTGTCCAGCGTCGCGTCCGCCCTGCCGGTGAGCGCGGCGATGCGCTGGTAATGTTCCAGCGCGCAGTCGAAGTCCTTCCTTTCAACGCACAGCTCGGCGAGGTTTTGCCGCAGCTTCACGTTCTCCGGATCGGCCTTGAGCTGCGCCTCATATTCGGCGATGAGGTCCTGCGTGACGTCCGCTGATTTCACCGTGCGCTTTTCCTGTTCCAGCGTCACGGCCTCCGCCTTGTTTTTGAGGATGTCGCGATACGACCCCGTGCCGTCGGCGAGCGCGTCGTAGCCGCCCTCGTTCATCGTGCGGCTGGCGGTGAAGTTCTTGTAGGCCATCGCGATTTCCGGGTCGCGTGGATAATCCCGCTTCAAACCGGCGAAGACCGTCTCGCCGCGGTCGAGCAGGCCGATGCGCCCGCAAACCTGCCCGAGGTGCAGCGCCGCCCAGCGATCCTTGGGGCTGGTCTTGTGGAGGATTTCCAGGGAGAGCGCGGCGGAGCGCGGCATCTCCAGCGCGAGCGCGGCCTCGGCCAGCAGCCGGTGGCCGGCGGCGCTGGCGGGGTCGCTGGTGAGGATTTGCTCGGCGATGAGCAGCGCCTCGGCGGGATTGGAGCGCAGCAGCATCTGGCCCTTGGCGATGAGCGGCGAGCTGCCGGCGGTGTCCATGACTTTTTTGAAGAAGCCGCTGCTCCCGCCCTGCTTCTTGAACTGCGCGGTGCGGAGCAATTCGCGGCAGGCGAAGAAGCCTGGCTCCCGCTGCAGCGCCTGCGTGAACCACAGGATCGCGTAGTCGAAATTCTCGCGCTGCAGGGCCAGCCGACCCTTGTCGAACAGGTCGCGCACGACCGGCGTCACTTCTTTCACCGTCAATTCAGCCATGCCGGGAGAATAGGGGAAAACCGGCGCTTTGCCAATCCAGAGGAAACTGTAGAAGCCTGCGGGGCCGGTTGGCCGCCGCAAAGTCCGCTGAAGCCGGCGGGAAACATGGTGCGCGTGGCAGGATTTGAACCTGCACACCTTTCGGCACTACCACCTCAAAGTAGCGTGTCTGCCAATTCCACCACACGCGCAACCGGGGCGGTAATGTGGGCATGGCCTTCCTTCCGTGCAAGCGGAAATTCTGGCCCGAAGTTTCCGGCGTCGGTAGTGGCTCAATTTGACCGGTAGGGCTGCGCTCCCGCGCGGCCTGGACGACTCGGAAGTCGTCCCTACCCATCAAATTGAGCCACTACCGGAGTTTCCGGCTGATCGGCGGCCGGGTAATTTGTTTCTGGCGCAAGGCGGCGGGATTCGTTCACCTTGAACGCCGTCCATGCGCGCCGAACAAATCAAAGTGGTTTTGCTCCAGCTCTACCGCTTTGCCGTGCTGGCGTTCGTCGTGTGGCTGGCGCGCGAGCAGAACACACGCTCGCGCATCGCCGGAGACCGCCCGGTGTCGGTGGGCGAGGTGCGGGGCGTCTTCACCAACGCCGCGCGGCTGCGCCCGGACCACACCGAGCGCGCCGGGTATCTCGTGCTGGACGCCGAAGGCATCGAAATCGGCTACATCGCGCGCACGCTGCCGCAGGGCAATCGCATCATCGGCTATTGCGGCGTCACGGATGTGCTCGTGCTCTTCGACACGTCACTGCGGGTGCGCGGGGTGAAGGTGCGCGGGAGCGAGGACACGTATTCGCACGTCGAGGACATCATCACCGACCGGAAGTTCCTCAAGAAATGGAACGGCATGGCGTGGGACGACGTGGCCGCGATGAACCTCAAGAAGGCCGGCATCGAAGGCGTCTCCGGCGCGACGATGACGAGCATGGCGATGGCCGAGAGCATCGTCCACCGGCTGAAAGTTTCCTCGAATGCCCTCGCGGCGCGTCCGCCGCTGCGGTTCGAGGCGCGCGATTGCGGGCTGATCGGCGTGACGGTGCTGGCAGGGGTGATGGCGTTCACACGGTTCGGACAGCGGCGGCGGGTGAGGATTTTATTTCAGCTCGTGCTGGTGGGTTACGTGGGTTTGATCAACGGCGATTTGATCGCGCAGTCGCTGCTCGCCGGCTGGGCGAAGTCCGGCGTGCCGTGGACGACTGCGCCCGGCCTCGTGCTGCTCGTCGCGGCGGCGCTGCTCGTGCCGTGGGCGGCGAAGAAGCCGCTTTACTGCCATCAAATCTGCCCGCACGGCGCGGCGCAGGAATGGCTGGGGCGCGCGGGCTGGAAGAACCGCTGGCACCTGCCGGCGTCGTTCGCCGCCGGGCTGCGCTGGCTGCCGGGCCTGCTGCTCGCCTACGTGGTGCTGATGGTGATGCTCGCCATCCCGGCGGACTTCGCGGGCCTCGAGCCGTTCGACGCCTACATCCTCCTCTCGGCGGGCGGGGCGACGATGGCGGTGGCGGTGGTGGGACTGGCGGCGTCGGTGGTGGTGCCGCAGGCGTATTGCCGCTACGGCTGCCCGACGGGCGCGCTGC
>JACRJY010000198.1 GCA_016235585.1 Verrucomicrobiota bacterium | reverse complement strand
GCAGGTGGCAGCCGGTTGGGCATTCACCAACCCCACCGGGCCGGCGGTCTCTCTCCCTCCCCTCCCCGCGGAGGGGAGGAGAGGGCCGGGGAGAGGAGGCGCGTTATTGCCTGGGCCTACCCCTCTCCTCAATCCTCTCCCCACTCGTTCCTCGCGGGGAGAGGAAGCCGGAACGCTGGCGGCCCGCCCGCCGTGGGCCGCCCGCGCTCCGGCGGTCTGCTGGTTTTTCGGTAGAGTAAAAGCTGTATTGAACGGAATGAAGTTTTGATGGTTAAATCGGCCTGATCGAATGAAACCGCGCGCATGGTTTTTATTGAGCCTGGGAATGTTCCTGGCGGCGGCCGTGCTTTGGCGCATGGGCGAGGCCCGGCGCGCGGTCACGGCCCCGCCGCCCCCGGCCAAAACCAACGCCGTCCAGAACAACTTCTGGCGCGTGCCCGGCGTGCGGCACTCGCTCGCGCAGGCCTCCGCCTCTGCCCTCCCGCTCGCCACGCTCTCCGACCCGCGCTTCCCGCTCCGCCTGCAGAACGCCCCCGCGCCGGCGGGCGGGTGGTTCCGCCACGAGACGGCGGTGCTGCTCAAGAACGCCTTCGTGGACACGGCGGTGAACGCGCCGCTGGCCATCCCCGCGCACCTGCGCGCGGCGGCGGATCCCGGCAGCTACATCGTGCAGGCGCGTGGCAAGACGGACGCGGACTTCCGCGCGCAGCTCAAAAACGTCGGCGCGGAGATCGTGGCCTACGTGCCGAACAACGCGTATCTCGTGCGCGCCTCCGGCCCGCAGGCGGCGCGGCTGGCGGCGATGCCGCGCACGCAGTCCGTGCTGCCGTTCGAGCCGTATTACAAGCTGGACGACCACCTGCTCGAACTCGCCGCCGGCCAGAAGCCCCTGCCCGAGGGCAAATGGATTAACATCGTGGCCTTCCCCGGCGAGCGCGAGGCGGTGTTGAAAAAGCTCGCGGCGCTCGGCGCGGTGGTGCAGCAGGAACAGCGCACGCCCTTCGGCCTGATGCTCACCGTGCGGCCCCGGCCCGGCAGCCTCGTGGCGCTGGCGCAGAGCGCGGCGGTGCAGGGGATCGAGGTGCATTACGAGAAGAAGGCCGCCAACGATCTCCAGAGCGCGCGGATCGGCGTCAAAGTTCCCACCACGAACACCACGCCGTATTTGAATCTCTACGGCGAAGGGGTGATCGTGGGCGTGAACGACACCGGCGTGGAGGAGAACCACCCGGCGCTGCAGGGCCGCGTGATTAACGTCCCGGGACATCCGTTCAGGACTACAGATATCAACGGCCACGGCACCCATGTGGCGGGCATCATCGCCGGCAACGGCGGCGGCCGGACTCCGACCAGCGTCCAGGGTTCGGTGACGGGCGTGCAGTTCGTGGGCAAGGCGCCGCAGGCGACCATTTTTCCGATAAACTCCCTGTTAGCATCGGACGATACGTTGCAGCAGGACAACCTGACCACCAACGTTCACATTTCCAACAACAGCTGGTCTTACAACACGCCGGTCTACACCTTTGCCTCCGCCATCTGGGATGCGGCGGTGCGGGACTCCGACCACCGGACGAACGCGCCGGGCGACCAGCCGATCCTCTACGTGTTCGCGGCGGGCAACAGCGGCAACGGCGATGCCGGCGGCAGCGGGGCGCTGCCGGACACGATTGAAGCGCCCGCCAACGGCAAGAACGTGCTCACCGTCGGCGCCATCGAGCAGAACCGCGGCATCACCAATGTCGTCCAATACACCAACGTCGTGACCAACGTGTTCATTGACGTGGACGTGACCGGCGTCCCGCCGAACCTGGTGACCAACTTCACCACGAACCTGATCGCCGTCACCAACATCTTCACCATCCGCTTCCTCGACGAGACAGACAGCCGCGATCAGGTGGCCAGCTATTCGAGCCGGGGCAACGTGGGCCTGGGCGTCGAGGGCGACTACGGGCGGTTCAAGCCGGACGTGGTTGCGCCCGGCAGCTTCGTCGTGTCCTGCGCCTTCAGCAACTGGATCAACCTCACGAACAACACGAACAACCTGCGGTATTACGTTTCCTCCATCCTGGACGCCGGGCTGCTGCCCGACTACCGCTTCGAGAGCGGCACCAGCATGGCCGCGCCCGCCGTCTCCGGGATGCTCGCGCTGATGGAGGAG
Organism: Verrucomicrobiota bacterium; assembly: GCA_016235585.1. Classification (GTDB taxonomy): domain Bacteria; phylum Verrucomicrobiota; class Verrucomicrobiia; order Limisphaerales; family JACRJY01; genus JACRJY01. Next base: position 39,588 of record JACRJY010000198.1, on the reverse strand, counting down.
TTTTTCGCCAAGCGGTTGAGCATCACGAACACCAGCCCGGCGCTGAACAAGGCGCTCGTCATCAACGGCGCCCGCTCGCTCGGCGTGAACGGCTACGACTTCTCCCCGCAGCACTCGGTCAACGATCAGGGCTGGGGCCTGGTGAACATCTCCAACAGCATCCCCATCGGCATGAGCCTCGACCCGGCCAACTCGAACAGCTGGCCCATCATCCTCGTCGAGCAAAACCCCACCAACGTCCTCGCCACCGGCGACAGCCACCAGTGGCAGCTCGACATCATCCCCGCCGCCGGCGCGACCAACGCCGCCAGCGCGACCAACGCCGGGCTGCGCTGCACGCTGGTGTGGACCGACCCGCCCGGCAACCCGCTGGCGGGCACCAAGCTCGTGAACGACCTCGATCTGGTCGTGTTCGACGAGGCCGCGACCAACTACTACTTCGGCAACAACATCCCCAGCGGCGAAATCCTGACCGCCCCGGTGTCCGCCGAATACCTTTTTGGCTCGAACAACATCCCCAGCCCCCCGCCCCATGTCGTCAACCCCGACTTCCCCGGCCTCTCCAACGCCGTGCCGGCGGACTTCGTCAACAACGTCGAGAACGTCTTCCTCCCCGCGCCGTTGAGCCCGCGCTACTTCATCTCCGTCGTGGGCCGCCGCGTGAACGTGAACGCCGTGACGACCAACAACACCGGCGTGGTGCAGGACTACGCGCTCGTCATCGCCTCGGCCAACAGCGGCCTCACCAACGGGCAGGTCTTCACCCTCACGCCGCCGACGAACGTGCTGGCCTTCACCAACCGCCAGCCGACGCAGCTCACCAACGGCCTCACGCTCCTGCGCCAGCGCGTCGGCGCGAACTACCAGCTCACCAACCCGAACAACTGGCAGGCCAGCAACGGCCTGCCAGCCACCGTGGGCGGCGGCACCCTCAACAACACCAACGGCGTCACGAACCAGTGGCAGTTCTACATCTTCACCAACGTCACCTTCAGCAACCAGTATGTCACCAATGTCGCCGGCACCAACGTCGCCTTCATCATCTCCCATCCGGTCAGCCTCTCCACGCCGCGCAACACCTCGCCCGATCTGGATGTTTATGTCTCGATCAGTTCCAACCTGCTCTCCCTCGACCCGACGGTGATGGGCGACGCCACCAGGACGTTCCGCGCCGCCCACCGCGACGGGAAAGAGTTCCTGCTCATCACCAACGGCATCATCCCGAATTTTCGAATCGCCCTCGGCGACGTGTTCTACGTCGGCGTGAAGTCCGAGGATCAGCGCGCGGCGGAGTTTAACTTCACCGTCATCTCCACCGACTCCTTCGGCACCGAGACCAACGGCGGCTTTCTGATGACCGGCTACCCGGTGCCGGCCTACATTCCCGACGGCTCGGCGGAGCAGCCCAACGGCGTCGAGATGTTCTTCATCTGCCCGCAGCCGATCACCATCGGGACCCCCATCATTACCAACAATGGCGTCATCACCCTTGGCCCCCCCGTGGCCATGACGAACATTTTGACCCACGGCGACATCGGCGACCTCGTGATGGTGCTCACCAGCCCGGACGGCAGGGACGTGTATCTGCACAACCACTCGCTCAACAACGGCACCAACAGCGGTGCGGACATCGTGCTCGCCCACGACGACACGCGCCCCGAAACGGTCGTGGACGGCCCCGGCTCGCTCATCGATTACCTCGGCGCCGAGGGCGTGGGCCTGTGGACGCTGACCGTCTATGACAACGGCCCCTATGGCACCGGCCTGGTCAGCAACGCGGAGCTGTTTGTTGGCCGGGAAACCCCTTCTGACAACGGGACAAGGCGCATCACCATTGATGCGGGCGTCACCTTCTTTGACTTCGCGATCATCCCGCCGTATGCCACGAACCTGACGATTGACCTCGGCAACTTCGAACCGCCGAATGCCACGGTGGATCTGTTCGTGCGCCGCAACGCCCTGCCGAGCCACAACAAGCCGCCGGATGACGTGAGTCTGTTCAATGTCGGTGACAGCGACCACTTTGGGAATCCGCCCCGGCTGCCGGTGGTCATTGACTATTCGGATCAACGACCGACCGGGCCGCCGCCGCTGGCGCCGGGCATCTACTTCATCGCCATCTCGAACAGCTTCGGCGCGTCGGTGAGTGTGAACTACACCAAGTTGATTTTCTACGGCCTCGATCCGGCGGAAGTCACCGCGCACGCCTCCGGCAACGTCGCCGTGCCGATTGCCGACGAGGGGCTGACGGAGCACACCATCACCGTGACCGACGACCGCACCATCGTGGACGTGGCCGTGAACGTGGCCATCAACCACCCGCGCGTCTCCGACCTGCGGATTACCCTGCGCGATCCCAGCCTCAACCGTGTGCTGCTCTTCGAGAACCGCGGTGGTGTCGCCGACAACGTGTCGTCCACGAACCTCTTCGCCAACTTCACCGAGGACACGACCCTGACCACCGCGCCGCTGCCGTATCTCGCGCCGATCAAGTTCGCCCCCGTGCCGTTCATGGACATCCTCTCACCGCCGCAGCTCTTGAGCAGCAACCCGTATGACCAGGGCGGCGACGAATACGCGACCGGCATCGCCATCGCCGGGCGCGGGATTTATCTGTCCGGCAACACGCGCAGCAACGCCGCGCCGGTGCAGGACGGCCTGGCGCTGGCGTATCTGCTGCCGCTGACGAACTTCACGGTCGGGATCATCCCGCCCGTGGGCGCGTCGCCGTGGTGGGCCACGAACTGGCCCGGATCGCTCGCGAATCGGGGCGGGGACGTGACGTTCAACGGCCTCGCCGCGACGACGGAGGGCGTCTATTTCGTCGGCAACGGCCAGATCAATCTGCCGACGCTGCGCAGCGCGGGCGGCGACGCCACGCCGGACACGAACTTTTTCGACGCCGGCTGCTCTTCGGGGACGATCACGATCAACTACCAGTTCTTCACCGTGCGCGACCAGTTGACGGTTTATTACGGCGGGGTGCAGCTCACCAACACGGGCTTGATCAACGGCCGGGGCACCATCTCGGTCCCCTACTCGGGCACCAGCAATGTTTTGGAAATTGTGGTGAACGAAACCACCAACCAGAACAGCACGGCGTGGAACTATAACGTGGTGTCCGACTGCCCGTCGTCGCCCTCCTCCGTCAACAAGGCGATCATGGTGAAGTATGACCCCAACGGCCCGCTGGGTGTCGGGGCGGGGAACGGCGCGCTCTGGTTCACCCGCGTCTTCAACGCGACCAACACCGATCCGTATGGCTTTGCCCTCGGCGTGGAGACGGCCCTCGGCGCGACGGCCACGGATGAAGGCAATCCGTTCGTTTATGTCGTCGGCGCGGCGGAATACACGGCGGGCCGCGAGGGCTTCGTGATTGCGAAACGGAACGCCAGCGGCAACAGCGTCTGGCGGCGCACCGATGTCGCTGTGCAGGCCAACAACGGCAACTCGCGCGCCACCGCCGTCACGGCGTTTGCCAACAGCCTCATCTTCGCGGCGGGCTACACGAATCACGGCGGCGGGCCGGACTGGCCGGTGCTGTGGAATTACGACATTTTTGGCGCGAGCAACTTCAGCGTCCAGTCCTCCTCGCCGGGCCGCTACTACGGCGTGGCGGTGGCGGGCGCGAACCTCGTGACCGTCGGCACCACGGACGGCACGGGCGTGAACGGCGACAGCCTGATCGAAATGTGGGATGTCAGCGGCAACCTCCTTTGGTCCGTGCCGCCACTGGACTTTGGCGCGCACGACGAGCTGCGCGGCGTCGTGGCGCTCGGCAACCGCCTCTACGCCGCCGGCAGTTCCGGTCAGGACGCGATGCTGCTGGAGTTCGACGTCCTCAACGGCGAACTGCTTTCCCGGCAGGTGTTCGGTGCGGTCGGCGACGTGCCGCGCGGCATCAGCACGGACGGCAACGATCTCTTTGTCGCCGGCGAGTCCGCCGCCAACGGCTCCGGCCAGGACTCGATGCTCTGGAAGTTCAAGGTGAAGAATTACTACCAGCCCGAGGAGTCGCTCGCGCTCTTCCGCGCCGGCTCGTCGCTCGGCGACTGGACGCTGGAGATCGCGGACACGCGCGCCGGCCCGGGGACGAACACCAGCCCGGCGGAGCTGATCGGCTGGCGGCTGGACTTCATCTACGCCGACCCGCTCGTCCTCCCGACGTTTGTGACGTCGTTCTCACAGAACTACACCTATCCGCTCGCGAACAACGCAGTGAACTACTACGCCGTCGAACTCCCGGCGGGCGTGGATATTCACATGGTTTCCATCCAGGCCAGTCAGCCGGTGAAGGTGCTGTTCAACGCGACGAAAATTCCCCTGTCGCAGACCGCCGGGAACACGCTGCTCGCAACCGAATTGACCAACAGCGTGTTCACCTTCACCACCAACGGCACGCTCGTCGCCGTGGACAACGGCACCGCCGGCGAGACGCGCCAGCGCTATTACCTCGCCGTGCAGAACGCGATGAACTACGAGGAGGCCAACACCGTCACGCTCACGCTCGCCCCCGCCGGGACGAACGTGATTGCCGAACTCACCAACGGCGCCGCGCTCGCCGGCACGCTCACCAACGGCGTGCGGATGAACCACTATTCCTACGCCGTCTCCTCCAACGCCTCCGGCGCGGTCTTCGAGCTGCTCAACCTGGACGGCGATGCCAACCTGTATCTCCGCAAGGCCGTCTCCGGCCCGCAGGCGCTGCCGGGCGGGGATGCGTTTGACTACCGCAGCCTCAACCCCGGCGCGCGCGACGAGATGATTTTCCTCGTCACCAACGCCGCGCCCGTGCCGCTCACGGCGGGCCGCTGGCACCTCGGCGTGGCGAACGCGGACACGCACGCCGTCAGTTATTCCGTGCGCGCCACGGAGCTGGCCGGCCAGCCCATCGCGGAGATCGTGCTGACGCCGGATGTGACGGTGGATGCCGCCGTCAGCGCGGGCAACGCGCCGAACTCGGTGTTCAAGTTCACCGTGCCGGAGGGCGCGGGCGCGGCGCTCTTCGAGGCCATCAACGTCAATGGGCGCGTGCAGCTCTTCGCGCGCAAAGGCGCGTGGCCCGCCGGCAGCAGCTACGATTTCGCCAGCCGGAAGGCGAATGCGCCGATGCAGCAGATCGTCGTGCGCCCCGGCCTGAAGCCCGGCCTGACGAACATCGCGGGCGACTGGTATTTCACGGTGCGGAACAGCCTGCCCTCCACGGCGGACTTCACCGCGCGCGGCACGCTGCCAAGCGGCGGCCTGCTGCTGGGCACGGAGCCGATCCGCCTGCCGGGCCTCCCGGCGTTCCATCCGCACGGGCCGGTGAGCGGGGCGTTCGAGGTGCTGGAGGGCGAGCGCTACGAGGTGCAGTTCTCGGAAAACCTGCTCGACTGGCAGACGCTGGTGATCACCAACGCGCCCGCCGGCGGCCAGATCAACTTCACCGATCCCGGCGCGACCAATTCCGCCGCGCGCTACTACCGCGTGCTGCAAGTGCCGCAGTGATTTTTTGCGGGGGGGCGCGCGGTGTTCAGAGCCTGTGTGAAAAACCCTTCGCGGCGAATCGTCCTCGTGCTCGTCCTCGAAACCGCCTGTAAAAATCGAGGACGAGAACGAGGACGAGGAGGAAGGGGAGGGTAAACCACCCAACCCGCGCCGTTGACACGTTTTTTTCGCCTGTGCTACGGTGCGCGCGTTTAATCGGTCGTTTATGAGCGCGTTACTCAACCAGCAGGTGCTCGTGTTGAACCGTCTGTGGCAGGCGGTCAACATCTGCACGGTGCGCCGCGCCCTGACGCTGCTCTTCCAGGGGCACGCGCAGGTGGTGCTGGGCGATCAGGACGGCGCGTTCGAGACGTTTGACTTTCTGGACTGGCACGACTTCTCCCGGCGCGAGCCGCACCCCGAGTCCATCCACGGCGTCTCCTGCAAAATCCGCGTGCCGCGCGTCATCATGCTGATGGTCTTCGACCGGCTGCCGCGCAAGGAGGTGAAGTTCACCCGGCACAACATCTTCGAGCGGGACAACAACAAGTGCCAGTATTGCGGCGGGGTGTTTGACCGGAAGGATCTGAACCTCGACCACGTCATCCCGCGCGACCGCGGCGGGCCGACGACGTGGGAGAACATCGTCTGCTCGTGCATCCCCTGCAACACGCGCAAGGCCAACCGCACGCCGTCGGAGGCCGGGCTGCATCTTGTCCGCAAGCCCAAGCGGCCCAAGTGGCGGCCGTTCATCCAGGTGAACCTCGGCCTCGAGTGCCACGACAGTTGGAAGCACTTCCTCGATCTCGCCTACTGGAACGTGGAGCTGGGCGACTGACTTCCTCGCGTCCCGGCGGAGACTTCGCCTGCTGGTTTTCCGGGCTGCCAGGCTCCCGCTTCGGGTTGCACGCGCCGGGGCGGGGCCTCACTTCGCCCGCGGGGCGGTGGTGCTTTGCCGGATGATGATTTCCGCCGGCAGCCGCATGGAATTGGGATGGCGGCCCTGCTGCAACTTGAGCATCGCCTCCATCGCCGCCACGCCGAGCCGCAGCTTGGGCTGGCGGATGGTGGTGAGCGGCACGCGGAAATATTCCGCGACAAGGATGTTGCCGAAGCCGACGACGGAGAGATCCTGCGGAATGCGCTGGCCCTGGTTCAGGAAAAGATTCGCCGCGCCGATGGCGACGAGGTCGTTCACGGCCTGCACGGCGGTGGCGCCGGGGGATTCCTGGAGGAATTGCAGCGCGGCCTTCTCGCCCTCCTCGATGGTGGAGCCGGCGTTGAACACGAGTTGATCGTCCAATTCCACCTTGGCCTCCAGCAGCGCGCGGCGGTAGCCGTCAAACCGCTCCTGCGCCCACGGGCAGACCGCCGGCCCGGCGAAGAAGGCGATGCGCCGGTGGCCGAGGCCGAGCAGATGATTGGTGGCGGCGTAGCTCGCGGCGAGGTCGTCCGTCTCCACGTTCACAAACGGCGCGCAGAACCGCGCGCGATGGCCAAGGATGATCACCGGCACACGGCTCGCGCGCAACTCCTCGTAAATCGGCGCGCTGGTTTCCATCCGGTAGACCGGGGAGATGAAGAGGCCGTCCACGCGGCGCGCGAGCAGGCGACGGATGCACTTCTCCTCGCGCTCCACGCTGTTGAGCGAGTGGGCGAGGATGAGTTCGCAGCCCAGCTCGTGCGCGCGCTCCTCAATTGCCATCACGATGCGCGCGAACATCGGGTTCGTCACGGCGGGGATGATCAGGCCGAGCAGCTTCGTCGTCCGCGTCCGCAGCCCCTGCGCCGCCGTGTCCGGCACGTAGCCCATCTGCGCCGCGAGTTGGCGGATGCGCGCCTTCGTCGCCGCCGAGATGTCCGGCGCGTCGTGCAGCGACTTGGACACCGTCATGATGGAGACGCGCGCGCGGGCGGCGATGTCTTTCAGGCGGATCATGAGGAGAGGTATGAATTATGAGGTATGAATTATGAAAAAGGCGGAACGGTTTGCGTGAACCCGTTGAGGTCGGGGCAGTTTTTCATACCTCATAATTCATCCCTCATAACTTCAGACGTTCGTCCCGCTCCAGTTCAACTTCTGCCGGAGCGTCTTGAAGAACGAGCCGCCATTCAGGTGCAGCAATCGCATGGTGCGGCGGCTGCGGCGGATTTCAATCGTCTCGCCGGCGTGCAGCGGGCCGAGCAGTTCGCCGTCGGCGGAGAGGATGGTTTCGAGCCGGGCGCTCAAGGCGCGGATGGAAATGACCGCATCGAGGCTGACGATGACCGAGCGGTTCGAGAGCGTGTGCGGGCAGATCGGCGTGAGCGTGAAGACCTCGGCGTTCGGGCTGACAATCGCGCCGCCCGCTGCGAGCGAATACGCCGTCGAGCCGGTCGGCGAGCTGACGATAAGGCCATCGCAGCGGTAGCGGGTCAGCTCCTGACCGTCCACCGTGACCTCCAGCTCGATGAGCCGCGAGCCGACGCCGCGGCTGATGACGAAGTCATTCACCGCGCGGGCCGGCGTGCGGCCTGACACTTCGATGAGCGGGCGCGATTCCACCGTGAACCGGCCCGTCCACAACGCGCGCAGGCCGCGTGAAAGTTCCGTCGCGGGAATGCCGGTGAGAAAGCCCAGCCCGCCAAGATTGACACCGAGCAGCGGCGTGGCGGAGGCCGAGGCGTCGCGCGCGGCGCGCAGCATCGTGCCGTCGCCGCCGAAGACGAGGAGCAGATCCACCTGCCGCGCGAGGGCGGGGGCGTCGGGGCACACCGTGGTCTTCAGCCCGGCAAACCGGGCCGTGGTTGCGTCAGCCAGCACCGCACGCCCGCTGCGCGCGACGAGCCGGGCGGCCTGCCGGACGACTTCGCGGCACGCGGCCTTGTCCGGGTTGGCGATCAGCCCGACGCGGCGGATATGTTCAGCCAGTTTTTTCAAGCAGCACCAAAAATTCCCGGTTGCCTGCCGGGCCGAGCAGCGGCGATTCCGTCACGCCGCGCCACGCCACGCCGGGCAGCGCGCGGACAAATTCTTCCAGTTCGTCCAGCACCCGCCGGTGAACCGCCGGGTCGGTGATGACGCCCGCGCCCCGGTCGGCCTCGGCCTTGCCGGCCTCGAACTGCGGCTTCACCAGCGCGACGACCTTACCGGAACCGCGCAGCAATGCAACGGCGGGCGGAAGAATCTTCCGCAGCGAGATGAACGAGCAGTCTGCCACGATCAAGTCCGCCGGGGCGAACGGCGCGGGGAAACCTGCCGGCGTCAGCGCGCGCGCGTTGGTTTTCTCCATGACGACGACGCGCGGATCCTGCCGCAGCTTCCACGCGAGCTGGCCGTGGCCCACGTCCACGGCGAAAACCTTCGCCGCGCCGCGCTGGAGCAGGCAGTCGGTGAAGCCGCCGGTGGAGGCACCGAGGTCAATGGCCGTCAGGCCGTTCACCTCGATCTGGAAATGCTCCAGCGCGTGTTCGAGCTTGTGGCCGCCGCGGCTGACGAATTTCTCGGCTGCATCCAGCGTGATGGCGTCCGATGGCTTGACGGTGTCGCTGGGCTTGCGGGCGACCTGCCCGTTGACGCGCACCTGCCCGGCCATGATGGCGCGCTTCGCCTTTTCGCGGCTGTCGCACAGGCCGCGCTCCACGAGGACTTGATCGAGGCGGGACACGGAAATGATGAATGGCGAATTATGAGTTTTGAATTCCGAACCAGCCCGACGCCGGCGGGCTGGCGAATTCAAAATTCAAAATTTGAAATTCAAAATTCCGCTCACGCCTTGCCCTCGGCGATGCGGCGCTGGGTGTCGCGGAACATGTGCAGGAACATCTCGTTGTCGCCGACGGTTTTCTGGATCAGCCCGGCGAGGTTCCCGGCGTCGGCGCGGTTGACGACGGCGTGGACGCTCTGCTGGTAGGCCTGCAGCGGGTGCCCGGTCTGGAAGCTGTCACCGATCAGGATGATGGTGGAGTGGCGGCGGTTGTTCATCGGCATGACCTGGAGGGCCTGCAGCGTCGTGTTCTCCGCCAGCGACGCGGCGCAGAACAGCTCGTCAATCACCGTCAACTGGTATTGCACCGCGCCGAAGCGGGCGGTGAAGTCCTCCGGCGTGGTGACGGCGTGGGTCTTGTAGCCGATCTGCTTCACGATGGCTTCGATGCTCGCCTGCCATTCCTCGTTGCACAGGGCGAGCAGGGCGGGCTTGTCCTCGGGGCTCAAGTATTCGTATTCGGCGGACATGGGTTCAGGTTTTGAGTTTAAGGGTGGTGGGCGCGATGGGCGAGGTGACTTTGCCGTGCTCCTCCTTCTTCATGCCGAGACCGCCCACGGACGTGGTCTGCTCGCCGCGCATCTTTTTGATGTTGTCGAGCTTGCGGCTCAACGGGCCTTTCTTCGAGCAGTAGAGCAGCGCCGACTCCTCGGTGATGAGGTTGTTCTCGAAAGCGTCGGCGCAGGCCTGGTCGAAGGAGCGCCAGCCGAAGGTGTAGGCCGCCTCGATGATTTCGTAGAAGGTCTTGCCCTCGCTCTCGCCCTTCTCGATGGCCTCCTTGGTGCGGATGTTGTTGCCCATGATTTCGAGCAGCGCCTGCCGGCCGCCGCCGACCTTGGGCGCGAGCCGCTGGCTGACGACCCAGCGCAGCGTGTCCGCGAGACGGATGCGCACCTGCTCCTGCTCCTCGGTCTCGAACATGCCGAGGATGCGGTTGACGGTCTGGCCGCAGTCAATCGTGTGCAGCGTGCTGACGACCAGATGGCCGGTCTCGGCGGCGGAGATGCCCAGCTCCACCGTCTCGCGGTCGCGCATTTCGCCGACGAGGATGATCTTCGGCGCCTGGCGCAGCGCGGCGCGCAGGCCGCTCGAGAACTTGTCGAAGTCCGTGCCCAGCTCGCGCTGGTTGAAGGTGGCCTTCTTCTGCGGATGCACGAACTCCACCGGATCCTCCAGCGTGACGACGTGGATGGACTTGGTGGAATTGATCGAGTCGAGCAGCGCGGCCAGCGTGGTGGACTTGCCGGAGCCGGTCGCGCCGGTGACGAGCACGAGGCCGGTCTTTTCCTTGGCAATCGTGTGGAAGATGTCCGGCAGCTTGAGGTCTTCGAGCGTGGGGATTTTCGTGTTCAGCCGCCGCAGCACGCAGGAGTAGTTGCCGCGCTGCGAGAAGATGTTCACGCGGAAGCGCGCCCGCCCGACGAGGAAATACGACGAGTCGCACGAGCCGGACTTGAGCAGGTCCTCCGTGAGGCGGCGCGAGCCGGCGAGGAGGTTGAGCGCGATGGTCTCGGTCTGGAAGGGCGTGAGCCGCTCGACGTTCGGCTCGATGGGCACGGCGGTGAGCTGGCCGGCCAGCTCGACCTGCAGCGGCTTGTCCACCGTGATGTTGAGGTCGGACACGTCCTTGCCCATGTCGAGCATCGTGCCAAGGATGTAATCAAGTTCGTTGCGGCGCATAAGGTAAAGTTCAGGTCGGCCGGGCTATTCGACAAGAATGAACTGTTGGCTGATTTCTTGGGGCTTAAGATCGTGAGTCACCCAGCCATTAGTCCCTCGAAATGGCCGCGGCACGTATTTCTTTTCAAAGCCTTGGGATTTCTCGTATTCAAGCGAACGCGTTGTTCGCTCGCCACCAAAAGCATCACCCTTGGATTCCATACGCTCAATCACGGATTTGTGAATCATCATCGTCCATCCTTGCGACCGCACCGGGCGAGCCTCGATGCCTTTGTTGTTCTTTATCTGTTGATTGACACGATCATCGGAAAACATTTCACCACGCACTCGCTTTTGCACCAAGCTCATCATTGCGCTTTGTGTTGCGACATCATGCCGTGGTCCTGCTGCGTTCTGGTGAACCTTGTTTGGCTTCGCTGAACCAGTCGGCAGGAGGTTGCCCGCCACCCGTTCCAGCATCCAATTGAAACTGATTCCCGACAGATCTTTATATTTATCATGCCCTCCTCCGACATCGGAGTGATCGCCGGCAAACCAGACGAATTCGTAATGCCTAGGTTGTCCCTCCTTCCAGTCAGGCAGCTCTGCCATGAAGGGCTGCCTTTGTTCGTCCAGTGATAACGCGTAGTAGCAGCGCTCAATTTCCGGTCCAAGGTTGATCCAATGCGATTTGTGGCCTCGCTGCCGTTTTGTCTCCGCACGCTGCGAGTGGCCAAATGAGGTTCTGGCAAAATCGAAAACGCCAAGCGCTTCCACGGCATCCCAAATGCCGAGCACCCTGATCTCGGGAAAGATGGTTTTGGGCAGACGATCCTCCAATCCCTGCATCCGTTCCTTTGGTTTCAAAGCGGCACCTCCAGCGCTGTCCCATTTTTCCTTGGAATAGCTTTTCACCGCCTTTCGGTATTCCGAATACAGCAATTTGATCTCGTCCTTCGTCTTGGATCCCCGGTTCAGCGGGATTCCCGCCGTTTGCAGAAAACCGCAGAGATCCATTGCTTGATACGCACCTCGGCTGAAGCCAAATACATAAATCTCGTCTCCAGGCTTGTAGCGGCTGGCCACAAAAGTTACTGCCTCGCGCACATTGCGGGAAAACCCCCACCCAAATGCTCCTCCGGAAATTTTTCGCCAATCGGTTCCCACTCCGTCGGCGTAATAGGTGAGAATGTCCGGCCGGTGTTGCGAGGAGACCACTTCAAAGAGGCGCCGGATATTTGTCCGGGCGTTTGCATCATTTCCCGTTCCGTCCATGAAAATGGCGAATTTACGTGGAGGCGAAAGCTGCCCGGCTCGATAATGAACAATCGTTTGCGGGCTACGGCACGAAACAAAGAATGGGCAAAGGATCGCTAGAAACAGCAGGCGAATCATTCTGGAGTGCATCTTGGCGTGCATCTAGCAAGTTGCAGAAATAATTTACTCCACTTCCCCGCTCGCCTTCGCCTCCTCCTGCTCCTCCTTCGTGAGGAACGGGAAGAATTTTTTCTTGTCGAGGCACTTGTCGAAGGCGTCCTGCGGCGAGATGCGCTTCATCCGCACGTGCTCCATGATGGAGTCGTCCAGCGGCGTGTTGCCGAGCTTCTTGCCGACCTGGATCATGCCGGGAATCTGGTGAGTCTTGCCCTCGCGGATCATGTTCGCGATGGCCGTGGTGCAGACGAGGATTTCCAGCGCGGCCACGCGGCCCTTCTTGTCAATGCGCTTGAAGAGGTTCTGCGCCACCACGCCCTTGATCGCCTCGGAGAGCGTGGCGCGGCATTTGTTCTGCTGGTCGGCGGGGAACACGTCAATGATGCGGTCAATCGTCTGGGCCGCGCTCTGCGTGTGCAGCGTGCCGAAGACGAGGTGCCCCGTGCTCGCCGCCGTGAGCGCCAGCTCGATGGTCTCCAGGTCGCGCATTTCGCCGACGAGGATGATGTCCGGGTCTTCGCGCAGCGCGCCCTTGAGCGCGGAGCCGAAGGAGCGCGTGTGCATGCCCACCTCGCGGTGGTTGATGAGCGCGCTCTTGCTCTCGTGGACGAACTCGATGGGATCCTCGACCGTGAGGATGTGGTCTTTGCGGTTCTTGTTCGCGTAGTCAATGATCGCCGCCAGCGTGGTGGACTTGCCGGAGCCGGTCGGGCCGGTCACGAGCACGAGGCCCTTGTGCAGCATGGCGAACTTCTTGAGCACCGGCGGCAGCGGCGCGTCGAACTTCTCGAAGTCCTCGAATGACAGCACCGTGCTGGGAATCTGGCGGAACACCGCCGCCACGCCGTATTTCTGGTTGAAGAAGTTGCAGCGGAAGCGCGCGACCTTCGGAATCTCGTAGCCGAAGTCCACGTCGCCCGTTTCCTCGTAGGTTTTGATTTTGATGTCCGGCGCGATTTCGTAGAGCATCGCCTTGAGCGGGTCGCTCTCCAGCGGCGGATAGTCCACGCGCTGCAGCTCGCCGCTGATGCGGAGAATCGGCGGGTTGCCGGACGAGAGATGGAGGTCGGAAGCCTTCTGCTCGACCATGAGGTTGAAGAACGCGTCAATTTTGGCCATAAGTTTCCTCTGAAATGTTGGACAACACCTATCCGAAAGCCCCGGAGACTGCAAGCAATTGAATGCGCTCGCTGAAATAATCCGCCGGGCCGTCGCGCGGCACGGGGCCATCCCGTTCGCGCAATTCATGGAACTGGCGCTCTATCACCCGGCGCACGGCTATTATGAGCGCGCCCCCGGAGTGACCGGCCGGCGCGGCGATTTCTACACCAGCGTCAGCGTCGGCAGCCTTTTCGGCGAACTGCTGGCGTTCCAGTTCGCGCGGTGGTTTGAAGAACTCAGAACTCAAAATTCAGAACTTAAAACTCCGCAGGTCGTCGAAGCCGGCGCGCACGATGGCCGCTTGGCGTCCGACATTCTCCGCCATTTGCAGCAGCACGAACCGGAACTCTCCGCGCGGCTCGAATACTGCATCCTCGAGCCGTCGCTCCGTCGGCAGGCGTGGCAGCGCGAGACGCTGAACGAGTTTTCACCGCGCGTCCGCTGGCACGATGCGCTTCCGACCGTCCGCCCCAGACCCCAGACGCCAGACCCCATCCCCGATTTCACCGTCCTTTTCTTCAACGAACTGCTCGACGCCTTCCCCGTCCGTCGGCTCGGCTGGGACGCGCGGGCCGGGCGATGGTTCGAGTGGGGCGTCGCCTGCCGCGACGAAAACTTCATCTGGACGCGCCTCCCGTTGGCAGAGAACGAGGCAGCGCATTTGCTGGCTTCAACCTTCAACCTTCAACCTTCAACCTTGTCTTCCGTCCTCCCCGACGGCTTCACCGTGGAAATCTCCCCCGCCGCCACGGCGTGGTGGGCGGACGCGGCGGCTTCATTGCGCCACGGCAAACTGCTGACCCTCGACTACGGTCTCGCGGCGGAACAATTCCTCGCGCCGGAACGCGCCCACGGCACCCTGCGCGCCTATCACCAGCACCACGTCAGCGGCGATGTGCTGGCGTGCCCCGGCGAGCAGGATCTGACCGCGCACGTGAACTTCACCGCGCTGCAACGCGCCGGCGAGACGGCGGGACTGGCGACGGAGACCTTCTGCTCGCAGGCGCAATTCCTCACGCGCATCGCGGAGAAAACCTGGCAGGCGGGCGCGCGCTTCGGCGAGTGGACGCCGGCCCGCACCCGGCAGTTCCAGACCCTCACGCACCCGGAACACCTAGGCCGGCCTTTCCAAGTCCTCCTGCAAACTTCTGCTTGACCCGTTGCTTCAGAGTTCAGGAATTACTTCACGCCCTTCGCCAGCACGGGAATTGAATAGAGCGACTTGCGCGCGGTGATGAAGAGCGTCCGCAAATCCTTTCCGCCGAAGCAGAGATTCGCCGGCGACTCCGGCACGAGGATTTTCCCAATCAGGCTCCCGTCCGGCGCGAAGACGTGCACGCCGTCGCCCGCGCTCGACCACACGCGCCCCGCCGCGTCGCAGCGGATGCCGTCGGGCGCGCCCTTGTCAATTTTGCAGAATACTTTTCCGCCCGCGAGCGTGCCGTCCGGCTGCACGTCGAAGACGCGGATGTGCTTGGGCGCGCCGGAGTCGGCGATGTAGAGCCGCTTTTCATCGGGCGAGAAGGCGAGGCCGTTGGGTTTGTCGAAGTCGCGCGCGACGGCGGTGATTTTCCCGCCCTTCGGGTCGCAGCGGAAGACAAAGTTGCCCGCCTGCTCCTTGCCCTCCTTCTGCTTCGTCTGCGGGTTCGCCGGCAGGCCGTAATCCGGGTCGGTGAACCACACCGTGCCGTCGGACTTCACCACCACGTCGTTCGGCGAGTTGAACTTCTTCCCGTCGAACCGGTTCGCGACCGTCTTCACCGCGCCATCTTTCTCCGTGACGGAGACGCGCCGCCCGCCGTGCTCGGCGGAGACGAGGCGTCCCGCGCCGTCCCGCGTGTTGCCGTTGATGTTCTGGCTCGGCGTGCGGAACGTGGTGACGCCGCCCGCCGCCGTCCAGCGTTTCAGCTCGTTCGCCGGAATGTCGCTGAAGACGAGATAGCCGCCCTCGCCGGGGAACCACTGCGGGCCTTCGAGGAAATTCATGTCGCCCGCGAGCTTCTGCACCTTGGCCCCGGGCGCGACGCACTGCTTGAACTCCGCCTCATTGCGGATGTCGAACTCGGCGGCGGTCGCGGTCAGTGCAATGAGAAGGCTGAAGCTGACAGAGGAAAGCGAGTAAGTGGTCATGTGTGGTGGCGGTTCTTAAATAAATCGTCTGACGAAATCAAGCAGGTAAGGAAACAGTATCGGCACAATGCCACTTATGACGAACCGCGAAGCCGACGCCCAGTTGTATCGCACAAAACCAGCTCGAACTGCTTCCAAAGAGGAAACGAAAGCAAACAGGTAGCAGAGGAACAATTGAGTGCCGTATCGGGTGCAAGAACTTCCATCCGTTAAGCTGGGCGATATCCACTCCGCCGTGAGCCACAAACTTATCGCGTAGAACACAAACGGCAACCAATCTGTAGTCTTGCTTCGATTCTGACTCGAAGCAGTCGTATCCGATGTTTCCGTTGTCACGCTGGTGGGCACGGCTTTTTACTGTATCAAACGACCATCGACGATTCAAGCACGACTCAAAAATCCCCGGTTGAACCCCGGCGCGATTCCGTGTTTCATCGGTGTTCAATCCGTGGCTGAAAACAAAATGTCGCTTATGCTGAAATCCCTTCTCTCCCTGGGCTGTTGCGCCGCCGTGGTTCTCACCGCCCGCGCGGCGGACGACTACAAGCTCGGTCCTGATTCGCAGCCGCAGCCCGGCGTGCCGCAGGGCGAGGTGAAAAAGTTCTCGCTCGCCGACAGCAAGGCCTTCCCCGGCACCGCGCGCGATGGCTGGATTTATGTGCCGAAGCAATACGACGGCAAGAAGCCCGCGTGCGTGATGTTCTTCTGCGACGGCGGCGGGATGGTCAGCGCGACGGGCCAGTATCGCGTGCCGGTGGTGTTCGACAACCTCATCGCGAGGAAGGAAATGCCGGTGACCATCGGCGTGTTCATCAACCCCGGCAGCTTCCCCGCGTCCGAGCCGGGCAGGGCCGCGCGCAGCAACCGCAGCTTCGAGTATGATTCCCTCGGCGACCTGAACGCGCGCTTCTTCCTCGAGGAAATTCTCCCGCTCGTCACGAAGGATTACAAGCTGACCGGCGACCCGGCGGGCTGGGCGGTTTGCGGCAACAGCAGCGGCGGCATCGCGGCGTTCACCGTGGCATGGGAGCGGCCCGGCAAGTTTGGCAAGGTGGTGAGCCACATCGGGAGCTTCACGAATATCCGCGGTGGCAACGTGTATCCGTCGCTCATCCGCAAGACGCTGCCGGAGAATGCGAAGAATTATTATCCGAAGGAGCAGCTCGCGCTCGCCGAGTCGCGCCGCAAAATCCGCGTCTTCCTCCAGGACGGCTCCAGCGACCTCGACAACCTGCACGGCAACTGGCCGCTGGCCAATGCGGACATGGCGGCGGCGCTGAAGTATGCGGGGTGGGATTACCAGTTCGTGCTCGGCACCGAGGGCCACAACGGCAAGCACGGCGGCGCGATTTTCCCCGACACGATGCGCTGGCTGTGGCGGGATTATGCGAAGTAAATCGCCGGACGAGCCGCATGAAGTCACTTCTGACATGGCTGCTGGCGCTGGCATCCGCAGTTGCCGGGCCGCCTGATGCTTTCGCTTTGCCAGCGTTTCCCGGCGCGGAGGGGTTTGGTGCAAACTCGGCTGGCGGACGCGGCGGACGCGTCATCGAAGTCACCACGCTGGCCGACGCCGGGCCGGGCAGCCTGCGTGCGGCGGTTGAAAGCGCGGAGCCGCGCATCGTGGTGTTCCGCGTCGCCGGCACCATCGAGCTGAAGACCGAGATGGTGCTGGCGAACCCGTTCATCACCATCGCCGGACAGACCGCACCCGGCGGCGGCATCACGCTCAAGACGCATCCCTCCAATACGCGATCGGCCCTGACCATCGCCCGCGGCACGCACGACGTCATCATTCGCCACCTTCGGAGCCGGCCGGGGCCGCACGAGGGTTTTCCAAAAAGAAAGGCTGGCAAGGAGGCGGACAGCAGCGAGGTCAAGGATGCGATCCAGATTCTTGGCGCGCGCAATGTCATCCTCGATCATTGCTCGGCAAGCTGGGCCACGGACGAGGTCATATCCACGTTTTACGACGCGCAGGACATCACCATCCAGTGGTGCATCATCGCCGAGGCGCTGCGCAAGAGCCGGCCCGACCAAAGCCTGCCGGGCAAGGGCCTGCTGGTCGGCTCCAAGGGTGGCCAGCGGATCTCGATCCACCACAATCTGCTCGTCCACAACGTCGGGCGAAATCCGCTCATCAAGGCCGGCGGCATTGTGGATGTCGTGAACAACGTCGTGCTCGCGCCCGCGAGCGTGGCGATGGCCATTGATGCGGAACTTGCCCATTCGCCCGCCAACTTCGTCGGCAACTACGTGCTGGCACCCAAAGCGGATGGCCTGCTGCACGGCCTCGCCGTCGTGGGCGGCGGAACCTTCTCGCTGTTTCTGGCGGACAACTTCGGCCCGCACCGCCAGCGCGAAAACCCGCCCGAGGCGCTGTTTGTGAACCCGGCGAACAACGGGCGGCGCTGGATCGCCGGCCAGCGGCACGCCGCGCCGCCGGTGACGACGCTCAACGCATCGGAGGCATTTGTGCAGGTGCTTGCCAGCGCCGGCTGCACGTTGCCGATGCGCGACGCGGTGGATGAGCGGATCATCAACGATGTCCGCCAGGGCGTGACCCGGCTGGTTGACAATCCGGACGAAGTCGGCGGGTGGCCTGCGCTCGCGCCGGGTGTTTCGATCCTGGACAGCGATCACGACGGAATGCCCGACTCGTGGGAGAAAAGCCGTGGGTTCAACCCCAGCGATTCAACTGACGCCGCCGGCGATCAGGACAAGGACGGCTACACCAACGTCGAAGAATATCTCAATGGCACCAACCCACGCTTGAAGGATTGACGCGGATGAGCGCAAGCCGCTGGGTTGGCGTTTGAATCTGCGCCGTCACTTCACATACAGGATGCACTGGTCAATCGTGCCGGAGCTTTCCTGGCCAATTTTGCCCACGGTGCAGGTGCCGTTGCTGTGGAAGAGGACGCGCGTTCCATCGGCGCTGGGCGACTGCTGTGGCTGCGCCCAGAAGTTCGCGCCGCAGGCCGTGCCCGTGCGCGCCAGCACCTTGTGTTTCCCGTCCACGAACACCTGCACGATTTCGTCGAGCCACGGTTCGTAGTTCGCCGGCAGCCGCCCGGTCTGCGGAAAGAAGCTCAACAGGAACCAGTCCGCCACGCCCGCCGGCCAGGTGATGTGAAAGTTGCGGACGTAACGCAGCTTCACGCGCGGCGCAGTGAAGACGACGTGATCCTCCGTGCCGTCGAGGTTCACCACGCGCACCTCCATGTCGCGGCCCTGGTTGAAGCCTTCGACGTAGGCCAGCTTGCCGTCGGGCGAGAAGTCGTGGTGGCCGATGGGGACGCCATCGAGAGTGTGGAAAACCTTACCGCTGACACCGTCGTAGATGCGCGTGAACGGCGCGAGGCGTTTCGCGCCCGACGGCAGCGGCTGCTTCTGCTCGAATTCGAGCGCGAAGTAGTCCTTGTGCCCGGTGAAGCGCAGCTTGTCCCAGTTTGCAAACCAGCCGTCGGGAATTTCAATCCGGGAAATCCGTTCGTCGTCGAGCGCGGGCAGGCGATAAGTGCGGACGGAGTTGTCGCTCATGCGCAGGAGCAGGCGGTCGCCCGGCTGGTTGAGCGAGAGGCCGGTGGGACCGGTGGTGATGCCCGGCTGGTCGAACGACTTCAACGGCTCGGCCTTGGCCGCGTCGGCGTCGTAGCGGTAAACCGTCCCGCCTTTGCGCGTGTAGAAGCAACGCGGGTCGCGCCGATCCCAGGCGAGCGTCCAGTTGTATTCCGCCTGCGTGAAGAGGCGTTTCAAAAACTTCCCGTCGCCGTCGTAGAGCGTGACGAGGTAATCGGTCGAGCCTTTGGGCGTCTCGATGCCGAGCATCCGCGAGTTGTCCGCGTTGAAGACGGAGCGGTAGTGATACAGGTCATGCTCGTCGCCCGCGGGGTTGTAAATCTGCCGGATGCGCCCGCCGTAGGTCGGGTCGGTGAAATCAATCATCTTGGCTTTCAAGCCAGACTTCGGTGTGGCGTTGGGTTGAGCGGCGGGCGCGTTGCCAGCTTTTCGTTCCGGCGTGGCTGGTGCGGCCTGCGGGCGGCGGTTGGGCACGCGCTCGGCGGCGTTCGCCAAGGGGAGCAGGCCCGCAAGCAACAGGGTTGAAATCATCACGCCGGGATTACAGTCTAGCGGGTTCATGGCATTAACGAGGGACGGTGAACGGTCGCGCGGGGTTACGGTAGTCTGGCTTGCCGCAGCAAGTGCGGCCCGCTATTCTTCGCCCACAGATTTCATGCATCACCGCTTCACCATCATTCTCGTCATTGCGCTGACGTCGCTCTCCGGCACATTCGCGCACGCGGCGGCCAGGCGCCCGAATATCCTCTGGCTCGTCGGCGAGAACCTCAAGCTCGACCTCGGCTGCTACGGCGAGAAACTCGTCCGCACGCCGAACCTCGACCGCCTCGCGGCGGAGGGCGTGCGCTACACGCGAGTCTTTTCCACCAACCCCGCCTGCGCGCCGAGCCGCTCGGCGTTCTTCACCGGGATGTATCAGACCACGACGGACACGCACCCGATGCGCTCGCATCGCAGCGACGATTTCCGCCTGCCGCCGGGCGTGCGGCCCGTCACGCACCGGCTGCGCGACGCGGGATATTTCACCGCGAACATCAAGACCATCGGCGAGCGCAGCGTGGGCACGGGCAAGCTGGATTTGAACTTTGTCAACGAAGGCCCCATCTACGAATCCGACGACTGGAGCGCGCTCAAGTCGCGCCAGCCGTTCTTCGCCGTCGTGAACTCGCACGAGAACGAATACGACATCTACGACCGGCAGAGCGCGAAGAAGGCGCGCGTCGAGTGGGTCGGCGAGCGCGAGCACGAGAAAATCGCGACGCCGGAGAACGTCACGCCGCCGCCGTATTATCCCGACCATCCCGTCGTGCGGCAGGAATGGGCGCGCTACCTCAACTCCGTCTCCGGCATGGACCGCCGCATCGGCTGGGTGCTGGAGCAGTTGCGGAAGGACGGGCTGGAGGAGGACACGGTCATCCTGTTCTTCGGCGACAATGGCCGGCTCGAAGCGCGCGGCATTCACTGGTGCTACGACAGCGGCCTGCACGTGCCGATGATTGTCCGCTGGCCGAAGAATTTTCCCGCGCCGCCGCAAATCAGGCCCGGCGCGGTGAACCACGATGTCATCAGCCTGCTCGACGTGACGGCCACGACGCTTGCCGTCGCGGGCGTGCCGCGCCCGCCGCTGATGCAGGGCCGCGTTTTCCTCGGCGCGCAGGCGGATGCGCCGCGCGCGTTTGCCTTCAGCGCGCGGGATCGGATTGATGAAACCGTGCAGCGGATTCGTTCCGTGCGCGACGCGCGCTGGCGCTACCTCCGCAACTTCACGCCCGGCCCGACCTTTGCCTCCTTGAACCGCTACAAGGAAAAATGTTTTCCGATCATGCCGCTGATGCGCGAGTTGCAGCCGCAGGGCAAGCTCACCGGCCCGCCGGCGGACTTGATGAAATTGGGCGGGCCGGGCGAGGAGCTTTACGACATCGAGTCCGACCCGTATGAAATCCGCAACCTCGTAAGTTCACCCAAGCCCGAACACCGCGAGGCGTTGCTCCGCCTGCGCGCCGCGCTCGACACGTGGATGGTGGAGACGGGCGACCGGGGCGCGATTCCCGAACCGCCGGAAGTCATCGCGCCGTTCGCGAAGGAGATGCACGACTGGTTCGGCACGCCCGCGTGGTTTCGGCCGTGATTTGGCGGGCTGAACGGGAGCGCGCCGCCGTCAGTTCACGAACACCAGCTCGTTCGAGATGAGGAGCACCTGGGCGTATTTTTCCCACGAGGTCATGCCCTTGAGCGGCGGTTCCGGCGGGCCGCCAAATTCGCTCTGCGCGTGCCATTCGTAGAGGTCTTGGCCCGGCTGCTCAAAGTCATGGTCGAGCATCACCACGGTTGGCGCCCAGTTGAAGCCCTCGGCGGATTTCGGGTTCACCGGTTCCACGACGAAGTCAATCGTGTCACCGCGCCGCACCTGGACTTTCTGCACGAGCGTCTGCACGGGCTTGCCCAGCGCGGTCAGGCTCAACACCTCGCCCGCGCGGCTGCTGATGATGCGGCCCTGCACGCCCGCGCCCTTGACGTCGCGCGCGGCCAGCTGGCCGTTGATCATGATGATGCTGTCGCGCGGCGCGATCCAGCGGCGGATGGCGGCCATCTTCGGGCCGTAGCCGGTGCTGCCGCCGTTGGCGTCGAGGGCGAGCGGGGCGTTCTTCTGGCCGGCGCGCCACTTGTTCTGCTCGAAGGTGGTCATGGCGGTGAACTGCTTCATCCGCTTGGTCTGCGGGTCAATTCCGCCGTAACCGTAGCGCCAGGCCGGCGGCGGCGGGGTGTCGGACTTGCGGGCGGTCTGCTGCCGGATGAATTCCAGTCCGAGGCGCAATTCCTCTTTCGTCGGCTCGCGCTGGTAGAGCCGCTGGTAGGTCTGCCTGATGCGCTTCTCGTCGCTGCCGGCCTTGGCGAGATCGGGCCGCGCAGCGAGCGCCTTGGCCTGCTGGATGACGAACGGCGCGTTGAGCAGGAAGAGCGCCTGCTGCGGCACGGTGGTCATCATGCGCTTGGGGCTGCTGATGTCCGGCGGGGCGAAGTCGAAGGTGTTGAAGAACTCCGGCAGCGCGGCGCGGTTGATGAAGCCATACACCGTGCGGCGCGGCGGCGCGGGGTCTTGCGCCAAGTCCACCGGCTGACCGCCCATCGTTTCGTCGAGCGTGCCGGATACCGCGAGCAGTGTGTCGCGCGTCGCCTCGAAGTCGAGCCGCTGGCGGTTCTGCCGCCAGAGCAGCAGGTTGCCCTGATCCTTGGCGATGTAGCGCGGATTGTCGTCGCTGCTTTGCTGATAGGTCGAGGAAAGCATGATGAGCCGGTGCATGTGCTTGACCGACCATTTGTTCTCCATGAACTGGCCCGCCAGCCAGTCGAGCAGTTCGGGGTGCGACGGCGGCTCGCCCACGAGGCCGAAGTCGCTCGGCGACGTGACGATGCCCTGCCCGAAATGATAGTGCCAGACGCGGTTGACCATCACGCGCGCCGTGAGCGGGTTGTCTTTGCTGGCAATGGCGCGGGCGAGATCCAGGCGGCCGCTGCCGTCCTTGAACGGCTGCGGCTGCGGCCCGGCGAGAATCTCCAGGAACTGCCGGGGCACCACCGCGCCGCGGCTGTTGGCGTTGCCGCGCAGGAAAATCGCCGAGTCGCGCGGGCGCGCCATGTCCTCCAGCGCCATCGCGCGCGGCGGCGAGCCGGGATGCTTGATTTTGATGTCGTTGATTTTCTTCACGAGGAGGTTTTCCTTCGACTCGGTGTTCATGCTGGTGAGCCGCCGGAAATCGCGCGGGTCCACCGTCAGCGGGCCGCCGTCGTAGAGCACCGCGCGCAGGCCCTCGAGGTTCGCGTCGGCGAATTTTTTCGGCTCACTGGCGGTGGCCAGCCCGGCGGCGCGGTAGCGCGCGCGGTGCTGGGCCAGCACGGCCTGCCACTGGCGGTCCACGTCGGAGAAAAGTTTTCCGTAGCGGTCCGCCACGTCCTTCAGCGAGCCGGGCGCGGGCCCGGTGAACATCCGCGCGACGAGCGGATGCAGCGGCCTTTCCTTGTCGCGGTTGGCGGCGAAGGCCGCCACTAGCGCGGGCGCACGGGTGGAGAATTCTTTCCTGGAAAGCGCGCTGAACGCCGCCCACGGCGCGAACACCGGGTCGTGCTTCTTCGCGGCCTTCTGCAAGTGCCGCTCGAGGCTGCCGGCCATCGTGTTGTCGAGGTTGAGCTGGCGGAAGAAGACGTTCTTCGAGACGCCGTTGGTCTGATCCGCGTGCGCCCAGTCGTGGTTCGCCACCAGGTATTCGCCGACGCGGGAATGCTGGTTGGTGATGATGCTCCGCTCGTTTTCGGCGCGGAACTGCGCCAGCTCCAGCTCGGCCTTCTCGATCTCGCGGAGGAAGTCCTGATATGCCGGCGTGCTTTTCACGGCGGCGAGCATCGGCGGCTCGGGCGGCTCGGCCACGCTGTTGAGCACGCCGTGCAGCGCGTAGTAGTCCTTCATCGAGATGGGGTCGAACTTGTGGTCATGGCAGCGCGCGCAGGACGTCGTCAGCCCCATCGTGCCCCGGCAGATCACGTCAATGCGGTCGTCAATGATCTGGTTCGCGTCGTTTTGGAAGCGGTTGCCCAGCGTGAGGAAGCCCAGCGCCGCCAGCGGACTGCGATCCTGCCCCAGCGGCAGGCGGTCGGCGGCGATCTGCTCGATGAGGAACTGGTCGTAGGGCTTGTCGTCGTTGAACGCCCTGATGACGTAGTCGCGGTAGGTGAACGAGTAGAGGTAGCGGTTGTCGCGGTTGCGGATGGTGTCGCCCAGCGTGTCGCCGTAGCGCGCCACGTCGAGCCAGTAGCGGCCCCAGCGCTCGCCGTAGTGCGGCGAGGCGAGCAGGCGCCCGACGACCTTCTCGAAGGCGTTCAGCGACTTGTCGGCGAGAAACGCCTCCACCTCGGCGGGCGTGGGCGGCAGGCCGAGCAGGTCGAACGTCGCGCGGCGGATGAGCGTGCGCTTGTCCGCCTGCTTGGAAGGCATCATGGAGCTGGCCTCAAGCTTCGCGAGGATGAAGTTGTCCACCGGCGTCTTGATGAACCACTTTCCCTTCACGTCGGGCACGGTGACGGGCCTGACGGCGTTGAAGAACGGGTGGTTCTTCGCCTTCTCGGAGTCGGGGCCGTATTTCTTGGCGGCGGATTTCGCGGAGCGCGGGTCGGGCGCGCCCATTTTCACCCACTGCTCGAAGGCGGCGATTTGATCCGGCTTGAGCTTGCCGCCCTCTTTCTTCGGCGGCATCAGTTCGTCGTCGCTGGAAGTCTTGAGGGATTTGATGAGCAGGCTGTCATTGGGCCTGCCGGGCACGATGGACGGGCCGTTGTCGCCGCCCTTCATCACGCCATCGCGCGTGCCGAGGTCGAGGCCGCCCTTGATTTTCGCGTCGGGCTGCGTGCTGTGGCACTTGTAGCATTTTTCGGAAAGCACGGGACGGATGTTGCGCTCGAAGAAGTCCAGCTCCTGCGGCGTGAGCTTGGAGCCTTCCGAGGCGGCGAAGCCCGCCGCGCCACCCAGGAAAAGCACCAGCGCCGCCGCCAGCGGCGCCACGGCCCTCTCCACCGGGGAGAGGGAGCAGGATGCGTCAGCGCGTGGTTTGTTGGATGCTCCTCCGAGTCGGAACGCGGGGTCTCCACAGCTCCCTCTCCACAGGGGAGAGGCCGTTGAATGAGGGGGTGTCTTCATGGGTGTTGGGTCAGGCGATGATGTCTTTCACCACGTTTCCATAGACATCGGTCAGCCGGAAATCGCGGCCGTTGTAACGGTAGGTCAGCTTCTCATGGTCGAAACCGAGCAGATGAAGAATCGTGGCGTGCAGGTCATGCACGTGGACTTTGTGGACGACGGCGGACTGGCCAAACTCGTCGGTCTCGCCATAAGCCAAGCCGCCCTTCACGCCGCCGCCCGCGAGCCAGTAGCTGAAGCCGCGGTTGTTGTGGTCGCGGCCCGGCACTTCGAAGCGGCTCGTGGCGTTGGGAAGCTGCCGTGTGGGCGTGCGGCCAAATTCGCCGCCCCACACGACGAGCGTGTCCTTGAACAGCCCGCGCTGCTTGAGGTCGTTCATGAAGGCCGCGATGGGCTTGTCGCACTCGCCGCCCTTGCGGCGCATGGCGGCCTCGAGTCCGGCATGATGATCCCAGCCGTTGTGCCACACCTGCACCATGCGCACGCCGCGCTCCAGCAGCCGGCGGGCGATGAGCATCTGGCGGCCCTGTTCGGTGTCCGCCGCGTAGGCCGCGCGCACGGCCTCTGGCTCCTTCGACACATCAAACGCGTCGCTCGCCTCCATCTGCATCTGGAAGGCGAGCTCAAAGGACTGGATGCGCGCCTCGAGCGCCGCGTCCTTCTGGAGCTGCTGGCTGTGGAGCGAGTTGACCTTCGCCAGCAAATCGAGCTGTTCGCGCTGCTCCCCGCGCGAGGTGTAGCCGTTGCGGATGTTCTCGATCAGCTTCTCGATGCTCGTGTAGCGCGTGTTGATGTGCGTGCCCTGATACGCGCCGGGAAGAAAGGCCGAGCGCCAGTTCTGCGCCCCGGCCAGCGGCGTGCCGGGCGCGAGGACGATGAAGCCGGGCAGGTTCTGATTCTCGCTGCCGAGGCCGTAAGTCACCCACGAGCCGACGCTGGGCTTCACCAGCCGGCCCGACCCGGTGTTCATCATCACCGTGCAGAACTCATGCACCGGCGCATCAATATACATCGAGCGGACGACGCACATGTCGTCAATGTGCTGGCCGAGGTTCGGGAACACCTCGCTCACCTCCACGCCGCTCCTGCCCATTTTATTGAACTTGAACGGCGACCCCCATGCCACGCCGCTGCCTTCTCCGATGGGCTTGCCGTCCTGCCTGGCGAGATCCGGCTTCGGATCCCACGTGTCGAGATGCGACGGCCCGCCCTGCGCGAAAATGCTGATGACCCGCTTGGCCTTCGGCGCGAAGTGCGGCTGGCGCGGCGTCAGCGGCGACATGGAAACGCCCGCCTCCGCTCCCGACGGCGAGAGCAGCTCCGGCACCATGCCCGCGAGGCTCAACGCGCCGAAGCCCATGCCGAACCGATGGAGAAACTGCCGGCGGCTGGAGGGAAAGTTCTGCCAGCGAGAAAGCTGATTTGTTGTATTCATGCGGGTTTAGACTGCCACTGGTTCGCCCGCCATTTTCGCAATTCTTGTCGAAACCTTGCCGCTGGTTGCCCCGCCATGCTCGCTGCCCCCGGCTCCCTCATGAATCCTGCTCGCTCGCTCCTCGTCCGAGGAATACTCTCATCCTCATCACAACACGCATGGAAAAAAACAAGAGCCAGCAACGCGCCTCGCTTGCGCGCCGCGACTTTCTCAAGGCGGGCGCGGTCGCCGCGCTGGCCAGCGCGGTGGGTGGCGGTGATGCTGTGGCTGCGCCTGCGGCTCCGAAGCCGACCATCATCCCGAAGGAAAACTCCCGTGCGGGCGCGCTCGACTGGCAGCTCACGCGCGTAAAACTCGACAAGGCCGCCGGCTTCCGCGCCTCGAACATCGAGGGCTACTGCTCGAAGCAATCCGTGCTTGCGGGCGAAACACTCGACATTTTCGTCAGCACGAATCCGGCGGCGAAGTTCACCCTCGAGATTTTCCGCACCGGCTACTACGGCGGACGCGGCGCACGGCTGATGACGGTGCTCGGCCCGCTCGCGGGAAAAAAGCAGCCCGACCCGGAGATCGGCCCGAAGCGACTGCGCGAGTGCAAATGGGAGCCGAGCGTTTCAATAAAAATTCCCGCCGACTGGCCGAGCGGCGTCTATCTTGGCCGACTCACGACGATTCCCGAGGCGACGGACAAGCCCTACTGGCAGAACTACGTCGTCTTCATCGTCCGCGACACGCGCAAGGCCGACATTCTCTTCCAGTGCAGCGACAACACTTGGCAGGCCTACAACAAATGGCCCGACAGCCATTCGCTCTACACCGACCCGCGCGGCGCGCACGCGCGCGACGTGGCCGTGAGCTTCGACCGGCCCTACGCGAAGTATGCGCAGATTTACGAGAATCCGCAGTCGCTCGGCAGCGGCGAGTGGCTGTGCTTCGAGTTCCCCGCCGCCTACTGGCTGGAGCAGCAGGGCTACGACGTGACGTATTGCTCGAACAGCGACTGCCTCGACGCCGCGCAGATCACGCGCTGCAAAACCTTCATCAGCATCGGCCACGACGAGTATTGGGACGTGCGGCAATACCACGCGGTGAAGAAGGCGATTGACGACGGCGTGAACGTGCTCTGGCTCTGCGGCAATTCCGTCTTCGGCGTCACGCCCTTCCTGCCGTCCTCCGACGGGCGCGCCCATCGCATCCTCGAACGCGCCGGACTCTTTGGCGGACTCACCGATGCCGAGATTTCGCAGGCGGAACGCGTCTTCACCAAGGAATGGAAGCGCGTCGGCCCCGACGAGAGCCTCATCATCGGCGCGCGCAGCATCATCCCCTTCAACGGCGGTGGCGACTGGACCTGCACCAAACCGAACCACTGGATTTTCGCCGGCACCGGCATGAAGAAGGGCGACTCGATTCCCGGCCTCGTCGGCTGGGAACATCACGGTGCGCCCGCGAAAATTCCCGGCAACGAAGTCGTGGCCGAGGGGCTCGTGTGGGCCGGCGGCACTACGCCCGCCCACTGGACCGCCACAATTTATCCCGGCCCGAAGAAAAACTTCGTGTTCAACGCTGCGACCATTTTCTGGGCGCAGGGCTTGGGCGATCCGCCGGGGCATATGCTTCCGTGGTCGCACTGGTCGCGTCCGCACGGGCCGGACGAGCGCGTGCAGCGCATCACCTCGAACTTGTTGAAACGGGCGCTGGGTTGAGGAACCCGCGCCGCAGAGTTGGAGCGCCGAGCATTGCTCGGCACGGTTTGCCACAATTGTTCTCGCCTGCCGAGCAATGCTCGGCGCTCCTCGTTGCCAACAACTACGCCGCTTCCCGCTGGAGCAGCAGCTCGATGTAGGGCACATCCGAGAGAGTGGTCACCTTGGGATTCGGCGCGGCGCTCTCGACGAGTTTCACGGGCTGGCCGATGAGTTCGCACGCGGCGGTGTCATCCGTCACGAGCAAGCCGCGCTCGCGCACCGTCTGCAACGCCCGGCGAATCACCGGCACGCGAAAAGTCTGCGGTGTCTGCACGGCCCAGAGCCGCGCGCGGTCAATGTGCCGCGCCACGAGCGCGCCGCCGTCGGACTCCTTGATGGTGTCGGTCACGCGCTGCGCGGCGACCGCCGCGCCGGTTTCGCGGGCGGCGGCGATGGTCGCGGCAATCACCGCCGGCGCCGTGCAGGGCCGCGCGCCGTCCTGAATCGCCACGATTTCCGCCGCCGGGGCGAGCGCCTGCAACCCGTTCCACACCGAGTCCTGCCGCTCCTTGCCGCCGGCGACGAGGCGGTGCGGTTTTTTGAAACCGTATTCCGCCGCCATTTCGGCGAAGGCACCCTGCATCCCGTCGCGCACGACGAGGATGATTTCATCCACGCCCGGCGCGGCGTCGAACCGCCGCCACGTGTGGGCGACGAGCGGGCGGCCCGCGACGGGGAGAAACAGCTTGTCCACGTCCGGCCCCATGCGGGTGCCCTTGCCGGCGGCGACGATGATGGCGGAAACCATGCGGCCATCCTACCGGGCCGCGCGGCGACTTCAACTCCCGCCACGTGCGGCAAAATGCCTGATCGTTTTGAGGGAATCCGTGTTGGTTCCGTGTTTCCTCCGTGGTTAAAAAACCGCCTGCCGCAAATCTGCTGGATTCCCCGCATGGCTGTTTCCGGGATTCTGGCCGATGAGGACCTGTGCCGTGGGAACTGGGGCGAAGAAACGGCTCGCTTCATCACGGGAAGAATGCCAGAAACAGCGAGGATATGAGCAACAGCCGCCCCAATTTCAGGCGCTGGAACCAATGGTTCTGCCTGCTGGCTGCGTTGGCATGGCCGCTGACCGCTGCGGTCGCAGAATTGCCGGGGACAAAGCTGTGGGAATACGATACGGGCGGGACATATCTCACCGCGCCAGCCTTGGCGGAAAACGGGATGGTTTATTTTTGTTTCACCATCTCAAACACGGTCACAGGCCCCGGCGGCAACCTGCTCACCCATGTTGCCCACAAGCTCTCGGCGATCCTGGAAGACGGCAGCCGACAATGGGAGGTTGTAATTCCAGTGAGAGGCAATGTCGTCATCGGTGACGGCCAGACACTTTTTTTGAGCGGAAAACAGTCGCAAGCCACGACGATTGCACTCCCCGGCGGTGTAACAGCGACAACCGTGACTACGACCAACGGGTTGTTTGCCTTGAACACGGATGGCACGATTCGCTGGCAGCGACCAGCGCCTGATGATTTTGCCTTGGGGGCCGATGGAAACCTCAACGGAATCTTTCTAGGCCGGAACGTCTTTGCGACAAACAGCACCAACGACCCGTCGGGCTTTACCCTGGCTGCAATCCAGCCTGACGGCCAGCCCCAGTGGGAAATCCAATCTTCATCGAACAGCGTCGGTGCCACTGGGGCGGTCTTAAGTGTGAGTCCAAGCGGTGTTTTTCATTTGGCTGTCTTGACCCCATTCAGCACAACAAATGTGATTCCTGGCCCGGGTGGTCGCAGCATTACCACAATCACTTCTGGAGCCGGGCCGCTGAATGCAATCGCCACCGAGACAATGGGAATCAGGCTCCTTTCGACCGGGAGGCTCTTTTCCTCTCCTGTATTTTCTGCACGCGGCGAGGCACTGGCACCATCCCGATTGCTTGTCACCAATTTGGTCGTGCAAACGATCGCCTTGCCCGGCGGTGGAACCACGAACGTAACCACTCTCCAACCGGGTTTGTCTCCCCAATCTTCATTTTGCGCCTTTGATTCCAGCGGCCAGCTCCTCTGGGACTCCGGCGTGACGAGTTCCAACTTCTCCCCCGCCGTGGTGGCCGCCGACGGCACTATCTACGTCGGCAGCGTGGAATCCAACCTCTACGCCATCAGCGCGAGCGGCGCGCTGAAATGGCAGTTCGCCGCTGGCGCGGCCATCACCGCCTCGCCCGCGCTGGCCGGGGACGGCACGATTTACTTCGGCACCGAGGCGGGCATGTTCTACGCGCTGACCACCAACGCCACGGTGGACTGGCAATTCACCGTCGGCGGCCCCATCTGTGGCGCGCCCGTCATCGGCCCGACGGGCGTCGTCTATTTCGGCTCCGACGACGGTAAGCTCTACGCGTTTCAGGGCTGGGCCGCACTGGCCCGCAGTCCGTGGCCGATGTTCCGCCACGACCCGACGCACACCGGGCGGGCGTTTCAAGTCGGCCTGCACTCCGAGCGCCCGGCCACCAATGGGACGGTGCAGCTTCGGTTGAACCTGGAAAAGAACGCGAGCTACCGGCTGGAATCCTCCACGAACCTGGTGAACTGGCAGCCATGGACGAATGTGACCAGCAGCACCGGCGGCGTCCTGCGGGTGAACGCGCCCATTAATTCCGGCACGGAGCGAAAGTTTTACCGGCTGCAGGGAACGCCGTGAAATTGAGTCCGTGTTTGTTCCGTGTTCCATCCGTGGCTAAAAAACGCCCGGCGCAAATCTGCTGGATTCCCCGCGCGCGCTACGGAATTCTCCCTGCGTGACTGTTTCCGAAATTCTCGCCAACGAGGAACTGCGCCGCGCGGAGTTCCCCGTCGCGCGCGACAAGGTTTTCCTCGCGCACGCGGGCGTCTGCCCGCTGCCGCGCCGCGTGGCCGACGCCGTGGCGCACTACGCCTTCAACAGCACGCACGATGACCAGGAGGTCGCGCTCTTCACGATGACCAACGAGACGCGCGACCTGGCCGCGCGCCTGTTGCACGCGAAGTTCGAGGAAATCGCCTTCGTCGCCAACACCTCGGCGGGCTTGAGCACCGTCGCCAACGGCCTCACGTTCCGCCGCACCGACCATGTGCTGGTGTATCACGATGATTTTCCGGCGAACGTGCATCCGTGGATGGCGCTGGCCGACCGGGGCGTCGAGGTGCGCTTCCTCAACGTGAAGGAACTGGGCCGCATCCGCGCCGTGGACGTGCTGGGCCAGGTGGACGAACAGACGCGGCTCGTGGCGCTGGCCTCGTGTCATTTCGTGGCGGGCTGGCGGCTCGACCTCGCGGCCATCGGCAAGGCGCTGCGCGCGCGGAAAATCCTCTTCTGCGTGGACGGCATCCAGACGCTCGGCGCGTTTCCGACGACGGTGGAGCACATTGATTTCCTCGCCGCCGACGCGCACAAGTGGCTGCTCGGCCCGTGCGGCACGGCGCTGCTCTATGTGCGGAAGGAGTTGCAAGAAATGCTGCGCCCGACGGTGCTCGGCTGGAACAACGTCCGCAGCCCGAACTACGTGCCGCAGGAGGAACTCGCCTTCCGCTCCGGCGCGCAGCGCTACGAGGCCGGCACGCACAATCTCCTCGGCCTCGCCGGGCTGAAGGCCGCGATGGAACTCATACTCGAAGCGGGCGTGGACGAAATCGGTGCCGAACTGCTCCGCAAGCGCGCGTGGCTGGTGCCCGCGTTGCAGTCGCGGGGCTGGACGGTGCTCCAGGCCACCGCACCGAAGGAGAACGCCAGCGCCATCATCACCATTCACCGCGAGGATGCCGATCTGCCCGCGTTGCACAAGCAACTCGCCGCAGACGGCGTCGTGACTTCGCTTCGCGCCGACCGTGCCGGGAAGAAATATCTGCGCCTCTCGCCGCACTTCTACAACACGGACGAAGAGCTTCAGCGCGTGGTGGAGATGCTGTGAACGCCGGTGGGGCAGCGACGAGTGCCTTCAATTTCTTGCAGCCTCTCATTAGCACCGGGCTTCAGCCCGGTGTCGGGCGCAACTTCAGGTTCAGCCGTTTTAACGGCTTGGCCACGACACCACTCGCCCGCCAGTCGAGGAAACGGTTAAAACCGTTTCTGCTCTTTCTGGTTCTGCTTCACCCGGCTAAAGCCGGGTGCTAATGAGAGAACTCAAACTCCCAGGAATAATTTGATATGCGTCCGGCAGCGATTCGCTGCCCGATTCCCCGCTTGCGGGCGGCGCGCAAATCGTAAATCGTAGATCGTAAATCATAAATTCCACATGAGCTTTTACGACAAATTGAAATTCGACGCCAACGGCCTCATCCCCGCCATCGTGCAGGAGCAGTCCACCGGGCGCGTGCTGATGATGGCGTGGATGAACCGCGCCTCGCTAGAAACCACCATCGCCACCGGCAAGACGCACTTCTGGAGCCGTTCGCGCCAGAAGTTCTGGATGAAGGGCGAGTCCAGCGGCCACGTGCAGGTGGTGAAGGACATCGCGTTCGACTGCGACGGCGACACGCTGCTCATCCAGGTGGAGCAGACCGGCGCGGCCTGCCACGAGGGCTACAAGAGCTGCTTTTTCCGCAGTGTTGAGGACAAGGGCGAGAAGTGGAAAAACACGGAGCCGCAGCTCGAAACGCCGGAGAACATTTACGGAAAAAAGGTATGAGGGATGAATTATGAGGGATGAAACGGACGCGTTCCGACTGCCGCCTCTGGAATTTCATCCCTCATAATTCATACCTCATCCTTTCCCATGGAAGATTCCGTTCCCTTCGCCAGCCGCGAGTATTTCGTGGTGCTCGCGCTGCTGCTGTTCGGGCGCGGGATGGATTTCTTGAGCACGTGGGTCGCCACGCCGAACCTCGCGCTGGAGGCCAATCCTATCGCCAAGAAGCTCGGCTGGAAATGGGGCGCGCTGGTGAACCTGCTCCTGTCCGGCCTGCTGGCGGCGTGGCCGTTGCCATCCGTCATCGTCGTCACCACCAGCCTGCTCGTGGCGGCGCGGAACTTCAAATCCGCCTGGGCCATGCGCGCGCTGGGCGAGAACGAATACCGCGCCTGGGTCGCCGGCGTGATGACACGCACGCCGCTGGGGCTGTATCTCGCGTGCCTCTTT
Source organism: Verrucomicrobiota bacterium (assembly GCA_016235585.1). Taxonomy (GTDB): domain Bacteria; phylum Verrucomicrobiota; class Verrucomicrobiia; order Limisphaerales; family JACRJY01; genus JACRJY01. The sequence continues at coordinate 6,482 of JACRJY010000198.1, read as the reverse complement.
GGCGAGACGCTGCTTACCGGCGCGGTGGGCGCGGGCGTGGCCTATTTCGCTGGCAACTGGCTGGTGCTGGCGATTGGCCTGGGTGTTGTCGGCTACGCGATTGCGGTCGCATTTTACACGCTGCTTTCCCTGTGGCGGATGCGGCGGTTGCGCTGAACCGCAGCTTTTGCTTTCCGCTTTTCTTTCAAGTCACCGCGCTTACTCTTCGCGCGCAAATATGGCCTTGAAATTGTTCAACACACTATCGCGCTCCGTGCAGGAGTTCGCGCCGCTCGCGCCGCCGAAGGTCGGGATGTATTGCTGCGGCCCGACGGTGCATGACTTCGCGCACATCGGCAACTTCCGCACGTTCGTCTTCGCCGACCTCGTGCGGCGCTGGCTGGAGTTCAAGGGCCACGCCGTCACGCACGTGATGAACATCACGGACGTGGAGGACAAAATCATCCGGCGCGTCCGCGAGGCGAACACTTCCCTGCGCGACTTCACCGGCCAATACGAAACGGCGTTCCTCGAAGATTTGAAGACGCTCGGCTGCCTCGCGCCGCATCTCCTGCCGCGCGCGACGGAGCACATCCCCGAAATCATTGCGCTGATTGAGAAGCTGCTGGCGCGCGGCGTCGCGTATCAGGCGGCGGACGGCTCCATCTATTTCAGCATCGAGAAGTATCGCGGCTGCGGCTGCAAATACGGCCAGCTCGTGAACCTGAATTTCGACGGGATGCGCGCGGGCGAGCGCGTGGCCAGCGACGAATACGAGAAGGAGTCGCTCGCCGACTTCGCGCTCTGGAAGGCGCGCGTGCCGGAGGACGGCGCGGTGGCGTGGCCCAGCCCGTGGGGCGAGGGCCGGCCCGGCTGGCACATCGAGTGCAGCGCGATGAGCATCCGGCATCTCGGCGCGAGCTTTGATCTGCACCTCGGCGGCGAGGATTTGATGTTCCCGCATCACGAGGATGAAATCGCGCAGAGCGAGGGCGCGACCGGCCAGCCGTTCGTGCGGCACTGGATGCACGGCGCGCACCTGCTCGTCGAGGGAAAGAAGATGAGCAAGTCGCTGGGGAATTATTTCACGCTGCGCGACCTGCTGGCGAAGGGCTTCACCGGGCGGGAAATCCGCTACCTGCTGCTCACGGCGCACTATCGCGAGCAATTCAACTTCACGATTGAAGGCCTGCAAGGCGCGCGCGCGGCGCTGGCACGGATTGATGAGTGCTTGGGCAAGCTGCGCGAGTTGACTGGTAGGGACGCGTTGCCGCGCGTCCAGCTTGACGAAACCGCCCGCCCCCTCCCCCCGACCCTCCCCCCTCCCGACGGGGAGAGGGTGCCCGACGGACGGGAGAGGGGCGCGGCGAAATTGATTTCCGATTTCACCGCCGCGCTGGACGAGGACTTGAACGTCTCCGCCGCGTGGGGCGCGGTGTTCGAGTGGGTGCGCGAGACGAACCGCCTGCTCGCCGCGAGCCAGCTTTCCGCTGCGTCAGCCGCCAACGCGCTGGGCGCGTGGGCGCGGCTGGATTCCGTGTTCGGCCTCGGCACAGGCGGTTCCGCTGAAGCGCCGCCGGAGCTGCTCGCGCTCCTCGATGAGCGTCAGGCCGCGCGCAAGGCCAAAGACTTCAAACGCTCCGACGCCATCCGCGACGAGTTGAAGGCCAAAGGCTGGGCCATCGAGGACACGCCCAAGGGGCCGCGCTTGAAAAAAGTTTAGCGGCGTTCGGCGGCGGCCGGGCCGGAAAATTTTTCAATAGCCTGACGCGAATTTTCAATTACCTCCCGGTGCGCGGCATCGGGCAGGCTGCGGCCATGAAATTCTTGCTGCCAAACTCCCGGCCCTATGCTGGAATCCAAGGAGGTTCCCATGTTTGCCGCCGCTGAACTCCTTGTGCTGGTCGCGCTGGGTCTGGTCGCCCTGATCATCATCGCGCCCATCTGGCTGATTGTTCAGGTGATCGACTTGCGGAACAGGATGGAGGAGATGCGCTGCCGCCTCGAACTGCTGGAAATCAAAGCCGCCCGGCAGCAGGCCGAGGCCCATAAAAAATCCCTCGCCGTTGAAACCCCGGCCGCTGCGGTGGCCATGCCACCGCCGGCGGTCACATTCGTTCGAGAAGCCCCGCCCGCCCCGCCGATCAAACTTTCCACTGCTCCCGTGCCGGTGGTCGAAAGCACGGAACCTTCGCCAATGCCGGAAATTCTGGAGCCGTCCAGTGTGGCGGCGCAGTTGAAAGAGGCGCTCGCACAAGCCCCCGATGCGTCGCCGCCACAGCTTCCGCCGGACTGGCAGGCTGTTCCCGAATCCGCGCCGCGCGAGGCCGCGCCCAGCTTCAACTGGGAGCAGTTTCTCGGTGTGAAACTTTTCGCCTGGCTTGGCGGCTTGGTCGCCTTTCTCGGCGTTGCCTTCGCGCTGAAGTATTCCTTCGATCACAACCTCATCAGCCCGCAGATGCGCGTGGCGGGCGGGCTGCTGATCGGCCTCGGCCTGCTCGTCGGCGGATTGCGGCTCAACCGCGAACGTTACGCCGTGCTGGTGCAAAGCCTCTGCGCCGCGGGCGTGCTCGTGCTTTACGCCGACTTCTTCGCGGCGCACGCCTACTACAAAATCATCGGCAGCTCCACGGCGACGTTTGCGCTCATGTGCCTTGTGACCGCCGTGGCGTTCTTCCTCGCGGTGCGGCTGGACGCGCAGGTCGTCGCAGTGCTGGGATTGCTCGGCGGATTCCTCACGCCGCCGCTGCTGTCCACCGGGCAGGACAATCCGCTGGGCCTCTTTGGCTACCTCGCCATCCTCGATGTGGGCCTGCTGGCCGTGGCGTTTCGCAAGCGCTGGACGCACCTGACCTTGCTCGCCGCCGTCGCGACGGTTGTCATGCAACTCGGCTGGGCGGAAAAATTCTTCGAAGTGGAGAAAATCAACACCGCGCTCGCCGTGTTCCTGTTCTTCGCGGCGTTGTTCTTCGCGGCCTTCACCTTCGCGCACAAGCGGCTGTTCCCGGAACGTGACACCATGGAAAAATGGACAACTGTTTCCTCCATCCTCATGTCCACGGTCGGGCTGGCCTTCGCGCTTTACACCTTTGTCCGGCCATATAAGGAACTCGGCGCGCGGCCCGGCTTGATGCTCTCGTATGTATTCCTGCTCGACTGCGCGCTGCTCGGCGTGGCGTGGTTGCGCGACCGCCTGCGCCCGGTGCAACTCCTCGCGGGCGGCGCGGTCTTCCTGCTGCTGGCAGTCTGGACCGGAGGATTCCTGCAGCCCGACCTGCTCCACTGGGCGCTCGGGTTTTATCTGCTGTTCGCCGTGCTGCACTCGGTGTTCCCCATCGTCTGGCAAAAGCTGCACCCGCACACGTCGCCGGTGTGGTGGGCGCATCTGTTCCCGCCGCTGGCGCTGCTGCTGGTGTTGATTCCGCTGTTCAAGTTGTCCGCGCCCTCGTTCCTCGTGTGGCCGGTGGTGCTGCTGATTGACGCGCTGGCGATTTTGCTGGCGGTTGTCACCATGTCGCTCGCGGCCATCTTCGCGGTGTTTCTCCTGACGGCGGTGGCGGCGGGGTGCTGGGTGCTGCGCATCCCCGCCGAGCTGCACGGCTGGGTCGGCCTGCCGGGCACGCTGCTGGTCATCGGCGGCTTTGCCATTTTCTTCCTTCTGCTCGGCATCTGGGCCGTGAAAAAAGTGTTGCCCAAGCTCGCCGAAATCAATCCCTCCCTGCCCGGCGTGGACGCCGTTTCGCCGACGCAGGAAATGGTGGTTCCGCTCGCGGGCATGACGGCCATCCTGCCGTTTCTGCTGCTCATCATGGTGACGGCGCGGCTGCCGCTGGCGAATCCCTCGCCGGTCTATGGCCTGGCCGCGCTGCTGGTCGTGCTGCTGCTCGGCGTGGTGAAGATTTTCAAGCTCGACGTGCTCACGCCGATTACCCTCGGCTCGGCCTTCGCACTGGAATTTCTCTGGCACCAGCGCCACTTCGCCGGCAATGGCGACACGCCGGACTGGCTGGCGCTGGCGTGGAACGCGGGCTTCGCCGGCGCGTTCCTGCTGTTTCCGTTTTTCTTCGCCGAGACGAACGAGAAGCGGCGCTGGTCGTGGATCGCCTCGGCGCTGTCGCTGCCGCTGCACTTCCTGCTGATCTATCCCGTCGTCAAGGCGAACCTGCCCGCCGTCCCCGCGCTCGGACTGGTGCCCGCCGTGTGCGCGGTGCCCCTGTTCGCGGGATTGGTCTGGCTCGTGCGGCGGCTGGCGGCGGACGAACCGGTTCGCAACACCCTGCTCGCGCTCTTTGGCGGCGCGGCGCTGCTGTTCGTCACGCTGATTTTCCCCATCCAGTTCGAGCGGCAATGGCTCACCGTCGCCTGGGCGCTGGAAGGCGCGGCGCTGCTCTGGCTTTTCCATCGCGTGCCGCATCCGGGACTGCGCGTCGTCGGCGTCGCGCTGCTCGTGGTCGCATTCGCGCGGCTGGCGCTGAACCCGGCGGTCTTCCACTACCATGCGCGCAGCGCCACGCGCATCCTCAACTGGTATCTCTACGCCTACGGGCTGGCCACGGCCTGCCTGTTTGCCGGCGCACGGCTGCTGCGCCCGCCGCACGAGCGAGTGCTGGGCGTGAACGCCCCGCCGCTGCTCAACACGCTCGGCGCCGTGCTCGCGTTCCTGCTGGTGAACATCGAAATCGCCGACTTCTTCAGCGAAGGCGCGACGCTCACCTTCAAGTTCTCCGGCAGCCTCGCGCGCGACATGACCTACTCGCTGGCGTGGGCGTTGTTCGCGCTCGGCCTGCTCGTCGTGGGCTTCCAGCGGCGCATTGTTCCCGCGCGCCGCGCCGGCATGGGGCTGATGGTGGTGACGCTGCTGAAACTTTTCTTCCACGACCTGTGGCGGCTGGGCGGGCTGTATCGCATCGGCTCGTTCATCGGCCTGGCGGTGGTGCTGATGCTCATCTCGTTCATCTACCAGAGATTTCTTTCCAGCGAGGCCACGCGAACGAAAGACGCCGCCGGGAAGGAAAGTGAAAAGCCGCAGCTATGAAATCACGTTGCATCCCATGCCAATCCGCCTTCGCTCTCGCCAGCGTGGCGATGGCGGCGGCGTTGGCCAGCGTGAACGGCGCGGAATTTCCCTCCGGCTGGAAAAACGTCCAGCCCGTCACCATCGAGCGCGCCGGACTCACGCGCTTCAGCCTGCCGGTCGAGATGATTGACGCCGCGCGTCCGGCGCTGGAGGACTTGCGGATTTTTGACGACGCGGGGCGGGAAATTCCATTCGACCTCGAACGCCCCGTCCAGCGTGCGGCACCAACTCTTGCGCCACGCAAGACCACCACGACCGTCCAGCCGGTGGCCACGGTCATCACGGTGGAAACCGGCTTGGATCGTCCGCTGCGCGCGGTGACGCTGCAAACGCCCGCGCGCGAATTTCTCAAGGCCGCACGCGTGGAAGGCTCCGACGACGGCGCGAACTGGAAGGTGCTGGCCGACGGCGTGCCGGTCTTCACGCAGCGCGACGGCGCGAGCCAGCGGCGCATCGATCTCGCGCCGCAAACCTGGCGGCACTTGCGCCTGACGCTCGACGACCAGCGCTCGCCGCCGATTCCCACGACCGGCCTGACCTTGCACGCGGACAGCGCCGAGTCCGCACCCGCCGAACCGCTCGGCGTGGAAATAACCGAGCGCATCGAAGCGGAGCGAGAGACTCTGCTCACGCTGCGCTTCTCCGCTGCGAACGTGACGCTCGCGGGCCTGACCGTGCTGACGGACGAGCCGGTGTTCTCCCGCGCCGTCGCGCTGCGCGAGCGCCGGCTGGCAGATGGCGAGGCGAAGGAGTTCACGCTGACCGCCGGCTCGCTCTATCGCCTCGTGCTGCCGGAACAGCGCGCCGTTTCCAACCTGACTTTCGCCGTGGACGTGGTCGCGCCCGCGCGCGAGTTGATTCTCGCCATCCGCAACGACGACAATCCGCCGCTCCAAATCTCCACCGTCCGCGCGGAGCGAAGGCCCGTGCTGGTGACGCTGGTTGCGCCAGCGGCGAGAAAGCTTCATCTGCTCTCCGGCAATTCCCAGTGCGCCGCGCCGCGCTATGACCTCGCGCAATTGCGCGGCAGTTTGAAGACAGTTCAGCCCGCGCCGGTGCAGAGCGGCGCGCTGGCGGCGAATCCCGCCTTTCGCTCGCCGGAACCGCTGGCCGCACTGGCGCTCGTCGGAGCGCCGCTGGATGTCGCCGCCTGGAAATTCCGCAAGCCGGTGCGGCGAGCGGGCGACGGCGTGCAGCAATTGGAACTCGACCTCGAAGTGCTCGCCCACGCCGCGCCTTCACTGGCCGATCTGCGGCTGATGGCCGCCGGCAAACAGATTCCCTACTGCTCTGTTGAAAACATCGGTGACTGCCTTGGTTCGGCTAACGCCGGAGGGTGTAAGCCAGCACCTTGAAGGCGGCTTCGGCCAGCAGTTGACTTGGTTTGCGTGAGGTCAGCGTCGAACCCATCGTCCGCTTCAACCCG
>JACRJY010000030.1 GCA_016235585.1 Verrucomicrobiota bacterium | reverse complement strand
TGCTCGACGAGGCCGACGTGATGCTCAACATGGGCTTCCGCGACGACATCGAACTGATCCTCCAGTCCGTGCCGAAGGAGCGGCAGACGGTCTTCTTCTCCGCCACGATGCCCCGGCCCATCCGCGACCTGATCGAGAAGTATTCGCGCGAGCCGCAGAACGTGAAGATCGAGCAGAAGGCCATGACGGTGCCGACCGTCGAGCAGATTTATTACGAGGTGGACCGGCGCTTCAAGATGGAGCTGCTCACGCGGCTCATTGACATCCACGATCTCAAGCTCGGCATCATCTTCTGCAACACCAAGCGCATGGTGGACGACCTCGTGGACTACCTCGAAGCGGCGGGCTACATGGCCGACCGGCTGCACGGCGACATGAACCAGGCCCAGCGCGACCGCGTGATGAACAAGTTCCGCAAGTCCGGTTTGGAATTCCTCGTCGCCACCGACATCGCCGCGCGCGGCATCGACGTGGACGACGTGGAAGTCGTCTTCAACTACGACCTGCCCTACGACGGCGAGGATTACGTTCATCGCATCGGGCGCACGGGCCGCGCGGGCCGCAGCGGGCGGGCGATCACGTTCGTCTCCGGGCGCGAGCTGTTTCAAATCCGCCACATCGAGCGCTACACGAACACGCGGGTTCAGCGCGCGCGCATCCCCACCGAGGCCGAGGTCGAGGAGGCGCGCGAGAATGTCTTCATCGGCAAAATCCGCGCGACGCTGCAAAGCGGCGAGTTCAAGAAGCAGGATGCGCTCATCGAGCGCCTGCTCGAAGAAGGCTTCACCTCCACCGACATCGCCTCCGCGTGCCTCGCGCAACTTCAGGGCGGCGAAGCCGCGCCCAAACCCGCCGCGCGCACGGAAGAATACGACCGCCCCGAGCGCGACGAGCGTCCGCCACGCGGCAACTTCCGCGACGGCCCGCGCCCGGAACGCGGCGGGCGCTTCGACCGTCCGCAGCGTTATGACGAACGCCCGCGCCAGGACGGGACGCCCTTTGTCAGACCGATTCGGAGTGCAAAGCCTTTTTCAACGGGCGCGCCCGCCTCCGCCCCGGCACGGCTCAAGAAAATTCCCGCGCCTCAGGCCGGAACGGAGTCCGGCGCTCCGATGCCCGCGCCCGCGTCAGCACCGGAGCCGGTTCGCGCCGAAGCTGTCCCACCCGCCACACCGCCTCCATCATCACCCGCCAGCACCGACACCGAAATACTTCCGGCTCCGGCCGCCCCGGCCAGCCCCGCGCCCGCGCCGGTCGCGCCCGCCAAGCCCGTCAAGTTTCCCGCGCCCAAGCTGGCCAAGACCTATCCCGTCCGATCCTTTGGCGGCGAGCGCCCGCCGCCGTTTGCCGGGCACCGCGAGCGTGCCGAGCCGTGGCTCGCCGGGAAACCGTCCCCCAAGCCCAGCCGCCGCACACCCACCGAACAGACCCGCCTCTGGATGAACGTCGGCGAGGAGATGGGCGTCGGCCCCGGCGATGTCGTCGGGGCGATTCTTGGCGAGACGGGGCTGCCCACCGGCACCGTCGGCACCGTGGACATCCGCGAGCGCCATCTCTTCGTGGATGTCACCGCCGAGCACGTCAACGCCATCATCTCCAAGCTCAACCGCGCCCGCATCAAGGGCAACAAGCTCAAGGTGAAAGTGGCGTAGGGCCGGGATTTTTTAGCCACGGGTTAAACACGGATGGAACACGGCCAACAGCCGCCGCACCCCGGCGTGAGTGGGAAAGCTCATGCGGCGCTTCCCGTCTCGTTCCAGAAAACCCGCCGGCTCCTGCCCCGTCAGAAACAGTGAGGCGGCCCCGCGCCCTCAAAGGCCCCGCCACCACAACCAAGCTTGCCAGCCTCCCGTCGGCTCGCTAGCTTCGTGCCGTCCCGGAACCAGCAACTTTATGAAAAACCACCTCACCAATTCATTCGCCCGCTGCCTGGCCGCCCTCGCGCTGACCACCCTGGCCGTCCATGTTTCCGCCCAGGCGCCGAAGGGTTTCACCTCCCTGTTCAACGGCAGGGATCTCACGAACTGGAAGGTGCCGGAGGGCGACGGCGGCCATTGGAAAGTGCTCGACGGCGTGATTGACTATGATTCGCGCAGCGAGGCCAAGGGCGAGAAACACCTGTGGTCGGAGAAGGAATTCAAGGATTTCACCCTCAAGATTGACTGGCGCATCAAGGAGGTGACGGGCCTGTATCCCGTGCCCACCGTGCTGCCCGACGGCACGCACGCCAAAGGCCCCGACGGCAAGGACATCATCACGCCCACGCCGAACGCCGACTCCGGCATCTACCTGCGCGGCTCCAGCAAGTCGCAGCTCAACATCTGGTGCTGGCCCATCGGCTCCGGCGAGGTCTACGGCTATCGCATGGACAAGACGATGCCGCCGGAAGTCCGCGCCGGCGTCACGCCGAAGATGAAGGCCGACAAACCCGTGGGCGAATGGAACACGTTTGAGATCACGATGAAGGGCGACCGCCTCACCGTCGTGCTCAATGGAAAGACCGTCATCGAAAACGCCCAGCTCCCCGGCGTGCCGGAGAAAGGTGCGTTCGCGCTCCAGCACCACGGCGGCCCGAACGCGAAGACGGGCGAGTTAAGCCCCGCGTCGAGCCTCATGCAGTTCCGCAACATCTACATCCGGGAGCTGAAATAGCCCGCCGAGGTGCCGCAACGGCAAAACGGGCCAATTGCCGGCAACCGGCACTCATCCCGCCTGCTCGTCTGTGTGTCTTTTGCGCCTTCTTGCGGCCATTCCATTTCACAGATGCGACTGCAACCCTCACCGGCGCGCGGACGGAGACTGGCCGGGCGGCTTTCGCACCTTCAGCAGCACCGGAAAACTCGTCTGCGTGCCGGGCGTGCCCACGGCGTCGTTGCGCGCGGACTGGTTCACGGCGAAACATAACGCGTCCTGCTCCCCGACCCACTTGGCGGCGTAGAGAAAAATTTCGCGCTCGTTCTCACCGGGACGGATCTGCACGCCGTTCAGTCCGATGTTGTCCACGATCACGCCGAAGGGCAGGCCGTCCACGTCGAGGTTGACGAAATTGGTTTCGCCGTGACGCACCACGCGCAGCATCGCCGGCACGGTTTCGCCCGGCGCGATGGTCAGTTCCAGTGGCTTGACCGGTGCGAGCATGGGCGCGTGCTTCAACACCTCCTCGCTGCCGGGTTCCATCACAAGTTGCAGCTTGGGCTTCGCTCCGACCGTGACCGCGTTGAACGGTTTCACTTCACGCACCACGGATTTGGCATTGATCGTGGCTGTCGCGGTGATCTTCAACTGGCTCCATATTTCCTTCGCGGCCTTTGCATCCTCGGCGGCGAACATCGTCGCCTCGCCGGAAAGATGGCCGGGGTCAACATCCACCGGCGTGGTGGCGGTGAATCCCCCGGGTAGATGGGAAAGTTCCACCCTGATCGAGCCATCGAAGCCGTCCTTGCGATCCACCTTGAATCCGAAGCTCGCGCCCGCGCCGGCGGCGACGGTGAGGTTCATCGTGTTGAGCGTCACCGTGAAGTCCGGCTGCGCGGGGCGCACGGTGAGACGATACACATTGCGCTCGCCGCCCGCGCCGCGCGTCTCGGTCACGCGCGCGAGGAACTTTCCATCGGCGGGCGCGGTGAAGAGCAGGCGCGAATCGGAACCGAGTTCGCGCTCGCCGTCGTCATCGTTGACGTAATTCAGCGTAAAGACGGGAAGACCGTTCGGAATGAGCTTCGCGCCAAGCGGGCGCGGCTCCACGACGTAACACGGGTCGTCGAGCGCGTGCTGCGTGGCAGTCGTGTCGAACCATGCGCGGCGCTTGCCGCCGTTGGAGAAGAAAACCATGTCCGCATCCGGCCCCTTGGGCATGCGGAAGACGCGCTCGATGTCGCCGTTGAACCAGACGTATTGGTTGAGATCCATTTCCTCCCAGTTGGCGATGCGCACGCCCGGCTGGTTCGCGTCCTGCCGGCGGAAGTTGATCCAGGAATCACGCACGGCTTGCATCAGCATCCGCGGCACCGGCTCGCCCTTCGCGTCGAGCACTTCAATCTTGGTGTCCGCAGGCGAACCGGCGCGGGCGGCGAGCGTTTCGAGAACGAGCTGCTGCCCCTTCTTCGCGGTAAAGGCGAACAGGTCGGCATCGCCTGCGGATTGAAGCCGTCCGTTCACCGAGCCGGGCGCTTGAATCATCTGCGCCCTGGCCGGCGCATCATTCGGCTCTGCTTCGACGAGTTCCGCGCCGTCCGTGACCATCAGTTCCGGCGTGCCGCGCGTCCGCAGCGCGTCACCGAGAGGGATCTTCGCCTTGCCCATCGCCCCGGTCTTCACGCGCACAGTGGGCGAGGGGAGATTGTAGCCCGCAAGCGAAACTTCCACCTCGCGGTTCGCGCCCGCGCTGATGGGAAAGAAGCCGGTGACGTAAGGCAGCGCGCCGAGGGTGAGGTGATAGGTGTGGTCCGCCGAGCCTTCGAGCGTGACCTCGCTCACGCGCACGACGTATCGCCCATCGCGCGGCACGTGGAACGCGAACAATGGATCGGTGTTGTTCTCCATGCCGTAATTGCTCGCGACCACCGCGCCGGTGTCATCGAGCAAATGCAGCGCGGGGGTGACGGCCTTCGAGCCGATGCGGCGCGCTTCGAGGTCGAACACGAGCGTCTGCCCGGCCTTCGCGGCGAACTCGAATTCATCGTTCTCGCCCGACTCCTTGAGGAAACCCCACACACCCATAGGCAGCGACGCGAGCTTCACCGGCGCGCCAGCTTTGGGCGGCATCACGGAGTAAACCTGCGGCAGATCGTCCACGTAGAGCTTGAGCGCCGCGCTCTCGCCAGCGGCGGTGACGGCGTTCGCGTCCACGGTGGCGCGGGGCAGGGAGGCATCGGCGGTGATTTTCACCAGCGCCTCGTCGGTTTTTTTCGGATCAACCTTCACGACTTCTGCTTTTAGCTTCAGGTTGGTGAACTTCAACGCGGTGAGTTCGCCAAGGTTCTTGCCGATAAGTTTCACCTCCGTCGCGACGCCGCGCTGGATGCCGGGCGGTTCGAACCGCGTGAGCACCGGCTTGCCGGCCATCGCGGCCTTCTTGTCCGCTGCGGCTTTGGCGGTGGCTTTCGTGTCTTTCTTCTTCGCCTTCTGTTGCGCGAAGACGCCGTTACGGTTGGCGGCGGGGATGATATTCAGCTTGGCCGATTTCTTCGCGCCCGGCGCGAGGGCCGCGCCACTGGCGGCATCGTAATAGCCGAGTGTGCCATCCAGGCGACCGATGATGAGTTGGCCGCTGCTTGTGACGGCGAGCGCGGGCGCCCAATCGGATTGTTTTTCCAACTGCGAACGCTCGGTGACTTCGGCGGCGTTCCAGAGCTTCACGGTTTTGTCGGCGGCGCTACTAACGAGCGTCTTGCCGTCGGCGGAGAAGGCCAGTTTCAGAATCGAACCCTCGTGGCCGAAGCGCGTGTAGAGAAGTTTGTTGCTGCCCTCGGCGGCCTTCTCGGTGACCTGCCAGAGGCGGATGCGATTGTCCGCGCCGGCGGCGACGAGAGTTTTGCCATCGGGCGCAAAGGCGACGGCGAAGAGTTCCTTCGTGGGCTGCGAGAAGGTGTCGAGACGCGCGCCGGTGGCGGGGTTCCAGAGTTTCACCGTGCGGTCGGCGCTCGCGCTGGCAAGCACGCGGCCGTCGGGACGAAACGCGAGGCCGAAGACGGCGCCGTTGTGGCCCTTGAGCGTGCGGAGTTCCTTGCCGGTCGCGGTGTCCCAAAGCTTGATGCGCTGGTCGTAGCTGCCAGTGGCGAGCGTCTTGCCGTCGGGCGAAAGCGCGAGCGCGTAGAGGGCATCGGGATGCGCCTCCCACGAGCGGATGAGTTTGCCATCGGCGAGGTTCCAATGCCGCACCTCGCCGACGAGGCCGGGGTCGCCGGCGGCGGCGAAGAGTTGCGCGCCATCGGCGGAGAAGGAGAGCGCGGTGACATTGCCGCGGTGGCCGGGCAACGTGCGCACGGCCTTGTGCGTCGTGGAGTCGAGAAGCTCGATCTCGCCATAGCGTCCGGCGGCGATGAGCTTTGCGCGCGGCGAATAGGCCAGCGCCGTCACGGACTTCGCGGGCGCGACCTTGGGCGCGATCTTCGGAATGTTCAGCGTGAGCACGCTGCCGGCGGCGGAAGGTTTCGCGCCCGCGTCAATCCACGAGCGGATGAGCGCGATTTCGGACGGCTCCAAATGCTTCTTTTTGCCGGGCGGCATGAACTGGTTCTTGCCCT
>JACRJY010000194.1 GCA_016235585.1 Verrucomicrobiota bacterium | reverse complement strand
GGTCGTGGGTGAGGTCGGTGTCGTAAGCGGCGATTTTCATCGCCTGAACAGCGCTGCCGCGAATGAAAGCTGCGAAAAAAGCCCGTCAAATCAAGGGATTTCTGCGTTTTTCTTTTTCAAACAAGCTCTTAAACCAGCTTCGCCAGCAGTTCGTCGTTGGTCTTGTGCTTCTTGAGCGCGGCGGTGAGGGTTTCCATCGCCTCGACGGGGTTCAAGTCCACCATCATGCGGCGGAGCTTGCGAATCGGCTCGATGTTCTTCGCCGCAAAAAGTTTTTCCTCCTTGCGCGTGCCGCTTTTCGGGATGTCAATCGCGGGATAAAGGCGGCGATCCGACAGCTTGCGGTCGAGAATCAGCTCCATGTTGCCGGTGCCTTTGAACTCTTGGAAAATGAGTTCATCCATGCGGCTGCCGGTGTCCACCAGCGCGGTGGCGAGGATGGTCAGCGAGCCGCCGCCCTCGATCTTGCGCGCGGAGGCGAACATCTTGCGCGGGATTTCCAGCGCGCGGGCGTCCACGCCGCCGGTCATCGTGCGGCCGGAGCCGCCGTGGACGGAGTTGTAGGCGCGGGCCACGCGGGTGAGGGAATCGAGCAGCACGAACACGTCCTTGTTGCACTCGACCATCCGGCGGCAGCGCTCGATGATAAAGCGCGAGAGGCGCACGTGGGTTTCCAAGTCCTGATCGTTCGAGGAGGCGATGACCTCGGCCTTGACGCTGCGCTGGAAGTCAGTGACTTCCTCGGGCCGCTCATCAATGAGCAGCACGATGGCGTGGACTTCCGGGTGGTTTTCCGTGATGGCGTTGGCGATCTGCTTGAGAATGGTCGTCTTGCCCGTGCGCGGCGGCGCGACGATGATGCCGCGCGTGCCCTTGCCGATGGGGGTGACGAGATCAATGACGCGCGTCTCGATCAAATCCGGCGTGGTCTCCAGGCGGAATTTCTCAATCGGGTCAATGGAGGTGAGGTTCTCGAAGCGCACGAGCTTCGTGTATTCGTCGAACGGCACGCCGTTGACGTTGATGACCTCCTTGAGCTGCGGGCTGGTGCCGCGGTGGGGCGGCTGGAGCGCGCCCTCGACCAGGCAGCCCTCGCGCAGGAAGCTGCGCTTGATGGAGTCCGGCGTGACGAAGATGTCCGACGGCTTGGGCTGGTAGCGGTTCTCCGGCGAGCGGAGGAAGCCGAAGCCCTTTTCCGCGACCTCGAGATACCCGGAGCCGCGCTCCGGCACGGAGATGCCGGGCTTGCTGTCTTGTTTGTCTGGCCGTTGGTTGTCCGACCGCTGGTGATCCGTCCGGTTGTTTGACTTGTCTGGTCTGCTCATAAACTGATCTTCAAATCTGTGAATCCTACAGGTGAACCTGGGAAGCCACTGCGAATGTGAATGTTTGGAAAAACCGCCTGTCGAACTCATCCCACCTTGCGGCGGATGCGGCGGTTGGACCTGCAACGGCGCGATTCATACGGGCAAGCCCCCGGCATTGCAACCATTATTTTGCGGCCCGGCGGAAGGAATTTGTTGCAGCGCGCCCGCCGGGGTGCAATTTTCTGCGGCAAGACCTGTGCCCAACCATGCCACCAACCAGATCGGCGGACACCCGGCGGCGACTGTCGTCACTGCATGAACCCCGCCGCCGACTCCAACCGACCGCCGGTGATTGACCGCGCCACGCTGCTGGAAGAGCTTGGCGGCGACGAGGATTTGTTGAAGGAAATCGCCGGACTGTTTCTCGAAACCGGGCCGGGCCAGCTCCAGGGCGTCCGGGACGCCGCCGCCGCCGGCGACGCCCTCGCTCTTTCCCGCCACGCCCACACGCTCAAGGGCGCGCTCGCCCAGCTTCACGCTGAAACCGCCGCCGCCGCCGCGCGCGACGTCGAGGAGCCCGCCCGCCAGGGGCAGGCCGCCACCGCCGTCGCCGCCGTGCCGAAACTTGAAACGGAAGTCGCCGCCGTCCAGCGCGAGCTAGAAGCCCTGTTGAAAGGCGCATGAAAATCCTGGTCGCCGACGACGAACCCGTGACGCGCACCACCCTCGTGGCGATGCTCAAGAAGTGGCACTACGAGGTCGTCGCCGCGAACGACGGCGACGCCGCCTGGGCGGAACTGCAGCGCCCCGACGCCCCCGCCCTCGCCATCGTGGACTGGAACATGCCCGGCCTCAACGGCGACGAAATCTGCCGCCGCGCCCGCGCCGAACTTGGCCAGCGCCCGCTCCACATCATCCTGCTCACCGCCAAGTCCGCGCTCGAGGACAAGGTCAGCGGCCTCTCCGCCGGCGCGGACGACTTTCTCACCAAGCCCTTCAACTCCGCCGAGCTGCGCGCGCGCCTGCGCGTCGGCGAGCGCGTCGTCAGCCTCCAGAAGGAACTTCAAGACCGCGTCATCCAGTTGGAGGAAGCCCTGGCCAAGGTGAAAGAACTCCAAGGCTTGCTCCCCATCTGCGCCTGCTGCAAAAAAATCCGCGACGTGAAGGGCTACTGGACGCAGTTGGAAGTCTACCTCTCCCACCACTCGAAGGCCGAGTTCACGCACACCTACTGCAAGGAGTGCGCGGACAAGTTCCTCCGCGAGCTCAAGCTCGACCGCTGATTCCGCCCGCGCGCCGACCCGCGCAACTTTTCCGCATGGCGCGACTGGTTCTCGAACATCTCTCCAAAACCTTCGCCGCGCCCGGCGGAAGGAAGGTTTCCGCCGTCGCCCGGCTCAACCTCACCGTCACCGACGGCGAGCTGCTCACGCTCGTCGGCCCGTCGGGCAGCGGCAAAACCACGCTGCTGCGGCTCATCGCCGGTTTGGAGACGGCAGATGAGGGCGCGATTTCCGTCGGCGGGGAGCGCGTGGAGAAGCTCGCCCCCGCCGCGCGCGACGTGGCGATGGTCTTCCAAAGCCGCACGCTCTTTCCCCACCTCACCGCCCGCGAGAATCTTGCCTCCGGCCTGCGCTGGCGGAAATCTCCCCGCGAAGAAATCGAGTCGCGTGTCCGGCAGACTGCCGAACTGCTCGGCCTGTCCGACTGCCTCGACCAGCTTCCCGAAACCCTTTCCGGCGGCCAGGCGCAGCGCGTCGCGCTGGGCCGCGCCCTCGCGCTGCGGCCCCGGCTGCTGCTGCTCGACGAACCGCTGGCGCAGCTCGACGCGCCGCTCCGCGCGCAGTTGCGCCGCGACCTGAAAACACTCCACCGCCAGTTCGGCTTCACGATGGTTTTCGTCACGCACGACCAGGCCGAGGCGATGACGCTGGGCGACCGCGTCGCCGTGATGAACGGCGGCGCGCTCCAGCAGGCCGCATCGCCGGGAGAAATTTACGAACAGCCGGCTAATCGCTTTGTCGCCGGATTTTTCGGCACGCCGCCGATGAATTTTGTTCGCGGCGTCATCGCTGCCGACGGCGGGCGGCTGGAATTCCACGAATCAACTTCAGTGGCGGATGGTGCGGGATTTTCTCTTCTCCTCGATCCAGAACGTGCGACGGCGCTCGCAAAATTCGCCGGACAGGAAATCATCCTCGGTATCCGGCCCGAACACCTCGCTTTGCGGACGGCGGGCGAATCGCCGGGCGGAAGCATCCCGGCGACGGTGGAACTCGTGGAACCGCTCGGCGCGGAGGAACACATCCATCTGCGGACGGCGGCGCATCCGCTCGTGACCGTCGAGCGCGCCCGCCACCGCTGGCAGCCGGGGCAGCGCACGCTGGTCGGGTTTGCCGCAGCCGGATTGCAATTCTTTGACGCCAAGCCGCCGGGCGGACGCCTCGCCTGACACGCTCACGGCAGCAGGTTCACGCACGCCAAATCCTTCGCGTCGCGCAGATACAGCTTTCCGTCCGCGTAGGCTGGATTGCACCAGTTGAAGCCGCAGACCTGCGTGCGGCTGACTTCCTTGAAGGCGTCCGCTGCGGCGCTGAATTGAACAAGCTGCCCGCCATCCGTCAGCGCGAGCAGATTTTTTCCCGCCACGAGAAAACCCGCGTGCGCCTTGCCCGCACCGCTGGTGATGACACCGTCCTTCGACCAGGCGATTTTCCCGGTCGCCGCCTCGACGCAGATCAAGTTCTTCGCCGGGCCGAGGCCGTAGAGATGCTTGCCGACTGTGACGGGGCTGGAGAAGTTGATCGCCGCTGTCTTGTTCGTCCAGATTTGTTCCGCTTTTTGGTTTTTCCCATCCGAGGAAACCTTCACGCCCACGAGGCCGAACTCGTGCGACGCCACCATCACGATGTCGTCCACCACCGTCGGCGTGGTGACGTGGCGGCCAAACTTCGTCTTCAACGGCACCTGCCAGAGCAGCCGCCCGTCCTTGATGTCCACGCCGATGAGTCCCGTGACCATGAAGGCCACGATCTGCCGGATGCCGCCGATGGTCACGATGATCGGCGGCGCGTAGGCGGCGGGGTCGCTCTGCGATTTCCACACGAGCGCGCCGGTGGCTTTCTTGAGGCACACCACGCTCGCGCCGTTGGTGCCGCCCGCGAGCACGATGAGATTCTCGCCGTCCACGATGGGCGCGCCGTTGTAGCCGTGCCGGTCGGCGCCGGCGGCGAGGCCGGTCTCGCCGGTGAACGGTGCGGCGAAGTCGGTCACGAAATTTTTCCGCCACAGAAGTGTCCCATCCGCCGTGGCAAAGCATTTCAATTCGCCCTTGCGCGACTGCGCCCAGAGCCGGTCGCCGTCCACCGTCGGCGTGCAGCGCGGGCCGATGCCCTGCGTGTCCTCAAACGAATCGTCCAGCGCCACGCTCCACAGCCGCCGGCCACTCGTGGCGTCCACGGCGAAGACCATTTCCTTGCTGTCCTTCTTTTCGAGGCAGAACACGCGGCCCCTCGCCACGACCGGCGACGCCACGCCCTCGCCCAGCGGGACTCTCCACAGCGGCTTCGCGTCGGCGGGCAGCCTGTCGGGGATGCGCTCGCCCGCCGGGATGTAACCGGTGTTTTCCGGCCCGCGCCAGCGCGGCCAGTCTCCGGCGCGGACGCTCCCGGTGAGAAAAAATGCGGTGAGAAGAAGGGCGGGCGCTTCAAAGCGGCGGGGAAATTTCATGGCGCGAAATACACCCGCAATGCCCGGAAGCGTCAAGCGTGAAAGGCCGCTGAAGCATCCGGGCGGGCGGTTGCGTGAAAAAATGGGCGCAATGCGCCCTGAAGCGCATCGACGGCAATTGATTTGTCAGTCCCGCAGGGTTTGCGCTAATTTCCTCGCCGCCATTAACCAACTGACTTTTATGAGCAACACCCTCGACCAACTCAAGCAGCACTCCCTCATCGTCGCCGACACCGGCGACTTCGCCAGCATCCGCAAATACCAGCCGCGCGACGCGACGACCAATCCCAGCCTCCTCCTCAAGGCCGCCACGATGCCGGAATACGCCGACCTCGTGAACAAGACCATCGCCGACGCCAAGCAGGAATCCGGCGGCGGTCACGCGCTCGAAACCGCGATGGACAAGCTCGCCGTTGCCTTCGGCATCGAGATTCTAAAAATCGTCCCGCACCGCGTCTCGACCGAGGTGGACGCGCGCCTCTCCTTCGACACCACGGCGTCCGTTGCCAAGGCCCGCTCGCTCATCGCGCGCTACGAAAAGGCCGGCCTGCCGCGCGAGCGCATCCTCATCAAGCTCGCCTCCACGTGGGAAGGCGTCCGCGCCGCCGCCGAATTGAAGCAGGACAAAATCAACTGCAACCTCACGCTGCTGTTTTCCTTCGCGCAGGCCGTGGCGTGCGCCGAGGCGGGCGTGCAGCTCATCTCGCCCTTCGTCGGCCGCATCCTCGACTGGTGGAAGAAAAGCAGCGGCAAGAGCGACTACGCCGCCGCCGAAGACCCCGGCGTGGTCTCGGTGACGAAGATTTACAACTATTACAAGAAGTTCGGCCACGCGACCGAGGTGATGGGCGCGAGCTTCCGCAACGTCGGCGAAATCACCGAGCTGGCCGGCTGCGATCTGCTCACCATCAGCCCGGCGCTGCTGGAGGAAATGCAGAAGACCCCCGGCACCGTGGCGCGCAAGCTCACGCCCGAGGCCGCCGCGAAATCCGACCTCAAGAAAATCTCGCTCGACGAAAAATCCTTCCGCTGGCTGCACAACGAGGATCAGATGGCCACCGAGAAGCTCTCCGAAGGCATCCGCCTTTTCGCCGCCGACACGCTCAAGCTGGAGAAAGTCGTGGTGGAGAAGTTGAAGTAGGAGTTTTTAGCCACAGATGAAACACAGATTAAACACAGATGGGGAAACCGCAGTTGTTCTTCGCTGTCGGGCCAAATTATCCGTGTTTCATCCGTGTTCCATCCGTGGCTAAAGATCAGAAATGAAATTCGCCGCCGCCCAGATCAACTGCGTCCCCGGTGACGTGGTCGCGAACTGCGCCGAAATCACCGCGCAGGCGCGGCGGGCGCGCGAGCAGGGCTGCGACGCGCACGTGCTGCCGGAGATGTCCGACACCGGCTACACCGTCGAGGCCATCCGCGCCAGCGCGTCCGCGTGGGACGGAGCGCCGTTCCGGGCCGTCAGCGCGGCGGCGCGGGAGTGCGGGCTGCACATCGTGTGCGGCCTGTCGGAGCGCGAGGGCGGGCGCATTTACAACTCGGCGGCGGTGTTCAATCCGCGCGGCGAACTCGTCGCGCGCTATCGCAAGACGCACCTCTTCGCCGTCGCGCCCGTTTCGGAGGACAAGGTCATCACCGCCGGCGACGAACTCGTGGTCGTGGACATCGGCGGGTTCCGCTGCGGGCTGATGATCTGCTACGACCTGCGCTTCCCGGAGCTGGCCCGCGCGCTGGCGCTGAAGGGCGCGGACGCGCTGGTGGTCTGCTCGGCGTGGCAGTTCCCGCGCTTGAACCACTGGATCACCCTGATCGAGGCGCGGGCCATCGAGAACCAGGTCTATGTCGTCGCGGCCAACCGCATCGGCACGGACGGCCCGACGACGTTTTGCGGCGCGAGCCGGATCGTGGATCCTTACGGCGTGACCGTGGCCGCCGCCGCGGAAGACCGCGCCCAGCTCATCACCGGCGACGTGAACCGCGAGACGCTCGACTGGGCACGCCAGCGGATGCCGGTGATGAAACACCGAAGGGGTGAACTGTATTGAAATAGGTTAAATCACATGCCTCGACAGACTGAAATCTGAAGAGTAGGTTGGCTCACAAATGACGGGCTTTCCAAATTTCGATTTCTTCGACTGTCTGACTTTCATCTACAACTTACCAATATACGGCACTGCAATCTCTTTCGTATTCATGTTGCTGGGATGGTCTTCACAGCGCAGAGAAAAACGCTGGCTTCTGCCTTGCCAAGTGTGGCTTTGGGCGGGTCTCATCGTCTCCGGTTTAATCTTCCAATTTTCAATTCTTCTCGAAGTCTTGGGCTTCTCTTTTTCTTTTCGATGGGTTCCATTGCTGGCTATTGCGATCAATTGTATTCGGCTTATTTTCCCAAAAGCAGAAACCGGTGACGATTCCAGGAAAGCTCCTTAAGGCAAAGTTCGCTACACTACTTTTTGGCTTGAGCGCTTGCTCACCCCCAAGCTCACCGGGTCAATGTCCACCGTGAGCGTCACGTCCTCCGGCAGTTTCAACCCTTCGATGAGCGCGGCCAGCCGCCGGCTCAACGCGCTCATCTGCCGCGTGCGCAGCAGCGGTGCGAGTATGTTTGACCGCCATCGGCACTTTGAACTGCCGAAGCCGGTCAAACCTGCAAATTCAACACGCGAATCAAGGCCTGCCTGACGCGGCTGAACTCGTCCGGCGTCAGCGCCCCAAGCCGGACATCAAAGCGCACGAGCGGCAGGGGCTGGATTTGTTGCAGATGGAACACGCCGGGTTTCAGGAACGGTTTGGGAAGGGCAAGTTCCCAGCGGTTGCCGCGCACGGCGGTGGTGTGGGGAATGACCACCAGCAAGGCCAGTTCATCGTCCGCCGGATATTCGCTCAAGATGAGCGCGGGCCGAACCTTGGCGGCCAGGCCGAAATCCACGCGCCAGATTTCACCGGGCAGCGTTCTTTTCATCTTCGGCTTCCATGGCGTCGAGCATCTGGAAACGTTCGAGGGCCAGCCGGTCGCATTCGGCGAGCGTGCCCGCGTCCTGCTCGGCCTGGAAAATGACGCGCATGATCTCCCGGCGTTCGCCATGCGACAGTTTCGGAAGCTCGGAAATGATTTCCGCTTTGCTCATGGCTGGAATCTAAATTTGCCGGTGCGCGACGGCAAGCGATTAGTTCCCGAACCGCTGCACCGCAACCGGCACCTTGATACCCGGAGCGAGTGCCGCCTTCCAGTTCAAGCCGCCTTGTCCAAGGTGACGGACAAGCGCAAGCCGAGCGGCTCCAAAATTTCCTGCTAAGTTTCCAGCGTCGGGTTGCCGTCCTTGGAATGAATCTTGTAAAGGCTCGGCCGCTTGAGGCCCACGCGTCCGGCCAGGCTGCCCACGTCTCCTCCCGCCTCCACCACGTCCTTGAGCGCAATCAGGAACGCCGCGCTGTCCTTGTCCGCCAGCACCTGCGCGAGGTATTCGGCGGCGTATTCGGGGTCGGCCAGCCGTTTCTTCAGGTCAGTCTTGTAGTTTTTCAGACGCATGGTTCGTGAATTGTTGCCACAGTTGCTGCGCGCGGCGGATGTCGCGCGACTGGCTGCCTTTGTCGCCGCCACCAAGCAGCACGACGATTTTTCCGCCGTGCAGCCCGCAATAGACGCGGAGGCTGGGGCCACTCGAAAACCGTCCCCCTCACATCTGCTCGACGGTCTCGATGCCGAGCGTTTCCAAGCCTTGCTTGAGGACGCGCGCGGTCAAATCGCAAAGCGCGAGCCGTGAATCGCGCGTAGCAGCATCGTCTGCTTTCAGCACGGGGCAGTTCTCGAAGAAGCGCGAGAAGTGGCTGGCGAGATCGTAGAGATAATTGCAGAGGTAGTTGGGGCGGAGTTCCTCCGCGACGGCTTCGAGCGTGATGCCGAAGTTGAGCAGGTGCCGGGCGAGCGCGAGTTCCTCCGGCGCGGCGGGCTTCAATTCTGGATTCTGGATTCTGGATTCTGGATTCTCCAGTTTCCGAAAAATGCTCTTGATGCGCGCGTAGGCGTATTGCAGATACGGCGCGGTGTTGCCCTGCAGCGCGAGCATCTTGTCCCAGTTGAAGATGTAGTCGCTCTGGCGGTTCGGCAGCAGGTCGGCGTATTTCACCGCGCCGAGGCCGATGACACGCGCGATTTCCCTGCGCTGGGCCTCGGGCAGCTCGGGGTTCTTCTCGGAAACGATCTTAAATGCGCGCTCCTCGGCTTCGTCGAGCAGGTCGCCGAGCTTCACGGTGTCGCCGGAGCGCGTCTTGAACGGCCTGCCGTCGTCGCCGAGAATTTTCCCGAAGCCGACGTGAACCAGTTTCACCTTGCCCGCCGCGTCCGGCTGCCAGCGCGTGAACGCGATGAAAAGCTTTTTGAAATGCGGCCCTTGGCGATCATCCACGACATACACAATCTCGTCCGGCGCCCACGTCTTGAGGCGATAATCAATCGTCGCGAGGTCGGTGGTCATGTAGTTGAAACCGCCGTCGCTCTTGCGGACGAGCGCGGGGTCGGCCACCCACTCGCCGTCGCGGTTGACGAGAAACGGATCCTCCTTCGGCGGCAGCGCGCCGTCGCTGAACACGCCGACCGCGCCCTCGCTCTCGCGGGCGATGCCGCGCGCGAGCAGGCTGGCGACGACTTCGCCGAGCCACGGATTGTAAAAGCTTTCCCCGAGCGTGACGTCGAATTTCACGCCGAGCCGTCCGTAAATCGCGTCGAACTGTTTTTGCGACAACGCAATCATTTCCTTCCAGATGGCGACATTTTCTGGCCATCCGCGTTGGAGGAGAACTAGTTCATAACGACACTCATTAACAGTTTTTGATCCTACATCTCGAGCTTCGATGTCCACTGCAATGTCGTTCGGGTTCTTCGCCCACGCAGCGGTTTCCGCTTCGCTCTCCTCTTTCTGAATTTGTTCCGTAATTTTTTTGTAGAGCCGAACAAGCTCATCAACCGGCGAGCGCTTGAATGCGGCAACATCGAGTAAATGCTTATAGCCGCAAATCAGCATCCCGAACTGCGTGCCCCAATCGCCGATGTGATTGTCGGAGATGACTCGGTGGCCGAGCAGCCGCAGCGTGCGCTGGAGCGCGTCGCCGATGCCGGTGCTGCGGATGTGGCCGACGTGCATCGGCTTGGCGACGTTGGGCGAGCTGAAGTCCACGACGACAGTTTTCGACTGGCTGGCTTTGTCGAAGAACAGATGCTCCCCGCGTGCCGCTGCTTCGAGCGTTTGCGTGAGCACGGAAACCTTGAGCCGGAAATTCAGGAAGCCCGCGCCGGCGATTTCCACTGTCTCGCACCACTCGTTCACGTCGAGCTTGGCAAGCGTGTCGGTGGCGAGTTGGCGGGGGTTGAGCTTGCGCTGCTTGGCGAGCGACATGAGCGCGTTGCTCTGGTAGTCGCCAAACTTCGGGTCTGGACAAGGCCGAACCAAGACGGCGGAGACATCCGCATCCGGCAGCACGGCGCGGACGGCGGCTTGGAGCTTCAGTTCAATCTGTTTATGAGGCAACACAGGGAAAGATTTAACCACGGATGGATACGGTGGACACGGATAAAACGGCAAGAAGACGGACGCGCAGCGGGAAAGGTCAGCACCCAAGGAGCCGGGCGCGGGTGGCGTCACTTTTTGACCACACTGGCGGCACCACTCGCACCACCCGAATGATCCTTGATGATTTTGAGCATCGCGTCGGCGTCGGGCGCGGTTTCGAGGGCGAGGCGAAAATCTTTGTTGTGAAGCAATTTTGCGATGTTAGCCAGCGTGTGCAGGTGCTTCTGGAACTGGCCCTGCGGCACGAGGAAAAGCATGACGAGCCGGACCGGCTGGTTGTCGAGCGAGTCGAAGTTCACGCCCTTCTTCGAGCGGCCGAACGCACCGACGACCTCGTAGATCAGGTCGGTCGAGGCGTGCGGGATGCCGACGCCGAAGCCGATGCCCGTGCTCATCGAGGTCTCGCGCTTCTTGACGACGGCGGCGATGGCCTCGCGGTTCTCCGGCTTGATCTTGCCGGTCTGCACGAGGTTGGTGAGGAGTTCGTCAATGGCCTCCCAGCGGTTGGTCGCCTGCAGGTCGGGGAGGACCTGCTCGCGGGAGAGGATGTCGCAAAGCGTCATAAGTATTGGCCGCCAGTCGGAACGAAAGCCCGGCCATTTCGCCCCAAGCCGCGCGGCATTTCAAGTGCTGATTTTGCCGGCATGGCTTGAATTGGCCCGGAGCAGGGAATGCATCACGCCGCCGTCTGCTTCCGCACAAAGGCGTGCGTGGCGTGGCCGTAGAAAATCTCCGCCGCCTCCATCACCGTCTCGGAAAGCGTCGGGTGTGGGTGGACGCACAACGAAAGATCCTTCACCGTCGCGCCCATCTCGACGGCCAGCACGCCCTCGGCGATCAGTTCACCCGCGCCGTGGCCGACGATGCCCACGCCGAGCACGCGCTCGGTCGCCGGGTCAATGATCAGCTTGGTCAAGCCATCCGTGCGGTCGAAGGTGAGTGCGCGGCCGGAAGCGCCCCATGGGAATTTCGCCACTTGAACCTCGATGCCCTTGGCCTTCGCCTCGGTTTCCGTCAGGCCGCACCACGCCACTTCGGGATCGGTGAAGACGACGGCGGGGATGACGACCTTCTCGAACACGCTGTCCTCGCCCGCGATGACCTCGACGGCGACGCGCGCCTCCTTGCTCGCCTTGTGCGCGAGCATCACGCCGCCCGCCACGTCGCCGATGGCGTAGATGCCGGGGTCGGTGGTCTGCTGCTTGTTGTTGACCTTGATGAAGCCCTTTTCGTCACGCTCGACCTTGGTGTTTTCGAGTCCAAGGTCGGTGCAGTTCGGCACGCGCCCCACGCTGACGAGCACGCGGTCGTAAAGTTCTTCCTTCGGCTGGCCGTCGGTTTCAACGACGACTTTGATTTGTTTGCCCGCCGTGGCCATCTTCACGACTTTCGACTTGAGGCGGACTTCCTTGAACGCCTTTTTCGCGTAGGCCGCGACGGGCCGGATGAGGTCGGCATCCGCGCCGGTCAAAATGCTGTCGAGCGCCTCGACGACGGTGACCTGGCTGCCGAGCGCGGCATAGACGGTGCCGAGTTCCATGCCGATGTAGCCGCCGCCAATGATGAGCAGGTTCTGCGGAATTTCCTCCACCTCCAGCGCCTCGGTGGAAGTCATCACGCGCGGGTTGCCGAGGTCGAAAATCTTCGGCAGCGCGGGCTTGGAGCCGACGGCGATGATCGCCTGCTGGAACTTGATGAACTGCTGGCCTTCCGGCGTCTCGACGCGCAGCGTCTGTGAATCCTCGAAATAGCCGCGCGCGTGCATCACCTGCACCCCGCGCCGCTGGGCGAGGTTCGTGATGCCGTGGCCGAGCTTGGTGAGCACGGTGTTTTTCCACTCGCGCAGTTTTTCGAGCTGAATCACCGGCGCGGCGAAGGTGATGCCGCGGTGCGCGGATTCCTTCGCCTCGGTGATCATCTTCGTGGCGTGCAGCAGCGCCTTGGACGGGATGCAGCCACGGTTCAGGCACACGCCGCCGAGGCGCGGGCCTTGCTCGACGAGGATGACTTTCTTGCCCAGGTCGGCGGCGTAAACCGCGGCGGCGTAACCGCCGGGGCCGGCGCCGAGGACGACAACTTCAGTTTGAATGGGATCCATGGGGAAAGGATGAATGATGAGGTATGAATTATGAAACTTCGTTCAGAGCTTCACTTCGTTCTCGGGAAAGTTTGCCAGTGCCGCCGCCAAATCCACGGTGAAGCGCGCCGCCGTGCCGCCGTCAATCACCCGGTGGTCGTAGGAAATTGCGATGGGCAGCAGCGTGCGCGGTTCAATTTTACCGTTCACGACGGCGGGCTTGAGCGCGCCCTTGCCGAGGCCGAGGATGGCGACCTCGGGGAGATTCACAATCGGGGTGAAGTGGCCGCCGCCAATCGCGCCCTGGTTCGAGATGGTGAAGGTGCCGCCCTTCATTTCGTCCGCGCTGATTTTGCGGTCGCGCGCGCGTTCGGCGAGCGCGGCGAGTTCCTTCGCGAGGTCGAGGAGGCTTTTCTTGTCCACGTCGCGCAGCACGGGGACGAGCAGGCCCTGCTCGGTGTCCACGGCCATGCCAAGGTGGAAATAGTTTTTGAAGACAACCTCCTGCGCCGCCTCGTCGAGGCTGGCGTTGAAGATCGGATGTTTCTTGAGCGTGGCGACGACGGCCTTGAGCGCGAAGCAGGTGACGGTGAGGTTTGCACCCTTCGCCTTGTAAGCCTCGGCGTGGCGCTTGCGGAGTTCGAGCAGGCCGGTGATGTCCGCCTCGTCGAACTGCGTGACGCGCGGCACGGCCTGCCAGCTCTCGCTCATGCGGCGGGCGATGACTTTGCGGAGCTGGGTGAGCGGCTTCGTCGTGACCTCGCCCCACTGCGAAAAATCCACGGATTCGACGGTGCGCACGGCGGGAGCGGAAGTTGCGGAGGGCGTGGAAGCAACCTTCGGCTGCGCCGCGAGTTTGGTGAGCCGCTGAATGTAGGCGCGCAAGTCCGCCTGCTCGATGCGCCCGCCGCGACCGCTGCCGCGCACTTTCCGCCAATCAATTCCCAACTGCCGCGCGAGCACGCGCAGCGAGGGTGCGGCGGCCACGTCGGCATCCGAGCCAGCGGGTTCGGCTTCTTCACCGGCTTCCTCGGCAACTTCGCCCGGCTCCGGTTCGGAAACGGGAACCAGCGCGGCCTTGCGTGGCTTGACAGACGGAGTGGTGGGCGCTGGCTGGACGGCAGGTTCGCCGCCTTCCAGCACGAGGAGCACGTGGCCGACGCTGATTTTGTCGCCTTCCTTCACGCGCACCTTGGCAACGCGCCCGGCGGCGGTCGAGGGCACCGGCGCGACGGCCTTCTCGTTTTCCAGTTCGATGACCGTCTGGCCCTTGGCGACCATGTCGCCTTCCTTGACCAGCACGGACACCACGACGCCGGAATCCGCGCCTTCACCGAGTTTTGGAAGTTTTACATCCATAAATTCAAAGCGCGTGAGGATGGGGCAAACGCCGTATAGTGACTAGAAAAAATTGCTTCACTTCGGGTTGGACGATTGCCCGCACGCGGGTGGCATCGGCCCCATCGCCGCGCGGAAAGGGGAGAAGGTTTCGCACCTCTCGGCGTTTTATTGCAGCAATTGAACCCGCCTGTCATTCTTGCCCCACTATGACTGTCACCCGCCGCCATTTCATCGGGACCGTTTCCGCCGCGCTCGGCGCGGCGGCGTTTGCCGCGTCTGCGAAGCCCAAGACCATTCTGCTCCAGTCCGCTTGGGATACGGTCAACATCGGCGACATCGGGCACACGCCGGGGACGTTGCGCGTGCTCGAACAACATCTGCCCGACGTGCGAATCGTCCTTTGGGCGAGCAAGCTGGATGAGCGCGTCACCGCGATGCTGCGAACGCGCTTTCCGAAGGTGGAGATTGTGCAGGGCAGTCTCGCGGGCAAAACGGAGCGCGACGAAAAGCTGCGCGCAGCCATCCGTGGTGCTGACCTTTTCATCCGCAACTCCGGCATGGGGCAGGACACGACGTTCATGGAATTTTGCCGCAAGGCCGGCAAGCCCTACGGCCTCTTCGGCCAGTCGTATTTTCCGAACATGGTCGAGGGCAAGGGCGCGGAGGAGCGCATTGCTATGCTCAACGGCGCGTCGTTCATCTACACGCGCGAAACCAAGACGCTCGCGATCCTCCGCAAGGCCGGCGTGAAGCCAAGCGTGCTGGAGTTCGGCCCCGATGGCTGCCTCGGCATTGACGTGCGTGACGATGTGCGCGGCCTGGCCACGATGAAGAAGCTCGGATTGGAGGATCGGAAATTCATCACGCTCCAACTGCGCACCAACACCGCCAAGCTCCCCGGCGTGGACGACTCGCGCACTCCCAAGCTCAATCCACTCCACCCCACGCCCGAGCAGATCGCCGACGACGAGCGCCGCGCGGCCAAGTATCGCGACCTCGTCACGCACTGGGTGAAAAAGACTGGCCACAAGGTGCTCATCGCGCCCGAGGTGAAGAAGGAGATGGAGCACAACCAGCGGCTCATCCACGACCCGTTGCCGCCGGACATCCGCAAGCACGTCGTGAACCTCGAATACTTCTGGAACGCCGACGAGGCGGCGTCGGTGTTCGCCCGCGCGCACACCGTCGTCTGCCACGAGCCGCATTCGCCGATCATCGCGCTGGCGAATGGCACGCCGGTCATCCACACCTACTCGGAGTTCCACAGCCCGAAATGCTGGATGTTCAAAGACATCGGCCTGCCGGAGTGGCTGTTGGAGATGGACGAGACACCCGCCGCGAAAATGGCGGAGACACTTTTCGCCATTGATGCCGACTATCCCGCCGCGCAGGCGAAGGTGAAGAAGGCGATGGCTTACGTCCACGAGCGCTTCGCTGGTTCGATGAAGGTGGTGAGAAAGAATCTCGCCAGTTGAAGCCGACGGGGTTCGCCGAGAAACTCCAAATCAGTTCCAACCAATTTTCATGCTGCGACACACTTACCATACAGCGCTGCTGCTGCTGCTCGGCACCCTTCTGCCGTTGTTCTCGCTGCGGGCGGCAATCCAGTCTGCGGATGTGGTTGTTTATGGTTCAACACCGGGCGGATTCTGCGCGGCCATTGCGGCGGCGCGAGAGGGGGCGTCGGTCATTTTGCTCGAACCGACGGATCATGTTGGCGGCGTGAACACTGGTGGATTATGCTTCAGCGACTCGAATCAAACCGTGCGCCAGACGGTGGGGGGCTTG
Source organism: Verrucomicrobiota bacterium (assembly GCA_016235585.1). Taxonomy (GTDB): domain Bacteria; phylum Verrucomicrobiota; class Verrucomicrobiia; order Limisphaerales; family JACRJY01; genus JACRJY01. The sequence continues at coordinate 16,731 of JACRJY010000194.1, read as the reverse complement.
TTTGAGGAATGGCATCTGCGCATCGAAAAGGATTACCAGCAGCGCGGCATCGCCCTGCCCTACAAGGTGAGCGTGAAAGATCACACGCCGTGGACTTACGAACCGCATGTGGCGGTGCGGATCACGAAGCAGATGCTCGACGAAGCCGGCGTGAAGGTGCTGACCAAGCGCGCGCTGAAGAAGGTCACGAAGAACGGCGCACACATCACGCAGATCGCGACAAGCGATGGCGAGTTCGCCGCGAAGGTTTTCGTTGATGCCACTTACGAAGGCGACTTGATGGCGGCGGCGGGCGTGAGCTGGACGATTGGCCGCGAAGGGCGGAAGGAGTTCGGCGAATCGCTGGCCGGAAAGCAGTATCCGAAAACGAAGCTGCCGATCTCCGGCTTCTCCGCTGACAGCAAGCCGCTGCCGCTTATCACGACGACCGATGCCGGCGCCGAGGAGGATGGCGACAAGAACGTGATGGTCTACAGCTTCCGCCTTTGCCTCACGAAAGACCCGGCGAACCGCGTGTCCTTCCCGAAGCCGGCGAACTACGACCCGGCGCGCTTCGAAGTCGTGCGCCGTTACTTCGCGCAGGAGAAGCGGCCCATCTTGCTGTGGGACTTGTATCCGCTGCCCGGCGGCAAGTTCGATGCGAACAACGGCATCGGGAAACAGTTCTCGATGGGACTCATCGGCGCCGGCAACGGCTGGAGTGAGGCGGGCGTGGCCGGGCGCGCGAAGATTTGGGAGGCGCACAGGCAATACACGCTGGAGATTTATCACTTCCTCACCACCGACCCCGCCGTGCCGGAGCAACTTCGCCAGCAACTCACCGAACTCGGCCTCTGCCGCGATGAGTTCGCCGCCTACGGCCACTGGTCGCCGCAGCTTTACGTGCGCGAGGGCCGGCGCATGAAGGGCCAGTATGTCGTCAGCCAGAAGGACATCATGGACGAGCCGAAGAAGGACGATCCCATCGTGGTGTCGTCGTTCCCGATTGATTCGCACGATTGCCAGCGCGTCGCCACCAAGGACGGCGTGATCAACGAAGGCACCATCTTCCCCGTGCGCGTGGCCGGGCGCAAACACGGCTATCCCTATCACATCCCGTATCGCGCAATCACGCCGCGGGCCGGCGAATGCGACAACCTGCTCGTCCCCGTCGCCCTGTCGTGCACACACGTCGCGCTCTCCTCGATCCGCGTCGAGCCAACGTGGATGATCCTCGGCCAGAGCGCCGGCATCGCCGCCGCGTTGACGGCGAAACAAAACGTCACCGTGCAAAAGCTCCCGTATCCCGCGCTACGCGAACGCTTGCTAGCGCAGAAACAGGTGCTCGACCTGCCCGTGTTGCCCGATCTCCCGCCGGAGCCTGCGACGCCGATGAGCATTGATCCCAAAACCCTGCCCGGCATCGTGCTCGACGACTCGCAAGCCGAACTCAAGGGCGCGTGGAGCCGCTCCAGCAATTTCAAGCCCCATGTCGGCACCGGCTACCTTCATGACGACAAGCGCGCTGATGGCCAGTCCAGCGCCACCTTCCGTTTCAAGGCCCCGGCGTCCGGCCGCTACGATCTCCGCATGGCCTACTCCGCCCACGAAACGCGCGCCACAAAACTGCCGCTGACCGTGCAGAGTGGCGGACGCAAAACCGAGTTCACCGTGGATCAAACCCAGCGCCTTCCCGCCGGCCAGGCCTTTCGCAGCCTCGGCACCATCGAACTCACCCGCGACATTGAAACGGCGATCACCCTCAGCAACACCGGCACCGATGGCTTCGTCATTCTGGATGCGCTGCAATTGCTTTTGATCCAGCCTTGAGATTTCAGCGTCATGAAATTCCACTCCACCATCCTTGCGCTGCTTTGCGCTCTTTGCGGCCAAGCTCCCGCTGCGGTGCCGCCGGCCATCCTCGATCTCGCGCTGGAGCCGCCGGTCATCAACACCAATCCCGGCCCGGAGTATTCCGACGAGCAGCGCGATTTCGCGATGGTCATAGGCCTGGACCGCACGCCCAAGGGCCGCCTCTGGGCCGCGTGGGTCGCGGGTGGCGACAGCGACAAGGGCTGCTTCGTCGCCGCGTCGAGCGACGACGACGGCGCGACGTGGTCGAAGCCACGGCTGGTGATTGACCCGCCCGACGTGCCCAACGGCCTGCGCCGCCGCGTGCTCGTGGGAAATTTCTGGACCGACCCGACCGGCCGGCTCTGGCTCTTCTTCGACCAGAGCATGGGCTACTTCGATGGCCGTGCGGGCGCGTGGGCCATCACTTGCGACAATCCCGATTCGGACAAGCCCGCGTGGTCCGCGCCGCGCCGCCTCTGGCACGGCGCGACGTTGAACAAGCCGACCGTGCTGAAGAACGGCGACTGGCTCATGCCCATCTCGCTCTGGACGCGCGACCGCATCAAACCAGCGGAACTGCGCGACGGCTTCCCCGAACTCGACGACCAGCGCATGGCGCACCTCTTCGTCTCGACCGACAAAGGCGCGACGTGGACGCGGCGCGGCGGCGTGGTGATTCCTCAGAGCGACTTCGACGAGCATATCTTCGTCGAATTGAAGGACGACCGGCTCTGGATGCTCGCGCGCACGAAGTATGGCATCGCGGAAACGTTCTCCTCCGACAGCGGGCGCACGTGGAGCGAACCGAAGCCGTCGGCGATTCAAAACCCCAGCGCGCGTTTCTTCCTGCGCCGCCTCGCGTCGGGCAATTTGTTGCTCGTGAAGAACGGCCCGCTCGACAAGCGCACCGGCCGCACGCAGATGACCGCGTTCCTCTCCGACGACGAAGGCAAGTCGTGGAAGGGCGGCTTCGTCTTCGAGGAACGCAACGGCGTTTCGTATCCCGACGGCTTCCAATCGCCCAATGGCGTCATCCACATCCTCTACGACCGCGAGCGCGCGAAGGAGCGCGAGATTGTCATGGCCGTTTTCACCGAGGCGGACGTGCTGGCGGGCAAGGACGTCTCGCCCGGTTCCCAAACCAAGATGCTCGTGAGCAAGGCGCGCGGCCCGTTGAAGAAGGCGGCAGCCGCATATCCGCCCAGCCCGGTCATCGCGGGCATCGAGTGGGCGACGACGAACCGCATCGTGCGCGTGGCGCGCGACGGCGACAACTGGCCGGTGACATGGGCGGATGACGACGCGCTCTACACGACGTGGGGCGACGGCACGGGCTTCGTGCCGAAGGTGGAGAAGAAGTTGAGCATGGGCTTCGCGCGCGTCACCGGCGGGCCGGACAAGTTCACGGGCGTGAACATCCGCTCCGACGCCGAGCAACTCGGCCAGGGCCGTGCGGGCAAGAAAGGCTGGGGCATCCTGTGCGTGGACAGCGTGCTCTATCTCTGGCTCGGCCACGCTGACAACAGCGGCGCGACGGCGCAGCTCGCCTGGTCGCGCGACCACGCGAAGACGTGGACGTTTGCCGACTGGAAGTTCGCCGAGTTCGGCATGATGGGTTTCGTCAACTTCGGAAAAAACTACGCCGGTGCGCGCGACGAATTCATCTATGCCTATTCGCATGACGACCCGCGCGCGGACACGCCGGCAGACCGATTCATCCTGTTGCGCGCACCGAAGGACAAACTCACGACACGCGAGTCGTGGGAGTTTTTCGCCAAGCTCGACGCCGCCGGCCAGCCTGTCTGGACACGCGACATCCGGCAACGTGGCGCGGTCTTCCTGCATCCGGGCGCATGCCTGCGCTCGGCGATGACCTACAGCGCGCCGCTGAAACGCTATCTCTGGTGGCAGCACCTGCCGCAGCCGCCCGGTGTCACCAACGACCGCGGCGACACGCGCTTCACCGGCGGCTTCGCCGTGTATGACGCGTCGGAGCCATGGGGCCCGTGGACGACCGCATTCTTCACCGAGAAGTGGGATGTCGGCCCCGGCGAGCACGGCGATTTTCCTGCGAAGTGGATGAGCAGTGACGGCCGGACGCTTCATCTCGTCTTCTCCGGCGAGGACAGTTTCTCCGTGCGTGCGGCGACGCTGAAACTTCACGCGGACACGCCGTCGAAAGCGTCGGCGTCGAACGCTCGCGCCGCAGTCGAGTCGGCGCACCGTGAGATCTGGAAGCGCTTCGTGGACGAGCACAATGTCGTGCTCGATTACACGGACCTCGATGGCCGCATCATCCGCCCGACCCCGGAGGATTGCCGCGAGCTGAAACCGAGCGCGCTCTCGTGGGGCGTGCCGGTCGAGGACGGTCCGATGTTCAACGGCCTTTACCTCGACGCGATGTGCAATCGCTGGAAGCTCACGCGCGTGGAGGAGGACCGGCAGAAGGCGCGCCGCCTCGTGGATGGCCTGCTCTTTCTTTCCTCCCTCGGCAAGACGCCCGGCTTCATCGCGCGCGGCGTCGCCACCGACGGCAAGACCACTTACCCGATGGGATCGAACGACCAGACCACGCCGTGGCTCTACGGCATATGGCGCTACGTGCGCGAAGGATTGGCGGAACCGGCCGAGCGGGCGCGGCTCATCGCAAAGTTTGTGGAGCAAGTCAGAGTGCTGGAGCAGACGGGCTGGCGGATGCCGTGCGAGGGCGGGCCGTCGCCGTATCGTGGCGATTTTTCCAAGCCGACATGGGAGGGCGCGCCGCGACTGATCTTCGTGATGAAGGCGATGCACGAGTTCACGGGCGAGGCACGCTGGCAGGAGCGTTACCTCGCCGCGGCGAACGAGAAGGTTGGCAAAGGCCAGCGCACGCGCCTGGAAATCTGCCGCACGGGGATGGTGTTCGATCCCGGCCAAGGCGCGCGCCATTCATGGACCGGCTCCGAGGGCGTCGTGTGCCTGCGCGCGCTTTGGGAAATGGAAACCGATCCTGCCTTGCGCGATGCCTACGCACAGGGTCTGCGCGCGAGCGCGGAACTTTCCGCGAAGAGCCTGCCGCTCTGCACCAATTTCAACGTCAACGGCACCGAGCACTTCGAGCACAACTGGCGGCTGATGAACGAGGCGTGGAAGCCGCAGCACAGCGAGGCCGAGACCGTCGCCGTGGCCAACGCCGGCCTGCGCGTGCAGCACCGCGTCTCGCCGCGCCTGCACTTGGAGAAGGACTGGGTGCGCGAGCCGTGCTTCGCCGCGTGGGTCGTGACGCTCTGCCCCGACACCGCGTTCGTCGCGCAGCACCGTGAGGCCATCGAGAAAGTCATCATGCACTACCGTTACGACCGGCTCCACCTCTCGCAATTCTTCCCCGTCGAGTCCGCGTGGTATCGGCTGAAGGGGATTGCCACGAAGGCTGAACGGAAATGAGACGCAGCTTCGCTTTGCTGGTCAGCCAAAATGACCACTAAAGCCGGCTTGCCGTCGCCGTTGCTTTTCCCGACACTAAAAGCATCACGCAATATCGCGACTGCGCATGAGAACGATTTCCGCCATTCTTCTGCTCTTCCTCGCTGCTTCGCTGGCTGGGGGTGCCGATGCACGGCAGTCCAAGGCTGCTCCGCCGGACCCGCGGCTTGCGGCGCGCGCGAAATCCGAGCCGGTTCAACTCGCCAAAGCCGCCCGGCCTGCAGACGTGGACGGCAAATCCTATGATCTCGTCGTGGTCGGCGGAACCGCGGGCGGCGTGGCGTGCGCGGTGCGGGCGGCGCGCGAGGGGGCGAGCGTGCTCATTGTTCAACACAACCGACATCTTGGCGGCATGATGATCAATGGCCTCATGCAGTGGGACGCGCTCTACGGCGGGCATCGCGCGCCCCTGTTCACCGAGCTGCTGGGGAGGATTGAGAAGTATTACCGCACGGTCTATGGCGAGAATTCGCGCGACCATCTCGTCGCCCGTTTCACGCAGGAACACTATCCGATGGGCTGGGCGGAACCGCACGTGGCGGAGCGCGAGTTCAACCGGCTCATCGCCGGCGAGAAGCGCATCACCGTATTGCTCGCGCATTATCCGATGGCGGTCGAGCGCGAGGGCGCGCTGCTGCGGGGCGTCACGTTGCGCGAATACGGCGGTGCGAAGGAAATCAAAGTGCGCGCGGCGATGTTCGCCGACGCGACTTACGAAGGCGATTTGTTCGCGCTGGCGAAGGTGCCGTATCGCGTCGGGCGCGAGGCGCGCAGCGAGTTCAACGAGCCGCACGCGGGCGTCGTCTTCGGCAACATCGCCAAAGGCCCCGCGCCGACCGACGCCGTCGAGGGGCGGCTGAACATTCACCCTTACTCGCAGAGGCAGGGCACGATTGATCCGACGAGTCCGTTCACGGCGGATCGCGCGGTGCAGGCTTACAACTACCGCTTCTGCGTCACGAAGGAGCCGGCGAACCGCGTCATGCTCACCACGCCGCCGCCGGGTTACGACCGCGAGGAATACGTCCGCTACGAACGCAAAAGCATCGCCACGAATCCAGGGCCGAACCAGAAGTCGCACATGAACTCGCCCATTCTGCCGGGCGAGAACCACGATTACCCGGAGGCCGACTGGGCGACGCGCGAGAAGATCATCGCGCGGCACAAGAACTTCGCGCTCGGTTTGATCTGGTTTTTGCAGAACGACGAGTCGGTTTCGGCGAAGCAGCGCGCGGAGTTTCGCCAGTGGGGTTTGCCGAAGGACGAGTTCGCCGACCGCGGCCACATCCCCTACGAGATGTATGTGCGCGAGGCGCGGCACATCGTGGGCCGGCATGTGTTCACCGAGCGGGACGGCTCGCTCGCGCCCGGCTTCGCGCGCACGCCGGTGATGCCCGATAGCGTGGCGATAACCGATTGGTATATGGACTCGCACTCCTGCACGACCAACTCGCGCCCCGGCTTCCGCTACGACGGCAAGCTCATCCTGACCGAAGAATCGCGGCCGGGGCAGATTCCGTATCGCTCGCTGCTGCCGGAGGGCGTGGACAATTTGCTCGTGCCCGTGTGCCTCTCGGCGACGCACATCGCCTGGGGCGCGGTGCGGCTCGAACCGGTGTGGATGCAAACGGGCGAGGCGGCGGGAGTCGCGGCGGCGATGGCGTTGAAGCAAAATCTTCCGCCCGCGCAACTGAACCCCGACCAGCTCGTGCGCGAACTGTGCGAGCGCCGTTTCATGGTGAGCTTCTTCAACGACGTGAACGTGCGCGGCAGCGAGACGTGGATTCCAATGGCCGAATACTTCGCCACGCGCGGCTTCTTCCACGACTACAACGCGCGCATGGGCGACAGCCTCAAGCTCGCGACGGCGAAGGCGTGGGCTGACGGCCTGGCGAAACTGCGCGCGGGCAAACTCGATCCAAATTCCCTCGCTCGCGCCGTCGCCGGAGCGGAGCGAACGGACATGGATGCGACCGAGGCGGAGTTCGCCGCGTTGTTGCCGCCGTCGCCAAAAACCGCTCAACTCAAGTCGAAAGCCATCATCACCCGCGAGGAAGCGGTGCGGCTGATGTGGGACTTGCTGCCGAAACCTTGAACCACAAATGAACACGAATGGGCACGAATACCGCGCGGCGTTGCTGATGCTGGTCGTCATCCTCGCGCCTTCCATCGGCCATGCGGCGGAGCCCTCGCCCCGCCTGCACCGACTTGACCCGCAGACGCCCCAGGGACTGCAAGCGCTCTTCCAGCACACCGGCGAACCGCTCCCCTTTATCAGCGCGCATCGCGGCGGCGCGGCAAGGGGCTGGCCGGAGAACTGCCTCCCCACGTTTGAGGAAACGCTCAAGCACTCGTTCGCCACGCTGGAGATTGATCCGCGCTACACGAAGGACGGCGCGATCGTGGTGCATCACGACACCACGCTGGAACGCACGACCACGGGCAAGGGGCGCGTCACGGATTTCACGCTGGCGGAGTTGAAGCAACTCAAGCTCAAGGACACCGAAGGCAACGTCATCGCGTTTCAAATGCCCACGCTCGGCGAGGCGCTCGAATGGGCGCGCGGCAAAACCATCCTCGTGCTGGATCAGAAGGATGTTCCCGCCGTGGAGCGCGCGCGAAAGGTCGCGGAGCACAAGGCCGAGGGTTACGCGATGCTGATCGTCAACAGCTTCAAGGACGTTCAAGCGGTTCACGCGCTGAACACGAACATCTTCATGGAGGTGATGATTCCGAACGTCGCGAAGGTCGCCGAGTTCGACAAGCTCGGCGTTCCGTGGCGCAACGTCGTCGCGTTCGTCGGGCACGTTCCGCCGGAGGATGCGGGGCTGTATGCGATGATCCACCAGCGCGGCGCGCTGTGCATGATCGGCACGTCGCGGAACCTCGATCGGAAATTCATCACCCGCCAGGTGAGCGACATAAAGCTGCTCGAACCGGACTACCGCGCGTTCCTCAAACGTGGCGCGGACTTGATCGAGACGGACATCCCGCGCCAGTTGGGGCCGATGCTCTACGGTTCAACTCCCGTTCCGCCATCCAAGAATGATTACTTCCATGCGAAATAGACTCCTCACTTTCATCGTCATCGGCCTCGCGGCCCTACTCAACGCCCCGCTGGCGCAAGCGCAGTCGTCCGCGGCCAAGCACAACGTCGTGCTCATCCTCGCCGACGACCTCGGCTGGACCGACCTCGCTTGCTTCGGCAGCGACTTCTACGAGACGCCCAATCTCGACCGGCTGGCGCGCACCGGGATGAAGTTCACGCAGAATTATTCCGCCTGCACCGTGTGTTCGCCGACGCGCTCGGCGTTGATGACGGGGAAGTATCCGGCGCGGCTGCACATCACCGACTGGATTCCCGGCCGGATGCCGGACAACCCGAAGCTGCTCGTGCCGGACTGGACGAAAGAGTTGCCGCTGGAGGAGACGTGCATTGCGAAAGTGTTTCAATCCGCCGGCTACGCGACCGCGAGCATGGGCAAATGGCACCTCGGCGATGAGCCGTATTTCCCCGAGAAGCACGGCTTCGATGTCAACGTGGCCGGCCTCAACGCCGGTTCGCCGCCGACGTATTTCGCGCCCTACGGCATCAAGACGCTTGCTGAAGGCAAGCCGGGCGAGTATCTGACCGACAGGCTCGGCGACGAAGCGGCGCAGTTCATCGAGAAGTCGAAGGACAAGCCGTTCTTCCTCTACCTGCCGCACTTCGCCGTTCACACGCCGATTCAAGGACGCGCCGATCTCGTCGAGAAATACCGGCACAAGCTTCGCCCCGGCCTGCGGCACACCAACGTCACCTACGCCGCGATGATCGAGAGTCTCGATGCCGCCGTCGGGCGCGTGCTCGGCAAGCTCGACGAACTGAAGCTCGCCGACCGCACGCTCGTCGCCTTCACGTCGGACAACGGCGGCCTCATCACGCGCGGCACCACGACCAATGCCCCGCTGCGTCTCGGCAAGGCCTCCGCCTACGAGGGCGGCGTGCGCGTGCCCGCCATCGTGAGGTGGCCCGGCGTCACCCAGCCCGGCAGCACCAACAGCACACCCGTCATCACGATGGACTGGTTTGTGACGCTGGTGGAAGCCGCCGGGCTTGGAGCGCCGAACTCCGGTTCGGCGCGTCCACAAGGCGGACGCGAACGGGCCGGTTCGGAAACCGGCGCTCCGGGCCGCGACGGCGTGAGCCTCGTTCCTTTGCTGCGCGGCACGGGTTCGCTGCCCGCGCGCGATCTGTTCTGGCATTACCCGCACCACCAGCATTACCAACTCGGCGGCGCGATGTGCTATGGCGCGATTCGCTCCGGTGATTTCAAGCTCATCGAGTTCTTCAACGATATGCACGTGGAGCTTTACAACCTCCGCGCGGACATCGGCGAACAGCGCGACCTCGCCGCCACGATGCCGGAGAAGGCTGCTGCACTCCGCACCCGCCTGCACGCGTGGCGCAAGGAAGTCGGCGCGCAGATGCCGGTGCCGAATCCCAATCACGATCCGGCCAGGCCTGAATACACCCCGCCGCCACCGGCAAAAGGGAAGAAGAAAGGGGCAAAATGAAACTGTCCGCCGCAAGCCCAGTGGCCTGCGCTCTAATTTTCATGCTCTTCTCTTCGCTTCCCGCGGTCGCCGCCGCCCTTCAATGGTCGAAGCTCCCTCCCATTCCGGATCGCGAGGGTTTCGCGTGGCCGTTCGCGGGCGTGAGCGGCGGCGCGCTTCTGGTTGCCGGTGGTGCGAACTTTCCCGACAAGCGCCCGTGGGAAGGCGGCACGAAGGTCTGGTATGACAAAGTGTTCGTCCTCGAAAAACCAACTGGCCAGTGGCGCGCGGTCGGGAAACTGCGCGCGCCCATCGGCTACGGGGTTTCGCTCCAGACTCGTGATGGCGTGCTCTGCGTCGGCGGCAGCGATGCGGCGAGGCATTTTCCCGACGTGTTCATTCTCGAATGGAGCCACGGCAAGCTGAAGCAAAAGCCGCTCGCGCAACTCCCGCAACCCGCCGCCAACGCCTGCGGCGCAATCGTTGACGGCGTCGCTTATCTCGCGGGCGGCATCGCCACGCCCACGGCGACGGGCGCGCTGAATTCCTTCTACGCGCTCGACCTGCGCTGGCGCGGTGACCGCTGGACGGCTTTGCCCACCTGGCCCGGCCCGGCGCGGATGCTCGCCACCGCCGGGGTGAACGACGGCGTGTTTTTTCTTTTCGGCGGCGCGGCGCTCAAGGCGGGCGCGGACGGCAAGCCGGAGCGTGTGTGGCTGCGCGACGCCTATCGCTTCAAGCCGGACGAGGGCTGGAAACGCATCGCCGACCTGCCGCGCGTCGCCGTCGCCGCGCCGTCGCCCGCGCCGGTGGTGAATGGCAGGCTGCTCATCCTCGGCGGCGATGATGGCGCGCAGGTCAGCACGCCGCCCACGGAGCACAAAGGCTTTCCCCGCACCGTGCTGGCCTACGATCCGCAGGCGGACAAATGGGAGACGCTGGGCGAAGTGCCCTTCTCGCTCGTGACCACGCCGGCGGTCGGGTGGAACGGGCGCATCGTCATCCCCGGCGGCGAGGCGCGGCCCGGCGTGCGCTCGACGGAAGTGTGGTCGGCGGAAACCGCGCCGCCCGATGCCCGGCCAAAGAAGTGAACCACCGATGAAGGACTTGGCGGAACCCAAGTGGATGTATTTGAAGGCGGCGTTGCTGCTCGTCATCGGCGTGACCTGCGTGGCGCTCCTGTTTCTCGATCAGCCCACGCTGCGGACGGCGGTTCTGCTGGCGCTCGCGGTCTGGGCCTTCTGCCGCGCCTACTATTTCGCCTTCTATGTGATTGGAAAATACGTTGACCCGGCGTTCCGGTTTTCCGGGCTTTGGTCGTTTGTGCGCTATCTCACTCGCCGCAATCGCAAATGACTGTGAACCTCGAATCAACGGCGGCCCGATCCCAGCTCGCCGCGTTCTATCGCACCACGCTGCTCGACGACGTGCTGCCGTTCTGGCTGCGGCACGGGCTGGATCGCGAGCACGGCGGAATGCTGACCTGCCTCGACCGGGACGGCAGCGTGCTCGATACGGACAAGAGCGTGTGGTTCCAAGGCCGCGCGGGCTGGATGTTTGCGACGCTCTGCAACACGGCCTCTTCTCCCTCGCCCCCAGCGGGGGAGAGCAACGTTGAATCGCCTGTGGGTGCTCTCACCCCTCACCCTCATTCCCTCTCCCCTCCGAGGGGAGAGGGAGGTTGGCCTGGTGCCTCACGCGAACAGTGGCTTGCCGCAGCGCGTTCGTGCGTGGAGTTTTCGCGGCGGCACTGCCACGCGCCGGGCGGCAAGATGTATTTCTCCGTCACGCGCGAGGGGAAGCCGCTGCGGATGCGCCGCTATGTTTTCAGCGAGGCGTTCAGCGCCATCGCCAACGCCGCGTTTGCCAAGGCATCCGGCGAGGCGCGCGCGGCGGAGGACGCGACAAGAAATTTCGCGGCGTATCTGCGCCACTCGTTCGAGCCCGGCGTGATGACGTCGAAGTTTGAGGCCACGCGCCCGATGAAGGGCATCGCGGCGCACATGATTGGCATCGTCACGGCGCAGGAGTTGCGCGCGAACCTCGGTGACATCGCGGTGAGCGGGCGCACCTGCACGGAGTGGATTGACCGCAGCATCGCGGAGATCGAGCGTGATTTCCTCAAGCCGGAGCACGAGGCGCTGATGGAAGTCGTCGCGCCGGACGGCGGCGTGATTGACCACTTTGACGGGCGGACGCTGAATCCCGGTCACGCCCTCGAATGCGCGTGGTTCATCCTGCACGAGGGCGCGCTGCGAAAGGACACGCGGCTCATCAAGCTCGGCACGACCATTCTCGACTGGATGTGGAAACGCGGCTGGGACGAGGAGTTCGGCGGGCTGCTTTATTTCACCGATGTCTTCGGCAGGCCGGTGCAGGAATACTGGCACGACATGAAGTTCTGGTGGCCGCACTGCGAGGCGCTCATCGCCACGCTGCTCGCGTGGAAGCTCACGGGTGCGGCGCGTTACGCGGAGATGCACCGGCGCGTGCATGAGTGGAGCTTCCGGCATTTCCCCGACGCGGAGCACGGCGAATGGTTCGGCTATTTGCACCGCGACGGCCGCGTGTCGCAGCGCGCGAAGGGTAACTTGTTCAAAGGCCCGTTCCATCTGCCGCGGATGCTGTGGTATTGCGGGCGGCTGCTGGAGGCGTGAAGTTTTTCCCCGAGTCACGTGGCGTTCCGCTCCGGCGGCGGCGGCTCACGGCAGCAGGCTCACGCGATAAAACCGCTGGCCCGTGGGCAGTCCGCCCGTCTGGCTCCCGTCGTCCACGAACTCGCACACGCCGGCGGATGGCGTGGTGAGCGTCGGCGTCGCGATCACATTCCAAAATGTGCCCAGGTTGTCGGTGAATTCGATTTGATAGGTCTTGTCCGCCACGCAGGAGAATTGAAGGACAAACGCGCTCGTTTCGCCTCCCACGGCGGAAGTCACCTTCAACACGCTCGCCGCGCCCTGTGGGTCGGTTCCGGCGAGATATTCGGCGAGGTTGCCCTGGCCGTCGCCGTCGGCGTCCGCCGCCCTTTCGTTTGCCGTCAACGGGCTGTGGCCGAAGTAGGTGGTCGCCCAGCCGTCATCAATCCCGTCGCCGTCGAGGTCGAGGCGGTAATCGCTCAAGCGCAGCGTGCCGTTGTTGTAGCTCACACGGAAACTGCCGTTGGTTCCACCCGCAACATTCAGGCGCGCGCCGCTGGTCACGTTGGCAAACGCGCCGCCCGCCGAGCCGTAGGAGAGCAGTGTGAAGCGATCCGACCACGCGGGCCGGTAGCCGTTGGTCAGCCGCAGCACCAGCGTGCCGCCGAACTCGACGGTGTTGCTGACGGTGATCACGTCGAACTGGCTGCTCGAAATCACCCCGCCAATCCTGAACATCGTTTGCGCGCCGGGCAGCAGTTGCAAGTCATTCGCCATCCTCAATCTGCCCGGCGAATTGCCAACCACAATGGCACCGCTGCTCGTGACATTGCCGAGGATGAGACCCTGGGCGGACAGCGTGGCGTTGCTGGCAATCTCCAGTCCATCGAAGAACTTGTTTGTGGAGGGAACGATGATGTTGAGCGTGGCGGATTGCAGTCCGTTGCCGATGAGCAGCGGCTCCAGGTAGGACACCTCGCCAGTGCGGATGTTCATCGTGCCACTGTTGAATTCAAATCGGCCACCCGCGTTGGTGATTACGAGCCGGTCGGCTTCAATCAATCCGCCGTTGAACCTCAAAATGCCGCTGCGGATATCCAACGGGCTGTTTTGCGTGGTGCCTTGGGCCTTCAAGGTGCCGCCTTGAACCACCAGCAAGTTGTGGATCGAGATAAAATTCAGCGGATCATAAGTGAGCGGGTTGAAGCCGACATACACTCCACTCCGCCCGATGGCGGTTCCACCGTTGGTGACGATCAATTTGTTGTTCCGACCGTCATTGCCCACGCGCAAGGTCGAGGCGTTGGTCCAGACGGAACCCGTGCCGGTGACAATCGCCACATTGTTGCTGCTCGCAGCGGTGTTCCCGACATAGCCCGCCGCATCCACGAACACGAAACCGCCGTTGGAAACTACCAGCCGGTTCCCGCTTCCCGCGCCTCCCACATACATCGTCAGTTGACCGATAAGCGAAGATCCGGCGTCCGTGATCACCGCCAGATTGCTGTTTCCCAAGGAACCAATGTTACAAAAAGCCTGGTATGTGACCTTCGCGCCATTGCTGACCACCAGCCGGTTGTTGACGCCGCTGTAGCCCACGCGGAAACCGTCGTGGCTGTTCCATTCAGAATTGGTGCCCGTCACCAGCGCCGAGTTGTTGCTGCTGGAAACATTATAACCAAGATAGCCGATGAAGTTGGTCACTTTCGCCCCGCCGCTGATCTGAAGATTGTTTGCAGAACCGCTGTATCCGACGTGAAAGTCGCCGACGGCACCCCACAAAGTCCCGGTGCCGATGACAATCGCCGTGTTGTTGCTGCTCGTGCTGCTGTTGCCAACATAGACGTTGGATTTACCGAGCAAGGAGCCGCCGTTGGAAATCACCAACTGGCTCCAACTCCCGTCGTCACCTATGCGTATCTCTTGCCGGATGATCAAAGAGGAATTGATGTCGGTCACCAGCACCTGATTGTTGCTGCCGGAAGGATTGGCACCGACAATGCCCAAACCTTCCGCCGTCACCCGGCCACCGTCGCTGACCATCATCTGGTTGTCGGCACCGGAATGGCCCACCCGCAAGTTGCTGAAATTGCTCCACACTGAACCCGCACCGGTGACAATCGCCACGTTGTTGCTGCTCGCAGCGGTGTTTCCAACGTAGGTCGCCGTAATTCCCCGCAAATACCCGCCATTGGAAACCACCAGCCGGTTCCAACTCCCGCTGTCGCCAAAATATATCGTTTGCCCGATGCTCAAAGAGGAGCCGGCATCCGTCACCACCACTTGATTGCTGCTGCTGGAAGAATTGACGCCGACGATGCCCAACCCTCCCGCTGTCACCCGGCCACCGTTGCTGACCACCAATTGGCAGGCGGGGCCGGAATAACCCACGCGCAAGTTGCTGAAATTGCTCCACACCGAACCCGCGCCGGTCACGAGCACCGTGTTGTTGCTGCCGGAGGCGTTGTAACCAATGTATCCGACCACATTGGTCGCCCGCGCGCCGTCGCTGATCACGAGGCGGTTTCCAAAGCCGTTGCTGCCGACATAGAGGTTGTTGGTGTTGGCCCACAAAGTTCCGGCACCGGTGAGAAGCACCAAGTTGCCCGACGCGTTCGCGTCCTGTCCGATGCCGCCGCCGTCGCCCAGCACCCGCGCCGCGTTGGTCAGGATGAGCAGCGTGCCGGGGCCGCTGGTGCCGACGATGAGGCTGCCGGACAGGTTCGTCGTGATGCCGTTGAGGATGCCCGTCGCGCCGTCGTTGACGAGTTGGGCGCGGGCCGACGCCAGGCCGAGCGCGGTGCAGATCATCAGTCTTGCAAGATTTTTTGGCTTCATAGGCTTCCATTGATTGCCTCAAGGCTTCGGGGACATCGTTGGTGTAAGTATTCTGGCATCCGGCGTCAACCGTTTTCTTCGGTATTGCTTCCGGGTGTCGGCTGACCAAGCGCATGAAGCCATCAGTTCCCAAGTCGCCCGTCTCTTGAAAGAGAAACGGGAAGAACGGGGTCTTTCGCTGAATGTGCTGGCGCAAAAGGCCGGTTTGTCACGGCAGACGGTCAGCTACGTGGAGCAGGAAGTGCAGAACCCGACCCTCGACACGCTGCTCCGCATCACTTCAGTCTTGGAAGTGGATCTGGAGAAAATCCTCGCCCAGGCGCGCAAGGCCGCCCGCAAACGAGAAGCATCCGTTTGAGTTTCCGAGGCTCGATTTTGCCGGGCTGTTTGCCGCGCTGATCAAACCGGCTGCCGGAGTCACTCGCCTGCTGCCTTCAACGCTCGAAGATTTCGACGATGCTGTCGGTGTCAATGCGCACCGCCTCGGAACGGCCAAAGTAAATCAGCAGCCGGTAATCCTTGGGCGCGCCGACATCGCGCGCATCCTTGAAGGAGTATTGCGCGCCGTTGGTGAGCCGCACGGCAAAGGGCCGGAAGGGACGCCGCTCCACCAAGTCTTTGATTTCGGCAGTTTTCATGGGGCAAACATAGTGACCCGGGCGCAGGACGGCAAGCCCGCGATCATCCGGCGGGCGGAGAGTGGCCGGGCATCACAATGCGTGGGGCCAGACTCGACACGGTTATTCTCCTGCGGCAAGGTTGGCGCATGAAATTTCCATTTTCGGTTTTGCTTGCCGCTGCGCTGGGCACGCTGGCCGCGCCCGCCGCCGATTCGCCGCGCCCGCCGAACATCCTCTTCGCCATCGCGGACGACTGGGGCGCGCACGCGGGCGCTTACGGCACGCGCTGGGTGAAGACGCCGCACTTCGACCGCGTGGCGAAGGAGGGGATTTTGTTCACGCGCGCCTTCACGCCGAACGCCAAGTGCGCCCCGTCGCGCGCGTGCATCCTCACGGGCCGCAACTCCTGGCAGCTTGCGGAGGCGGCGAACCACATCTGTTATTTCCCGCCGGAGTTCAAGGGCTGGGGCGAGGCGCTCGCGGAGAACGGCTGGAACGTCGGCCACACGACGAAGGGCTGGGGGCCGGGCGTCGCGACGAACGCGCTGGGCCAGCCGCGCCAGATGACCGGCAAGGCGTTCAACACGCGCAAGGTGCCGCCGCCCGCGACGGGCATCCTCAACACGGACTATGCCGCGAACTTCAACGACTTCCTCGACACGACGACCAAGGACAAGCCGTGGGCGTTCTGGTATGGCGCGGTGGAGCCGCATCGCGGCTACGAGTTCGGCTCCGGCGTGGCGAAGGGCGGGAAGAAACTCACCGACATTGACCGCGTGCCGGCATATTGGCCCGACAATGAAACG
>JACRJY010000191.1 GCA_016235585.1 Verrucomicrobiota bacterium | reverse complement strand
TGTCCGGCGCGTGCGAATCGCCGCCCTTGAGCGCGTCTGCCCTCCGGTCCAGGCGCAACTGGCCCTTCTGCTTCTCCGGACCGTGACAGGAGTAACACTTGGCTGCGAAGATCGGGCGGATGTCCTTGGTGTAATCCACCATCCGACTGGCCGGTGGCGGCAACTTCGCCGGGCTCACATCCGCCGCGAGCGCCGCCGCTGCGCCAGCCAACAGTCCGGCGAGCAACGGGATCAAAGAGCTTCTGCCGGAGGGCAAGGCGGGCGGTTCGGGCTTCACGCTGGCAAGTTTGCCGTGCGGGACAGACCGGCTCAAGGCGGGCGGACAAGTTCGACTCATTCGTGCTGGCAACTTCGACGGGACTTTGTATACAATCTTCACGCTTTGCATACAACTTGTATCGCATGAAGAAGCGCGCCACCCGGACCGAAGCGGATCCCGTCTTCCGGCTCGACCTCGTGCGCCGGCTGCTGCGCGAGATGTTCGAGGGCCGCTGGGCGGGCGGCGACCGGCTGGTGGAGCTCCGCCCCAACTGCGGAGCGGTGATGCGGCCCTTCGGCCCGCGCCAGATCGAGGACATCTACGACGTGCGCGGGTTGCTGGAAGGCGAGGCGACGCGGCTGGCGTGCAATCGCGTGGATGCCCGCGAGGTGAAGCACCTCACCAGCACGTTCAAGCAACTGCTCGCCGAGCGGAAGCGCGACGACGACTGGTCACGGCGCGCGTGGGCGGTGGACCGCGCGATGCACGAACTGCTCGCTACGGCCTGCGGCAACCGCCGGCTCGCGGAGGAAATCGCACGCTACGGACGCTTTGCGCAAGTCATCCGCGAGGTCGTCGGCAACCGCAGCCACGCGCAGGAGGACGCCATCCGCGCGCACCTGGAGATTCTGAAGGCGCTCGCCTCGAAGCGTCCTAACGCCTCCGCTGACGCGATGCGGAAGCACATTCGCCAAGCCGCGCAGTCCGCGCTGGACGTGCTGGCCCCGAAGTTCGGCACGGCGTCGCAGCCCACCTGAGCGCGGTTCTACGTGGCACTTCGCGCAACGATTTGCCAGCATCCGCGCCGATGTTTGCCACGCTCCGCAAATGGGCTGAGTTCGTGAAGCTTTCGCACACCGTCTTCGCGCTGCCCTTCGCGCTGGCCGCGATGATGGTGGCCGCGCGGGACACCCGCGGCTGGCCCGGCTGGCGCGTGTTTGGTCTCGTGCTGCTTGCGATGTTCGGCGCGCGCACGTGTGCGATGGCTTTCAACCGCATCGTGGACCGAAAGTTCGACGCGGCCAATCCGCGCACGGCGACGCGCCACCTGCCAGCCGGCCAGATCTCTCTTCCCAGCGCATGGGCGCTCTGCCTGCTCTCGGGTGCGGGACTTGTCGGCGCGTCATGGCTGTTGAACCCGGTGTGCTTCCAGCTCTCGCCCGTGGCGCTGTTCCTCATCTGCTTCTACTCGCTGACGAAGCGCTTCACAAACTACACACACGTCTGGCTCGGCCTCGCGCTCGCGCTCGCTCCCCTCGGCGCGTGGCTCGCTGTGAAAGGCCAGTTCGGATTCGCCGTGACGAAAGCCCCGTTCGGCACCGGGCCGCTGGGCCGATTCGTGGCAGAGCAAGGTTGGACCGGCATCCTTCCCATCGTCCTAGCGGCGGCCGTCGTGTTCTGGCTCATCGGCTTCGACATCATCTACGCGATTCAAGACTTCGAGTTTGACCGGTCGCACGGGCTGCACTCGCTCGTCGTGGCGTGGGGGCCGAAGAATGCTCTCTCGGCCTCGCTGCTGGCGCACCTGATCATGTGGGTGCTGCTGGTTCTGTTTGGGCTGCTGGCGGGGTTTCGGCTGGCCTACTATGCGGGGCTGGTGCTGATTCTGGGCTGTCTCTTTCTGGAACATTTCCTCGCGCGTCGGCGCAGCCTGAACTGGGTCAACAACTCCTTCTTCCGCCTCAACGCTGTCATCAGCGCCGTGTTCCTCGCCGTGACCGTCACCGAAATCGTCTTCCCAGGATTTCGCCTGCGGGAGTGAACCGCGCATCAGGATTTCTCGCAGCACTGCGGCCACTCTGGGGGCACATTCCGCAGCAAGCAGGTTTTGAAGCTCACATTGGCCGAGGTCAGCTCCAGACGGTCATTTCAGCCCGAGTTCCGAAGCCGGAACCGCAGCGGACGCAAGAATGATGGACGGCGGTGCTCACGCCGAAGGGTCTCACCGACAAGGGACAGAAGCGGTAGCAGCCCTCAAATGCTGTAGCGGCACTCTGCGTGCGCCAAACCAAATGACAGAAGCTGTCAAAGCTCGACCGTCACAGACCGCCGCTACAGTGGCTCACCGCCAAGCGCCGGAGTCCTTGGAACCTATTTGGAATCCGCGAGAATCTTCCAGCGGACCTGACGCGCAGCCCTCGCTACCGGCGCCGTGCCACGCCGCCACTGGGCCAGCTCGTGTTTCACGCGCTCCACCGGCAGTCCCACCACGTTGCTGAATGAGCCCGAGATGCGTTCCACGATTTCGTCGCCCCGGTCTTGAATCGCGTAGGCACCGGCTTTGTCGAGCGGCTGGATGGCGGCGAGGTAGGCGGCGATTTGAGACTCCGAGAGCGGCTTGAAAGTCACGCTCGTCGTCTCGGCAAACAGGCGGCAGCGGTGCGCTCCGAGTTGCAGCAGACAAACCCCGGTCACGACTTGGTGCGTGTGCCCGGCCAGCTCGCGGAGCATCCGTCGCGCGTCGGCCGTGTCCGCGGGCTTGGCGTAAAGCTTCGTGCCGAGATAGACGAGCGTGTCCGCGCCGAGCACGAGCGCCTGCGGGTGGAGCTTCGCGACCGCGCGGGCTTTGCGATAGGCGTTGAACAGGCACAGCTCGCGCGCAGTGAAATCCTCGTGATGCGCCTCTTCCGTGGGCCGGGTGACGATGGTGAAGTTCACGCCCAGCTCACGCAGGAGTTCCGCGCGGCGCGGGGAGGCGGAGGCGAGGATGATGGGGGGCATGGAGGGGAAAGTGATTTGTAATTAGTGCTTAGTCGTAGTGGTTGTCTATGAGCGCGGACAAATTACTAAGCACTAATTACTTCATCCCCGCCGTCTCCGCTTCTCCCGCGTGTCAAAAAACTTCCCCAACGCAGCCGAGTAAGGCTGGTCGGTTCGCAGTTGGATTGAGTCCACACCGATGGTGCGGAAGGCGCGGCGCAGCGCGGTTTGGAAAAGTGCTTGATGCTCGGCGAAGGCGGCGCGCTGCCGGGCGTTGCCGGTCTGGATTTCCACAACTTCACCGGTCTCGGCGTCCTTCAACACGAGTCGGCCCAGTGCGGGAAGTTCGAGCTCGTAGCGGTCGGTGATCTGCACGGCGACGAGATCGTGGCGGCGGTGAGCCTGCCGGAGCGCGACCTGCGTGGCCGGAGCGAGCGGCTCGCCGTAAGCCATCGGCTGAGTGGGCACGCGCGAGCCGAAGCGCGTCGGAGCGCGGGCTTCGAGGAAGTCTGAAAGCACGACGACCACCGACTTGTGCGGCAGCATGCGGCTGACAAAGTGCAGCGCGCCGGGCAGGTCGGTGCCGTGGCGCTTCGGCTCGAAGAAGAGGATTTCGCGGATGACGCGCAGGACGTGGCGGCGGCCCTTGCGCGGCGGGATGAACTTCTCGACCTCGTCGCTGAAGAGCACGAGGCCCACCTTGTCATTGTTGCGGATGGCGGAGAAGGCGAGCACGGAGGCGATCTCGGCGGCCAGCTCGCGCTTGGACTGCTCGCCGGAGCCGAACAGGCCGGAGCCGCTGAGGTCCACGACGAGCATCACCGTCATCTCCCGCTCTTCGACGAACTTCTTGATGAACGGGTGGTTCATGCGCGCCGTGACGTTCCAGTCAATCGCGCGCACGTCATCGCCGGGCTGATACTCGCGCACCTCGTCGAAGTTCATGCCCTGGCCCTTGAAGACGCTGTGATACGCGCCGGACACGGACTCGGACACGAGGCGGTTCGTGCGAATCTCGATCTGGCGGATCTTCTTGAGCAGCTCGCGGGGGATCATGGAAACTGCGTCGGAGAGGGCTTTCCGTTTATGAGGGTCTCACGTTCCGTTTTGCCCGACTTTGGGTCGTGGTATTCCGCCTCTTCTCTTTCGAATTTCTTAGTGCCCAAGTCCAAGTAATATCGGTAGCCGTTATCCAGTTCCCCCTTGGCACGGATCACGATTGAGTTTCCGGCGATCTTTTCAACCCACTCTGACGTGCCCGTGTTGTTCGTGCGGATGTTGATCCCGATGTGGCTATGGTAGGCAGGTATCTGCACGGCTTCCTTTGTCTGCAAGTTGATCACATGGACTACGGCACGCGCCTTGCGACCGGTCACGAAGAGAATCGAAGTCTTCTCGGGAATCGGAACGTAAAACGGAATGTAGCCGCGCACTTCTGGGTAAGTTTTACCAAACACAGTCAGCTCGAAGTGTCCATGCGATGCATGGACCTTCGCCAAGTTTGCGGTGTCTTTGTAAACGACAGTAACATTTCGATCCGTATAAACGGGCTTAGTGCTTTTGACACACCCGGTCACCAGTAAAGCCGTCGTCAATCCCAGTTTTAATATTTCGATTCGCATCGCTGTTCTGCCGGGCAAAAGACTCACGGCACCGGCAGCTCATCAAAAATCTTCTGGATCACCGTCTCGCTGGTCTTGTCCTCGGCCTCGGCCTCGTAGGTGATGGCGACGCGGTGGCGGAGCACGTCCATGCCGATGCTCTTCACGTCCTGCGGGGTCACGTAGCCGCGGCCCTTGAGGAAGGCGTATGCCTTCGCGGCCAGCGCGAGGGAGATGGTCGCACGCGGCGAGGCGCCGAGCTGGATGAAGTCCTTTACGTTGATTTTGTATTTGGCCGGGTCGCGCGTGGCGCACACGAGGTCCACGATGTAGTCCTTCACCTTGTCGTCCACGTAGATGTCGTTGATGACCTGACGGGCGGCGAGGATGGTCTTGGCCTCGACCACGGGCTGCACGGACGGCAGGCCGCTGGTGCGGGCCATGAGGTCAAGGATTTGCCGTTCCTCCTCGCGCGTCGGGTAACCGATCTTGAGCTTCAACATGAAGCGGTCCACCTGCGCCTCGGGCAGCGGATAGGTGCCTTCCTGCTCAATGGGGTTCTGCGTGGCCAGCACAAGGAACGGCTCCTCCAGCTTGTAGGTGTGGTCGCCGATGGTGACCTGCTTCTCCTGCATCGCCTCCAGCAGCGCGGACTGAACCTTGGCGGGCGCGCGATTGATTTCGTCGGCGAGGACGAGGTTGGCGAAGATGGGGCCTTTGCGCGTGGTGAAGCCGCCGGATTGTGGGTTGTAAATCTGCGTGCCGATGACGTCGGCGGGCAGCATGTCCGGCGTGAACTGGAGGCGGGAGAACTTCACGTCCAGGCACGCGGCGAGGGATTTGACCGAGAGCGTTTTGGCGAGTCCGGGCACGCCTTCGAGCAGGACGTGGCCGTTGGCGAGCAGGCCGATGGTGAGGCGCTCGACGAGGTATTTCTGGCCGACGACGACCTTGTTGAGCTCGGCGAAGAGCGTGGGGACGAAGGCTGCGGCCTTCTGGACTTCTTCGTTGATGGCGGAGATGCCGGTGTTCATGTCGGGTAAATGTTACCCGGCAAAAGACAGGGGCGGAAGCCTGCGCGTTCGGAAAAAGGATTCAACGACCCCGCGAAGAAAGCGGGGCTTGCCTAGCCTGTCTGGCCCTGGCGGTTCTTCACGGCACGGAAGACTTTCAACTGGCCGTAGTCGAAGCCCGGGCCGAGGGATTCGAGCGCGCCGGGGAGGTTGCCCCAGCCGAACTGGTAGAACGCCTTCGCGGCGCGGGTCTGCTGGTCGGCGGTCAGCACGCGGTTCAAGTCCACGGTTTCGCCCGCCTCCACCGCATCGGCGAGGTGGCCGTAAATCGTGCTGGGCTTCACCTCGCGGAGGCGCGCGATCTCTTCCGCCGTCCGTCCTCCGCGCCAGTAGTGCAGCGTGGCCACGACGGTCTCGGTGAGCTTGCTGCGCTGCGGTGCGGAGGGCTTCTGCACGAAGGAATCGGCTGCGAAGATTTGCTTCGGGTTCGAGCGAAGGTGCGCGGCAATCTCCTCCAGGAACTGCGCGCCAAAATCGCGCAGCTTGCTCGTGCCCACGCCGCTGATGCGGCTGAACTCGCCCTCGCTCTGCGGGTAGAGCCGGGACATCTGCCGGAGCGCCACGTCGGAAAAGATGATGTAGCTGGGCACGGAGCGGGCGTCGGCAAGCTCCTTGCGGAGACGGCGCAGCTTCTCGAAGAGCAGTTCGTCGCAGGCGATTTCGCCAACGTGGCTTACGACCTTGTCCGGCGCGGTGACGGGTTTGGTCAACGTGACTTTCGTCCGCGCGGTCAGGACGGCGCGGCCTGCGTCAGTCAGCTCGACGACTGGGAACTTGTCCGTCGTCTGGCGCAAGTAGCCGAGGCGGATGAGTTCGCGCCCGATGGCGGCCCACTCGGCGCGCGTGTGCTCATGGCCGATGTTGTAGGTGGTGAGCTTGTCGTGGCCCCACTTGAGCACGCGCTCGCTGTGCGCGCCGGTGAGCACCTCGATGATGTGGTTCAGCCCCGTGCCGAAGTCGCTGGCTTGCCGGATGCGGAAGACGCACGACATGAACTTCTGCGCGGCCACAGTGCCGTCGAAGGTCGCGCGCGGGGTGAGGCAGTTGTCGCACGCGCCGCAGTTCTCTTCCGCCGAGCCTTCGCCGAAATAAGCCAGCAGCTCCACGCGGCGGCAGCCGGAGCACTCGGCGTAGTGGACCATCTGCGAAAGTTGCTCGCGCGCGATGACCTGCTCGGCGGGTGGCTTCTCGGTGATGAAGCCGAGGTATTTCTGCACGTCGCCGGGGCTGAAGAGCAGCAGGCATTCGCTCGGCAAACCATCGCGGCCCGCGCGGCCCGTCTCCTGATAGTAGCCCTCGATGTTCTTGGGCAAATCGTAGTGGATGACGAAGCGGACGTTGGGCTTGTTGATGCCCATGCCGAACGCGATGGTCGCGCAGATGACGCGGATGTCGTCGCGGAGGAAGCCTTCCTGATTGCCGCTGCGCTCCTCCTTCGGGACCTCGGCGTGATAGGGCGCAGCCTTGATGCCGTCGGCGCGGAGCTTCTCAGCGAGCGACTCGGTGGTCTTGCGCGCCTGGCAGTAAATGATTCCGCTGTCGCGCGGATGCGCACGGAGGAAGTCGAGCACCTGCCCGTAAGCGCCGGTCTTGGCGCTGACTCGGTAGTTGAGGTTGGGGCGGTTGAAGCTGGCGACGTAGCGGGCGGGGTCGCGGAGCTTGAGCTGCTCGGCGATGTCCTCGCGCACGCGCTCCGTGGCCGTGGCGGTGAGCGCCATGAAGGGCACTTGTGGGAAGCGGTCGCGGAGCTGGGCAATCTGGCGATACTCCGGGCGAAAATCGTGGCCCCACTCGCTGATGCAGTGCGCCTCATCAATGGCGAAGAGGTTCACATGCCAGCGCTGGAGGTCGTCGAGCATCCCCGAGAGCATCAACCGCTCCGGCGCGGCGTAGAGGAGGCGGAACTCGCCGTTGTGCAGGCCGCGCAGCCGAGCGCGCGACTCGTTGGCACCGAGGGAGGAATTCAGGAACGTCGCCGGGATGCCGCTGGCGGTGAGCGCGTCCACCTGGTCCTTCATCAAGGCAATCAGCGGCGAGACGACGACCGTGAGACCGTCGCGGGCGAGCGCGGGGAGCTGGAAGCAGAGCGACTTGCCGCCGCCGGTGGGCAGCAGCGCCATCACGTCCCGGCCCGCGAGCGCGTCGTGGATGATTTCCTCCTGCAATGGGCGGAACGTGGCGAAGCCGAAGTATTGCTTCAGCAGCGCAAGGAGGTCGGGCGTATCCGGCATCGGAGTTGCGGTAGAATATGGGGAAGGGGAGCGGGTGAGAAAGCGGGAAAGTGCGGCTGCGATGCGCATCCCAGACCAAATCCCAATTCCAGTCTGTGGAGTGCGAACAGGACGTCACGAAGCGCTCCCGCCCCCTTGCCCCGAGAAAGGGAAGCAGCGGCGTTGTGAAACAAAGCACTTTTTTGGCGGGCTTGAGGGGTGCGGCCGCCAACGCGGTCAAAGGCCGCCGACTCTCTCCATGAACCTGAGCCGGAGACTTCCAGTCGCCGCGTTGCGGGTGGATGGCTCCGGGCAACCGCGAACAGCCGTAACTCACGGACGGCGACTGGAAGTCTCCGGCACGGGTTCATGGAGAGGGAGATTCCGACGGCTTCGTCGGGGCCGGCTCAAGTGCCGAGGAAGGCCCTGTGCACCGCGCGCATGGCGGCGTCGCCCTTGTCGAGGCCGATGACCACGGAGATTTTGATTTCGCTCGTGGAGATCATGTCGATGTTCACGCTCTCCTTCGCGAGGGTCTCGAACATCTTCGCCGCCACGCCGCTGTGGCTCTTCATGCCCACGCCCACGATGGAGAGCTTGCCGATGCTCTCGCTCACCGCGAGTTCCGCGAAGCCGATTTCCGCCTTGAGGGCGTCCATGACCGTGCGCGCCTTGGCGAGGTCGGGCTTGTCGAGCGTGAAGGAGATGTCGGTGGTCGGCGACTTGGAGCCGTGGCTGATGTTCTGCACGATCATGTCCACGCCGATGGTGCCATCGGCCAGCGCCTTGAAGATGCGCGCGGCCACGCCGGGCCGGTCGGGCACGCCGACGACGGTGACCTTGGCCTGGTTCTTGTCGAGCGCGACGCCGCGCACGACGACGCCTTCCATGCTTTGTGTTTCTTCTTTCACGATGGTTCCGGGGTTGTCGTTCAGGCTGGAGCGGACTTCAAACACGACGCCAAACTTCTTGGCGAACTCGACGGAGCGAAGCTGCATGACCTTCGCGCCAGCGCCGGCCAGCTCAAGCATCTCGTCGTAGGCGATCTCCGGCAGCTTCCGCGCGCCGGGCACGATGCGCGGGTCTGCGGTATAAACGCCATCCACGTCGGTGTAAATCTGGCAGAGGTCGGCCTTCACGGCGGCGGCCAGCGCGATGGCGGTCAAGTCAGAGCCGCCCCGGCCCAGCGTGGTGATCTGCCCCTCCGCCGTCTCGCCCTGAAACCCGGCGACGATGACCACATTCCCGGCGTCGAGCTGCGCGTGGACCTTCTTTGGGGTGATGTTCTTGATCTTCGCCTTCGTGTGGACGCCGTCAGTGACGATGCCCGCCTGCGCGCCGGTGAGCGAGGTCGCAGGGATGCCGAGCTGCTGGAGCGCGATGGCGGTGAGCGCGATGGTCTGCTGCTCGCCTGTCGCGAGAAGCATGTCCATCTCGCGCTCGCTGGGCAGCGGGGTGATTTCCTTGGCGAGCTTGATGAGGTTGTCCGTCACGCCGCTCATGGCGGACACGACGACGACGACCTGATCACCGCGATTGCGGCAATCGGCCACTCGTCGGGCGACGTTCTTTATCCGTTCGGGGCTGCCGACCGAGGTGCCACCATATTTTTGGACAATGAGAGCCATGTCAAAGGCCGCGTGTTCTAGCAGGACAACACGGGATTTGGCAATGGTGGTTCCGAGCCGTGGCAAGGTCGGGCGCATCCAGATGCGCCCAGCATATCTGATACTCCGGTGGGAAGGTTGACAAACTGAAGTGAAATCCCAATTGTTCCGCCTCTTTGGTCGCCTCGGTAGCTCAGTTGGTAGAGCAGTTGACTCTTAATCAATTGGTCGTAGGTTCGAGTCCTACCCGGGGCACCACTCACTTCTACCCGCCCGCCGCCGCGCGATTCGAACCCGGGCAACGAACAAGCCTTCCCCGTGTTTTGGCTTAACGTCGGGTCGCAGTTGCCGCAGGCTCCTCCTGTGAAGCGCAGTGAACTCCTGCTGGTAAGCGCAGCCGTAGCGTGCGTGCTGTTGCTGTTGATTGGCCTGGTGGCGCGGCGTTACTCAGCAGTGGCTTTGTTGATAGCAACCATGAAGGTGGAACAGCACAGCTTTGGAGTGGACACAGCCGGCTGGGTTATGGTGGACGGAGTGAGGCACCCTTTCACGGTTAGTGGCCCGACCAACTTCACGGTGATCGGGCACTTGTTGAGGTTTGCGATCGAGCAAATTGGCGGAGCGAATGATTTGGACGTGACCATGACAGGCTCAAGTGCGAGCCACCGTCCCCCGCGACCTCCGGTCGTGGTGGGCGGTTGGGTTACATGTCCCGACCCGCTCTCAGCCGGGCTGCGAGTCTGGCAGAAGAATCCCCGCCAAGATGAGAGGTTGCACTGGCGATTCTGAAGTCCGTTGACCGGAAGCTTGCTGCCCATGCCCGCCATTGAAGTCCACGGCCTCACGAAGGCATTCCGCACTTACAAGAAGCAGCCTGGTTTCCGGGGCGCGGTGCGCGGGCTGTTTCGGCGCGAGCATGAGCAGACGCTGGCGGCACGCGAGGTGAGCTTCAAAGTCGAGGAGGGTGAACTGGTGGGCTTTCTCGGCCCCAACGGCGCAGGCAAGACCACCACGCTGAAGATGCTCGCGGGGCTGCTGTATCCCACCAGCGGCACAGCCAAGGTGCTCGGTTACGTGCCTTGGGAGCGCGCGGACGGCTATCGGCGGCAGTTCGCGCTGCTGCTCGGCCAGAAGAACCAGCTCTGGTGGGACTTGCCAGCGCGCGAGTCCCTGGAGCTGAACGCCAAGATCTACGGCATCGATCGTGATGCGTTTGAGCGCACTGTCGGCGATATGACGGAGCTGCTCGACGTGCGCGACAAGCTCAACGTCATGGTGCGCGAGCTCTCGCTGGGCGAGCGAATGAAGATGGAGCTCATCGCCGCGTTGCTGCATCAGCCCAAGGTGCTTTTCCTCGACGAGCCAACCATCGGCCTCGACGTCGTGTCGCAGAAAAAGGTCCGCGAGTTTCTCCGCCACCACAACGCCACGCGCCGCACGACCATCCTGCTAACGAGCCATTACATGACGGACATCCAGGAGCTGTGCCAGCGGGTCATCATCATTGACCACGGAACGATTTTCTTCGACGGCCGCCTGGGCGAGGTCATTGACAGGTTTGCCGATTTCAAGCTCGTGACCATCGAGTGCGACCCCGGGCCGGAGCGCTCCGCAGCGTCGCTGGCGAAGTTCGGCGACGTGGTCGATCAGACTTCGACAACGGTGAAACTGAAGGTGAAGCGCGACCGTGTGGTGCCGGTCTGCAAGGCGCTCTTCGACGAGCTGCCGGTGCGCGACATTGACATCCAAGAGGTGCCCATCGAGGACATCATCCGGGAGTTGTTCGCTCGGAAATCATCCTGACAGACAGACGCCACCGCCCGAGGTTTTTCCGATTGCGCGGACGGATCCCGGGACTAGATTGCCCGGCGTGAACGGCCTCCGGGAATTCTTCCAGCTGCGTGGCAGCAGCGACGGGGCCGGAGTTGTTGAAGGTGGTGATTACCTCGTGGTCGTCCTCTTGGGATTGCTCTTCGTCATCCTGGGTGTCGGCGCTTTTTTCTTCTGGCTCGCCACGCGGCACGCGCGAGAGCGCCGAGCTTGGGCGGAAGCCGCACCCCTCCATCGTCCACGCGGCCGGTGGCCGGATGCTGGCGCGTTCCGCCCTGAAATCTTCGACTCACCCTGCCGCTGGCTGGCCGTCCGCACCACGGAGCCACGCGCGGTGCAGAAGGCCCTCAAGCTCGCCAACCCCACGCTCTGCACATGGGCCGAGGGGCTGGCCGAGGCGCGCGACCGCCGGCTCTTCATCACGCCGCCCATCGGCGAATGGGTGCTTGTGGTCGGCCCCGGCCTGCCCGACCCCGGCGATGACGTGGACGAGTGTTATCACCTGCTCACCGACCTCAGCCGCAAGCTCGGCCTCGTGCAGTTCTTCAGCCTGAACCGCGCGCTCGGGCACCACGCCTGGGCACGGCTCGACTCCGGCGAGGTGTTGCGAGCCTATGCTTGGGCGGGGCACGTCGCGTGGAACCAAGGCCCGCCCAGCCCGGCCGAACTTGGCCTCGACCTGCGCTGCTACCAGTATCTCGATCAGGCTGAAAAAAACTGGGACGAATCGCACGACCCAATCTTGCAGAACATCGAGCGCCTCCCCATGCTGGCCGCGCGCTGGAGCGTGGACCCGACCGTGCTCGACGAGCGTCACTTTACGACTGGACGCGGGATAGTCGGTGAAATCACCTGAGCCACCGGACCCCGGCGGCCAACGAAAGACAACATATGTCACTCGAATCCGCCCTCGACGAGTATCCCAAAGCCCTGAAGTTGCGCGACGGCCTCATGTGCCAGACGCGCCCGCTGGATCCCGGCGACCACGCGGCTTTCCACCGGTTTTTCACCTCGCTCAACCCGCCGGAACTGCTCTACATCAAACACCGCGTCACCGAGCCGGACGTCGTCCGTGCGTGGTGCGAGGGACTCGATCTCGGGCGCAACCTCCCGCTGCTCGCGTGGGACGGCGACGCCATCATCGGTGTCTGCACGCTGCACCAATCGCTTGGCGGCTGGAAGCGGCACATCGGGCGTGTGAGCGTCCACGTGCATCCGAAATTCCGCGGCCGCGGCCTGGCGCAGGCGCTCGTGGGCGAGACGGTGGACATCGCCCGTGCGTGCAGCCTGGAGAAGGTGGAGGCTGAATTCATCGGCACACAGGAAGGCGCGATCAAGGTGTTCGGCCTGCTGGGCTTCAGTGAACTCATCCGCCTGCCCGACTACGTGAAGGACATGCAGGCCATCACTCACGACTACGTGCTCATGGGCCTCGACCTGCTCACGGATGACGAATACGCCGGGGCGGGCTAGAAGTAGGACAGGGAGGAATGCGGATTGAGCCGAGCAGCTTGTGTTCACCTTTTCTGGTGGCCTTCGCCCTTCGCCTCTCTGCGCAACTTTCCGTCCCCACGTCTCGGCGTTACAGCGAAGGCTCGGATTTCAACCGCGTGGCTGGCCAGGAAATCCGCCTCCTCACTTCGGCGGCTACGCGAAGAGCTGTCGCGCCGGCTCGCCGCGGTCGGTGATCGGCACGGGGCGCGGGCCGTCGAAGAGATTCTTCGACGGGTCTATGCCCAGCGCGCAGTGGATGGTCGCGTGCATGTCGGGCACGGACATTGGCTGCTTCACGGGGGCCTTCGCTAGCTCGTCGGTTTCGCCGACGGCCTGGCCGGTCTTCAATCCGCCGCCCGCGAGCGCGATGCTAAACGTCTTGCCCTGATGGCCGCGTCCGCCGCCGGCATCGAACTCGGGTGGGCGGCCAAATTCCGTGGCCACCACGACGAGCGTCTTGTCGAGCAGCCGGTTCTTCTCCAAGTCGGACACGAGCGCGGCCAGCCCCTGGTCGAGCTGCTGGATGAGGATGTGCTGATTGAGCTGGCCGTCGTTGTGCGTGTCCCAGCCGGTGCCGTTGATGAAGTTCAGGTTGAAGGACACCTCGATGAAGCGCACGCCACGCTGCACGAGCCGGCGCGCGAGCATGCAACGCTGGCCGAACTCGCCGCCGTAAGTCTGCCGCAACGACGACGCCTCGGTGGTGAGGTTGAACGCCTTCATGAAATCGCCGTTGGCCAGCGCGAAGGACGCGCCGACGGCCTCGTCGTAGTCGGCAATGACTTTGTCGCCTGGGTTGCGCGCGGCGTAGCCCTTGCGCAACTCGCCGAGCAACCGCTCGCGGTCAGCGGCGCGCGCTGTGTTCACGTAGGACGGGCGCGTGAGGCCGGCGGGGCCTTTCTCCGTGTCGGTGAGATAGACGTAGCTGTGCTTCGCGCCGAGAAAGCCGGGGCCGCGCATGATCATCGGGTAGCCGATGACGACGTAGGGCGGGATGCCATCCGCCAGCGAGCCGCGCTCGTGCGCGACGAGCGAGCCGATGCTGGGATAGGAGATGGTGCCCGTGGGCCGGCGGCCCGTGTGGACGAAGTTCGTGGCGGCGGCGTGCTCGTCGATGATGTCGTGGTTCACCGTGCGCAGGAGCGCGAAGCGGTCGAGAATCTTCGCGGTGCCCTTGAGGTGCTCGCAGACCTGCACGCCGGGGATGGCGGTGTCAATGGCCGGATAGGCGGAGCCGGCGACGCGCTTGGCGGGGTCGCCGAGGCGCTTGGGGTCCCACGTGTCCGTGTGCGCGCACCCGCCGCCGAGCCAGATGAAGATGCAATGCTCGGCCTTGCCACGCGGGTAGGTTTTCTTCTCGGCGGCGAGTGTGGAAAGGCCGGCGAGGCCGAGTGTGGCCGCGCCCGTGCGGGCGAGGAAGCGGCGACGGTTCAGTGCAGTGTTTTTCATACTCAAGTCTCGTTCAACTTCCGCGTAGTCCAATAATCCGGTTTGCGGCTCGTGTGCGCGACGGCCGCGACCCAAATCATGTCCGCTTGGTCCATGAAATAGATGCGATATGGGAACCGCCGGACACACTGCTTTCGGAAGCCAAACTTGTGCGGTGGACACCATTGCGGGTTCTGCCGTAACCGCTGAATGGCACGCTCGACTTCCGCGAGAAAATCCAAACTCAGTCCGGGCACCTGTTCGTCATACCAAGCCATTCCTTCCGCAAGTTCCACCTTCGCTTCGGTCTGGATGATGATCGGCTTCACGCGAAGCGCTGGCGAAGTTCTGCGAAAACCTGCTCCGCTGGCTCGCCGGTAGCCGTGCCTCCACGAATCATCCCTGCCCGTCGCTCCAACTCAACATCCCACGCCGCTTCCACTTCGGCGTTTGCGGCACCGTCCAGCGAGTGGAGCAGGAACTGCGCGACTTCCGCCCGGTCCTTTGCCGAAAGCCCGGCCAGTTCAGTTATTAACTTCTCTGTGGTTGCGGTCATAGGTTGCAGAATAACGGAGAGGAGCAGCGGTTCAACTCACTTCACGGCACAAACACAAACTCCGGCGAGTTCACCATCGCCCACAGCACGTCCTCCATGCGCTCGCGCCAGTCCTGCTTCAAGCGCGGCGTGGGCTCCTCGCCGAGGCGGGCTTTTTCCTCGACGGCGTATTTGATTTCGCTGGCCTTCGAGTTGAGGTGGTTTGTCCAGCTCAGGAGCTGCGCGGGGTCGAAGTCCTTGCGGGACTTGCGCGGGCCGCATTCCACGACACGGTCCTGAAAGCCGGCTTCCAGATGCGCGACGAACTTCGCGCGCTCCGCCGCCGTGGGCGGACGCGAGAGGACGCGGGCGAAGACGCTTTCCACCAGCGCCGGAAGCGGCTGTTTCTGCAGGCACAGTTCCGTCACCGCGCAGTCATCGGTGAGGCGGGCGATGCGGCCGTTGCCCATGTCGCCGTTGGCGAGGACGGCGGGCTGGAGGACGTTGGGCGAATGGTCGCGTGCGGAGAGCGGCCCCTGCCGCGCCTCGCGCCAGCCGAACATCTGGAGCACGTCAATGATGGCCTGCGTCCGGGGCATCGAGAGGGCGGGGCGGTCGCGGTCGTTCGAGAGGCCGGTGAACTGCCACGCGCGCCGCGCGTAGCCGAGGTTCAGGAAATCCTTCGCGGCGCTCTTGGCGTCGTTGTCGAGCGTGAGCAGCTCGGACTCGATGGGCTTGCCCGTCACGGCGAAGAGCGAGTCCACCACCTGCTCGGCGGCGAGGCGGCGGCGGGCGGGCGAGGCGAAGAGGCGGTCCGCCGGCTCGTCGGACTTGGGAGCATGGAGGCCGGCGACGCGCTGGTAGGCGTGCGAGTTGAAGACCAGCCGGGCAAGGTGCTTGAGGTCGTAGCCGTTCGCCATGAAGTCACGGGCGAGCCACGCCAGCAGCTCGGGGTGTGACGCGGTCTTGTTCTCCCAGTCGTCCACCGGCTCGATGAAGCCGAGGCCGAGCCAGCGCTTCCATGCGCGGTTCACGACGACTTGTGCGAAGCGGTCGTTGGCGGGCGAAGTGATGAACGCGGCGAGCTGCTCGCGGGTGTCGTCGGCCTTGCGGACGAAGTCAGCGGAGGCTGCGCCGCCGTAGGAGGCGAAGGTCCACGCGGGCGTGACTTTCTCGCCGGGGTGCAGGGTGACCTGGATGCGCCGGCCCACGACGATGTTCGCGTTGGCGGGGATGGAACTGCTCTTGGGCACCTCCTGCGGCGCGCGGTTGAGCATCGCGGCGAGGCTGAAGAGGTCCTTCTGCTTGAAGTCGTGATACGGCGCGTCGTGGCAGCGGGCGCACGCGAGGTTCATCGCGAGAAAAGCCTGCGAGACAATCTGCGCGCGGTCGGCCGTTGGCACGTCGTTCTGCGTGGCGAGGCCGAAGCCCGCCGGGCCGCCGTGATAGACGCTGCCCTCCATCGCCACGAGCTCGGTGGCGAAGCGGTCCATCGGCTTGTTGTCGAGGAACGACTCGTGAATCCACCAGCGGAACGGGCCGGTGTTGTTCAGCGTGGGCTTGAGGATGGCGGGGTTCTCGGCCAGCACGTCCTGCCAGTAGCCGACCCAGTTGTCCGCCCAGCCGGGCATCGCGAGGAAGCGCTCAATCGCTGCGGCGCGCTTGTTCGGCGACTTGTCTGCGAGGAAGTCGCGGAGCTGCGCGGGCGTCGGCGGCACGCCCACGGTGTCGAGCGCGAGGCGGCGGAGGAACGTGGCATCGTCGGCGAGCGGCGCGGGGGAAACCTTCGCGGCGGCGAGGCGCGCGGCGAGAAAGCGGTCAATGATGTGGTGGATGCCCGCGGCCCCGGAAACCGCCGGCACGGCAGGCGCAGGTTTGGCGGCGAGGAGCTTGCGGACGTCATCGTGACGCCGCGCCCAATACTTGTTTTCGGCGGAGTTCACGTCGCGGCGGCGCTGGGCATCCGTCTCCGCGAGCCGGACGAGCTGCGCGGCGGAATAATTCTCCCAAGCGAAGTCGTCGTGCGTGATGCGCGCGGCGGGGGCGAGGAGAAGGAAGTTACCCGGAGCGCGGACGCCCACGTCCGCAGCGGCAAGGTCCTGTGGGGGAGCGACTGCGGACGTGGACTTCCGCGCTTCGATGCTCACCGTCAGTTCCCCGACCTCCGGGCGCAGGCCCTTGCCGCCGATGATGGCCTCGAGCACGAAGACTTGCTCCGCACCCGTGGACTTGACCGTGGCCCAGCTCTCCTGGTGCCCCATCAGCGGGAAGCGCAGGCCCGCCGGATAATCCGGGCCCGGAGGCTCGCTGACCTTGCTGTGGCCGCCGCCGCCGGGCGCGATGAACTTGGTCTGCGCCGCGAGCCGGCCATCCACGTGGAGCTTGGCGCCCTGCAACGAACGCAGCAGCAGCCGGTGCTCGCCCGCCGGGAGTTTCACCAGTGCCGACGCGCGGAGCAGGAACGGGTTCGAGCGGTCCGCGCGCACACCGCGCTCGTTGTATTTCTGCGGCACGCCGACAAAGCCAAACGCGGCCTCGGAGTAAGTCTCCACCGGCGAGCCGGGCGAGAAATTCCAATTCGCGGTGGTGCTGATGCCCTCGAAGAGTTCCACCTGCACTACGCCTTTGCTCAGCTTCGTGGGGTCAAGCTTCACCACGGGCGGCACGAACTTGAATCGCCCGGCCAGGTCCTTCCCCGCCAGCGCCCGGCGGTGGATGGCGACCTCGTTGATGAGGCCGTTGAACGTGCTCGACGCGTTGCCGCTCATGGAGGAGCCAATCCAAACCTCGTCGTCGTCCACCACCGGCGCGGCGTCGGACTTCCCGCCCATGTCCCATTTGCCCTTGGACTCGACGCCGTCCACGAAGCCCTTCACAGAGTCGCCCTTGCCGAATGTGTAAGTCACCGCGACGTGGTGCCAGCCCGAGCCGGGCAGGAAACCGTCGGCCGAGGTCCAGCGGTGCCAGTGCTGCTCGGCGTCCTCCTTCGCGGCGGGCCTGGCCTTCGCCGCCCCGGGTTCACCACGCTCCGCATCGCGGAAAAGAAAGCCGATGCACGCGATGCCGCCTTCGCCGCGCAGGCGCAGCGCGTAGTTTTGGTTGTCCGCCGCGAAGCCCTTGTTCCCCGTGCGGCCCTTGCCGACGAGGTAAACCTGCTGGCCATCCTTCAGGCCGTTGACGAACACCCACGCCTCGAGCGTGATGGCGTCGCCTTTCGTAAAATCCAGCGGGCTTTTCGCGCCGGGATCCTTCACGCGGATGAAATCGCCCTTGCCGCTGAAGCCCGCCGCCGTGCTGTCCGGCTCAAACTCGGGGAACTCCTGCGACTGCTGCCCGCGCTGGCCGAGCTGCACTTTGCCCTCGAGAGTGCCGTTGAGCGCCGCCGCGTTCGCGCCGGGCGCGAGGTTCAGCACAGTGCTGCCACTTGCATCGTGCAAGCGCCAGTAGGCCGCAGGCTTGTCTGCGAGAATCAGGTCCGCGTAACGGGAAGGCTTTGCCGCCGGCGCAGCGAGAGCGGACAGGGCGGCAGCGAACAGAAATGCGAAGGCGAAGCGCGGTGTGTTCATAGGGCATCAGCAGACTAGCAACAGACGGCGGCAAGACAACGGCGAATCAATCTGGAATGATGCAGTTGGCGGAGCGCAAGCCAGCGCTGGGACGGGGAGTGGTGCCAATTCCCAATGCGATTCCACCGGATTTCATCCTAAAGCTTGCAGGTGAAATTTGACCCGATTTCCGAAGTTGGCCGCAAAGAGCGGAAGAAGACGCAAAGAAGACAGGGGCTTACATCACATTGCCCAGAACTGTTTCACTCCGCGCAGTCATGGCCGCAATCTCTTCTCTTTGAGTCTCCTTGTGTATCTTGCGGCCATTCCATTTCGGAGTTCGGGCTTAACGCCGCCCAGCCGGTCGGCTTCCTCCTGGAGACGTTGTTGGAGTCGTTGGCGCGTCCATTCCCGGCCTTGGGCGTCCACGGCTTGCTCAATTTCCCGGAGTGACAACGGACGGGCTTCGAGTGGTTTCATCGGTGTTCCTTTCTGGTGTTGCAGGTTGGCTGGCACTGCTGGGAACCGATGGACACCGTCAGTTTGGGGGCAGTGTCGAGATGCGCCCGCGGCGTCCGTCGCGGGTGTTCCCGGCTTTCCAACGCCATGCCACGTCACTATGCTGAGCCCTTACTCGCGAAGCGAAATTTGGCACGCATGGCGACGGACTTCATACGCATCGGCGGCGCGCGGCAGCACAACCTCAAGGCTGTCACGCTCGCCATTCCGCGCGGCAAGCTGGTCGTCCTCACTGGCCTGTCCGGCTCCGGCAAGTCCTCGCTCGCCTTCGACACCATCTATGCGGAGGGCCAGCGCAAGTATGTGGAAAGCCTCTCCGCTTACGCGCGGCAGTTTCTCGACCAGCTCCAGAAGCCGGACGTGGACTACCTCGAAGGGTTGTCTCCGACCATCGCCATCGAGCAGCGCAGCTCCGGCTCGAACCCGCGCTCCATCATCGCGACGACCACGGAGATTTACGATTACCTGCGCCTGCTCTTCGCGCACGTCGGCCAGCCGCACTGCCCCACGAGCGGCCAGCCCATCTCACGCCAGACCACGAGCGACATCGTGGACACCATCCTCAAGCTGCCGCCGCGCACGCGCGTGATGCTGCTCGCGCCAGTGGTGGAGAAGCAGAAGGGCGAATTCCGCGATGTCATCGAGCGGCTGGCGCGCGATGGCTTCGTGCGGGCGCGCGTGGATGGTGAACTCCTCGAGCTCGCCGCCAACGTCCGCATCAAGCTCGACCCCAAGCTCGCCCACACCATCGAGGTCGTGGTGGACCGCCTCGTGGTGGACGACAAAATCCGCGTGCGGCTAGGCGACTCGGTGGAGACGGCGCTGAAGTGGGGCAGTGGAAAGTTGCTGCTGCTCTCGCAAGCGCCCGAAGCGGTCAGCACTCAGCAATCCGCGGTCAGCGGTCAGGCGGCGCGGGTGAAGGCGACCGACACCGCTCGAACTGAGCAATCGGCACTCGGCACTCGGCACTCGGCAATCTGGCAGGAAGCTCTCCTTTCCAACCGGATGTATTCCCCCGCCACCGGCCAGACCTTCGACCCGCCGGAGCCGAAGCACTTCTCCTTCAACTCGCCCTTCGGCGCGTGCCCAACTTGTCACGGGCTGGGACAGAAGATGGTTTTCGACCCCGCGCTCATCGTGCCGGACGCGGAGAAGTCGCTGGAGTCTGGCGCGGTGCTGCCGTGGCGGCGCGGCGGAAAGCGGATGGTGATCTATTACAAAGCCCTGCTGCGCGGCCTCGCGGCGCACTTCGAGCAGAGCTTGGAGACGCCGTGGAAGTCGTTGCCGGAGGATTTCCGTCGCGTGGTGCTGCACGGCTCGGGCGACACCGAGGTGGGCTTCAACTTCATGCGCGCCGGCAAGGTCAGTAAAATCTCGCGGCCCTTCGAGGGCGTGCTGAAGAACCTCGAACGCCTCTACGCCGAAAGCGAAAGCGAGTTCACGAAGAACCGCCTGAAGGCCTTCATGGCCCCGGAGTTTTGCGATGCGTGCGGGGGGAGGAGGCTGCGGCCGGAAGTGCTGGCGGTGACGCTCGGTGGGGGAAGTAATAAGTGCTTAGTAATTAGTGATAAGTCGGGCGCGGAGAGGACGACGCCCGTCGAGCAACCCGCGCCCGCCGGACTAAACACTCAATCACTAATTACTAATCACTCTCCCCGCCCCATCCCCGGTCTCTCCATCGCCGACGTCTGCGCGCTCTCCGTTGACACCGCCGACCTCTTCTTCGCGTCGCTGCCACTCACGGACTTTCAGCAGAAGATCGCCGGCGAGCTGGTGAAGGAGATTCGCGCGCGGCTGGGCTTTCTCAAGAACGTCGGCCTCGGCTACCTCACGCTCGACCGAGAGTCCGGCACGCTCTCCGGCGGCGAGGCGCAGCGCATCCGGCTGGCGACGCAGATTGGCGCGGGTCTGGTCGGGGTCATCTACATCCTCGACGAGCCGAGCATCGGCCTGCACCAGCGCGACAACGAGCGCCTCCTTAAAACCCTCGAAGGCCTGCGCGACCTCGGCAACTCCGTCCTCGTCGTCGAGCACGACGAGGACACCATCCGCCGCGCGGACCACGTGATTGACCTCGGCCCCGGCGCGGGCACGCACGGCGGCGAGGTCGTCGCGCAAGGCACCGTCGCCGAAGTCATGGCCAACCCGCGTTCGCTCACGGGCCGTTACCTGAGCGGCGACTTGTCCATCCCCGTCCCGCGCAAACGCATTTCCCCCGTGGGCAAGGCTGGCTGGCTGGAAATCACCGGCGCGCGGGAGAACAACTTGCAGAACGTCACCGCGCGCATCCCGCTCGGCACGCTGACGTGCGTCACCGGCGTGAGCGGCTCGGGCAAAAGCACGCTGGTCTGCGACATTTTGCAGCGGCAGCTCTTCCGCAGCTTCTTCGGGTCGAAGGAGCGGCCCGGCGCGCATCGCACCCTCACCGGCACGGAGCTGTTGGACAAGGTTGTGGTCATTGACCAAGCGCCCATCGGCCGCACGCCGCGCAGCAACCCGGCGACCTACACCGGCATCTTCAACGCCATCCGCGACCTCTTCGCGCAGCTCCCGGCGGCGAAGATTCGCGGCTACGAGGCGGGGCGGTTCAGCTTCAACGTGAAGGGCGGGCGCTGCGAGAAGTGTCAGGGCGACGGGCTGCTGAAGATTGAGATGCACTTCCTCCCGCCCGTCTATGTGACGTGCGAAAACTGCGCGGGCCGCCGCTACAACCGCGAGACTTTGGAAATCAACTTCAAGGGCATGAACATCGCCGACGTGCTCGACCTGACGGTGGACGAGGCGGTGAACTTCTTCCGCGCCGTGCCGAAGATTTACGAGCCGTGCCTGACGCTCGCGGAGGTCGGCCTGGGCTACCTCCGGCTGGGCCAGCAGGCCACGACGCTCTCCGGCGGCGAGGCGCAGCGCGTGAAGCTCGCCGCCGAACTCTCGCGCCGCCAGACCGGCAAGACGCTCTACATCCTCGACGAGCCGACGACCGGCCTGCATTTCCACGACGTGGCCAAGCTGCTGGAAGTTTTCTTCAAGCTTCGCGCGCCGGGCAACACGCTGCTGGTCATCGAGCACAACCTCGATGTCATCAAGTGCGCGGACTGGATTCTCGACCTCGGCCCCGAGGGCGGCACCGGCGGCGGGAGAATTGTCGCCGAAGGCCCGCCGGAAAAAGTGGCGAAGACCGAGGCGAGCCACACGGGAAGATTTTTGAGTCGAATCCTCGTGAAAAATGTCGGATAAACACGCACACGACATGACGGCGGCACAACATTTCATCCCACGCTGGTGGACGCTGGCGCTCGTCGTCGCTGTTGTCGTAGCGAGCGGCGGCGAAATGCACGCCGCCTTCTTCGCCGAGAGCGGCGCGTTCAACGCGGCGGGCCGCGCGTTTCAGGACGGCCAGTGGGAGCGAGCGGAGAAGGAGTTCGGCGACTTCGCCACGCGCTACCCGAAGTCCAGCCGCCGCGCCGAGGCGGTGCTGATGCAGGCGCAGTCGCGCTACAAGCTGACAAACTCCGTCGGCGCGATTGAGCTGCTCTCCGCCAATCTCGACGCGACAGGCAAGCTCGCGGACGAATACCGCTTCTGGCTCGCCGAAGCGCGCTTCCAGGACGGCGACTTCGGCGCGGCGGCGGTGGACTACGCCGCCGTGGTCAAAAATTTCCCCAAATCGGCGCGGCTGCTGGCGGCGATTTACGGCGAAGCCCTGTCGCGCTTTCGCCTCGAAGACTGGCCGGCAACGGTGAAGCTGCTGCGCG
The DNA here is from genome assembly GCA_016235585.1 of Verrucomicrobiota bacterium. Lineage (GTDB taxonomy): Bacteria > Verrucomicrobiota > Verrucomicrobiia > Limisphaerales > JACRJY01 > JACRJY01. Next base: position 18,627 of record JACRJY010000191.1, on the reverse strand, counting down.
AGCAGGGCGGCGCGTTTCAAGCGGCGGTCAAGGTGCGGCCCAATGATGACCTTGCTCTGCGCGGGCAGTTGTTGCTCGCGGAGGCGCTGTTCAACCAGATGGAATTTCGCGACGCGGAAAATGCCCTGAACTCGCTGGCCGCCGCACCGCTCCCGCCGGAATCCGCGTGGCGGCGGCAATACCTGCTCTGCCGCTCACAGCGCGCGGACGGACGCACAGCGGACGCGCTGGCGGGCATCGCGCCGCTGGCATCGCTCGCCCAGGCCGCGCAGCGGCCACGCCTCACCGCGCTGACCATGGAGCTGCAGGCGGAAATCTTGGAACAGGCCGGACGCGTGGACGAAGCCGTGGCGGCCTATGAAAAAAACCTTGCCTCTGCATCGCCGCCGGACCGACGGCAGGCGCTGCTGAAAGTCATCAAGCTGTCGCTCAAGCAGAACAAGACCGCCGAGACGCTCGCCAAGCTGGAGCAGTTCATCCAGCAGCATCCCGCCGACACCGCGCTCGACCTCGTGCAGCTGACCCTCGGCGAGCTCCGGCTGAAGCAATTTGACGACTCGCTCGCCGTTCCGACCAACAGCGCGGCAGCACTCTCCGCGCCGCAGATGAGCCTGCTCGAACAGGCGGGCACGAATTTCAGCAATGTCATCACGGGCCACGCCGCCAGCGCGCATTTGGGCCGGGCGCATCTGCAGCGCGGCTGGTGCCGGTGGCATCTGGGGCGGTTTGCCGAGAGCGCGGTGGATTTTCAGGCGGCAGCTGAAAAACTGGAATTTTCCGGCGACCAGGCCGTGGCGCGCTACAAGCTGGCCGAGGCGCAGGCGCGCCTGGGAGATTCCACGAACGCACTGAAGAATTTTCAGCTTGTCACCGAACGGCACGCCGCGCTGCCGGAGGTAAAATCCACGCTGCTTGCCCCGGCGCTTTATAAGCTGCTGCGCGCCGCATTGGCCATCGGCGACCTTGCAACGGCCTCGGCGGCGCTGCGGAAAATTCTCGCCGAGTTTCCCGCCGGCGGTTTTGGCGACCGCGCGGTGCTGCTTTACGGACAGGGGTTGAGCCAGCGCGGCAGCACGGCGGAAGCGCGCGGCGAGTTCGAGAATTTCCTGAAAACATTTCCTGGCGCGGCGCTGGCGGCGGAAGTCCACCTCGCCGTGGCGCGCACCTACGTCCAAGACGGCAACTGGCGCGCGGCGGCGGCGCAATACGACGCGTGGACGGCGCAGTTCACGAACAGCCCCGCGCTGCCGCAGGCGGAATACGACCGGGCGTGGCTTCACGACCAGGCGGGCGACGGCGCGCGGGCGCTCGCGCTGTTCACGAACTACGTCGCGCGCTTTCCCGCCGCGCACAACGCGATGCTCGCGCAGAACTGGCTGGGGGATTTTTTCTTCAGCTCGGGCCAGTTTGTGAAGGCCGAGGAAAATTACCAGCGGCTCTTTCAGAACACGAACTGCCCGCCGGATCTCGCCTATCAGGCGCGGCTGGCCGCCGGCCGCGCGGCCTTCGCGCGGCAGGGCTTCGAGAACGCGCGGAGTTACTTCACGAACCTTGTCAATGACACGAAATGCCCCGCCGACGTGGCGGCGCAGGCGCTCTTCGCGCTCGGCGACACCTGGATCGAGGAGCCGCCGGCCGACCGCGCGAAGCCGCTGGAAAAATTCGCCGACGCCATCAACGCTTTCAGCCGCGTCACGCAGACGCACGCGACGAACCGCCTCGCGCCGCTGGCCTGGGGCAAGATCGGCAACTGCCACCTGCAACTCGCGTCGCTCGACCCGCGCCGCTATGAGGCGGCGGTGGAATCCTATAAAAAGGCGATGGAGCACCCGCAGGCGGACTTCGCGGCGCGCGCGCTGGCCGAACTGGGCCTCGCGAACGTGCTCGAAAAGCAGAGCCAGCCCGCCGCCGCGCTGGAGCATTATCAGAACGTGCTCTACTACGAAAAAATCCTGCGCGACGGCGAGCAGCCCTACGCCCGCGCGGTGAAGGAGGCGGGCCTCGCCGCCGGGCGGCTGCTGGAGGAGCAGCAGAAGTGGGAGGATGCCGTGAAGATTTACCAGCGGCTCGCGGGTGAACTGCCGGCCCTGCGCGCCGCGCTGGACAAGAAGATTGAAAAGCTCGGCGAGCGCCTGCGCGCGACGAAGAATTGATTTTTGGAATCAGGCTTTTGCCCCGCGCCGTTTGAAATGAACTTCCGCACCGCCCACCTGATTCTCTTCGCCGTCGCCGCGTTGCTGGCGTTGGCGCGGCTGGACGAGCCGGCGTTCTGGGAGGACGAGGCGGAGACGGCGTTCGTCGCGCGGGCGTATCTGCGGACGGGCGAGTTCAGCGGCTGGGACGGGCGCAACCTGCACGCCTACGACGGCGGCACGGCGATGGATGCGCAGCTCCGCTACGTCAATCCGCCGCTGCAATACGCCGTCACCGCCGCGTCGTTCAAGCTGCTGGGCGTCTCCACGTGGACAGGGCGTTTTCCGTTTGTATTTTGCGGCCTGCTGGCGCTCGCCCTGTTCGCCGTGGTTTTGCGCGAGGAGTTCCGGGAGTTTCCGACACTGCGCCTCTACGCCTTTGCCATGATGGCGTTGAGCACCTCGTTTTTTCTCTACCTCCGGCAATGCCGCTACTATTCGCTGGCGCTGCTGTTCGGGCTGCTCGCGTTTTATCTGTATCGCCACGCGCGGCGCGCGCCGCGATGGTGGAAATTCCCCTTGCTGGCGCTGGCGGCGGCGGGATTGTTCTACAGCCATTACCTCGTGGCAGCCGCGTTTCTACTGGCACTGGGGGCAACGCATCTGGTTTTCCACGCGCGGCGGACCTCACGAGAAGTCTGGATTGGCGTCGCCGTGACCGTCGTGATTTTTGCGGCGCTGACGCTGCCGTTCGCATTGTCGCGCCAAATCTGGGTGCGGGCGGACATGGAGCGCGGCGGCGCGTGGTGGCCGGGCCACGCGACGCAACTGTGGTGGAATCTGCGCGATGTGAACTGGCTCGCCTGCCTGCCGTGGACGATGGGGCTGGGACTGTTCTGGTTTCTGCGCCGCGCGCGCGAAGATGAAAATGCCCCGCGCGCCGCGTGGCAATGGCTGGCGTTGGCGCTGGCGTATCTCGTCTTTCTCGCGCTGCTCGGCCCGAACCCGAACCGCAGCGTGGGCCTGGCGGATCTGCGTTTTTTCTTTTTGCTCACGCCGTTTCTCGCCGGGCTGGCCGGGGCGTTCCTGTGGTTCGTGCATCAGCGCTCGCGGCTCGTCTCCGGGGCGCTGCTCGTGCTGATCACGTGCAGCAACCTGCCCGCGCTCAACCCGCTCCGGCCCCGGCACCGCTGGCTGCTGCCCGCTTATCTCGCGGAGCTTTCCACGCCGTATCCGACGGCGTTTGGCCGCGCGGCGGAGTTTCTCGCCGCGCGCGCGCAACCGGGCGACACCGTGTTCGCGCAGCCGCACGCGATGAATTTCCCGCTGATGTTTTACGCGGGTGATCAGGTGAAGTTCTGCGGCCTGCTCGACGAGCAAACTCTGCTGCCGCACGCGGCGCTCGCGAAGCTCGACGCGCCGCTGTGGGTGAACGAGCACTTTCCCGACTGGTTCGTGTCGTTTGGCTGGAACGAGGAGCGCCAGCGCTGGCTGAATTATTTCTCCCGCGCCCATGAGCACGCCGGGAGGAATCGCCAGTTCCGCTACGAGCCGGTGACAAGCCTGGGCGTCTATTGGTATCCGTCGGGCCGCCCGGAGCTGCCGTGGCACACCTTCGGACCGGTGACGGACTATCACCCGTTGAGCCAGGGCGTGCACATCTTCCGGCGCGTCGAGGTGAAGAAGCCGCCGGAAAAAATCTAACGGTGGCCCGGCTTTGGAGCGCCGATTTCCAAATCGGCTGCGGACGTTTCCCTGATCCCAGGCCGAATCGGAGTTCGGCGCTCCAGTTTGCCGCCGCGTTCAGGCGAACGACTTTTTCAAGTATTCCAAACTCTTTGTCGCGATGGCGTCCGCGCCCTCGTCGAACTTGAACACCTCCACCGACACCACGCCGTTGTAGCCCGCGTCCTTCAGCGCGGCGGCGATGGGCTTGAAGTCCACCTCGCCGAAGCCGGGGCCTTTGAGGTTCACGTCGTTCGCGTGGAAGTAGGAGAAATTCCCCGCGCTCTCGCGGATGATTTGCGGCACGGGCTTCGCCTCGGACGACATCGCCTTCACGTCGAGGATGATGCTCATCGCGCGCGAGTTGAACTGTTTCGCAAAACGAATTCCCTCGGCGGCGGTGTTCACAAAGTTCGTCTCCGACGGCGCGAGCGGCTCGAAGCAGATTGTGATGCCGCGCTGTTCGCCCTGCCGCACGGCGGGGCGGAACACTTCCGTCGCCCAGTCCCACGCCTGTTGATACGTCACGCCGTCCATCACGTTGCGCTGCTTGGGCGAGCCGACGACGATGATTTTGCCGCCGATGTCCGCGCAGAAGTTCACCAGCTCGACGAAATACTTCGCCGTGCGCTCGCGCGTCGCGACGGCGGGATGCGTGAGATACATCCCCTCCGTCTGCACCAGCACCCAGTGGATGCCGCTGATGCCGATGCCCGTGCGCGCCGCCGCTTCGCGGATGCGCTGGCGCTCGGTGGGGCCAAGGTCTGTGACGTGCTTGCAGAGCGTGAAGGGCGCGATCTCGATGACATCGTAGCCCGTGCGCTGGGCGTGTGCCATCGCGTCTTCGAGCTTCCAGTCCTGGTAAATCTCGTTGCAGATGCCGAATTGCATGGAGCGAAAGTTCAAGGTTCGCCGCGCAAAGCGCAAGGGGGAAGTGCAGGGTGCGCCCAATCTCGGAGCCGCACGGGCGCATCCGGGCACTGCCCCCGGAGCGCCGGTCTCCGACCCGGCAGGGATGGACAAACCCCCGGGAACGCGCCGGATCGGAGATCGGCGCTCCGCCCGCCCTGACGGAGTGGGGGCAGTGCCCGGATGCGCCCGAGCCGCACCCATTTTTTCCTTCATCCTTCATCCTTCATCCTTCATCCTTCGCGGCGTGGAACCGCTCTCCGCCGATGAAATCCAGCGCGCCGTCCGTGGCGCGCTCGCCGAGGACGTGGGCGGCGGCGACGCCACCACGCTCGCCACCGTGCCGGCGGAAGCCGTGCTCGCCGTAGCGATGGTCGCGCGCGAACCGCTCGTCGTGGCGGGGCTGGCCGTGGCCGAGGCGGCGTTTCACGAGCTTTCACCCGCCGTGCAGATCAAGCGGCGGGCGCAGGACGGAGTGACTCTCCACCCCGGCGACCGGCTGCTTGAAATTCACGGCCCGGCGCGCGCCATCCTCACCGCCGAGCGCGTGGCGCTGAATTTCGTCCAGCGCCTCTCCGGGATCGCCACGCTCACCGCACAGTTTGTGGACGCCGTGCGCGGCACCGGCGCGCAAATCCTCGACACGCGCAAAACCACGCCGGGACTGCGCCGCCTGGAAAAATTCGCAGTGATGTGCGGCGGCGGGCGCAACCATCGCCTCGGGCTGTTCGACCAGGTTTTGATCAAGGACAACCATCTTGCCGCGCTGCGCGAGGAAAAGCCGAGCGCCATCGCCGCCGCCGTGAAACGCGCCCGTGAACATTATCCGCAACTCAAGGTTGAAGTGGAGGCCGACACGCTGGAGCAGGTCCGCCAGGCGGCGGACGCGGGTGCGGACATCATCCTGCTCGACAACATGACGGCAAAGCAACTGCGCGAGGCCGTCGAACTCGTCGCAGGCCGCGCGAAGACCGAGGCCAGCGGCGGCGTGAACTTGAACACCGTCCGCGCCATCGCCGAGACCGGCGTGGATTTCATCTCCGTCGGCGCGCTCACGCACTCGGCCCGCGCCGTGGACATCGGTTTGGACTTTGACAACTGACACTTCGCACCTCTGACTTCACACCTCGCACCTGACTTGACCCCCGACGCTCAAATCCTCACCGCGCTCCGCTCCACGCCTGCGGGCGTGTCCGGCGCGGAGCTTGCGCAGCGCCTCGGCATCAGCCGCGCGGCGGTCTGGGCGCGCATCGAGGAGCTGCGCCGCACCGGCTACGACATCGAGGCCAGCCCGCATCTCGGCTACCGCCTGCGCGCCGCGCCGGACGCGCTGCACGCGGACGATCTGCTCGCGCGGCTCGGCGCGGTGAAAGTCGTCGGGCGCGACATCCGCGTCTTCCAGGAAACCACCTCCACGAACGACGTGATGGAAAAACTCGCGCGCGATGGCGTGAAGGAGGGCGTCGCCGTCTTCGCCGAGTCGCAGACGAAGGGGCGCGGTCGGCTGGGACGGAAGTGGCTTTCCGCCGCCGGCAAGGGGCTGTGGTTCTCCGTGCTGCTCCGTCCGAAAATCCGCCCGCAGGCCGCGACGCAGCTCACCGTCGCCGCCGCCACGGCGCTGGCGCGGGCCATCCACCGGCAGACCGCCGTGCAGCCGGAGATCAAATGGCCGAATGACATTTTAATTCGCGGCAAAAAAGTGGTCGGCATCCTGACCGAATTGAGCGCCGAGCTGGACACGGTCAAATACATCATCCTCGGCATCGGCGTGGACGTGAACCAGACGGCGGCGGATTTCCCGCCTGACGTGCGCCGGCTCGCCACTTCATTGCGGCTGGAGACCGGCCAGCCGCTCGACCGCGCGGAACTCGCGGCGGCCATTCTTCGCGAACTGGATCAGGATTACGCGCGGATCTGCGGCGGACAGTTCGAGGCGCTGGCCGACGAATGGGAGGAGCGCTGCTCGACCATCGGTGCCAACGTGGCCATTCACGTCGGCAGCCGCATCGTGCAGGGCCGCGCGGAATCGCTGGACGCCGACGGCGCGCTGCTGCTCCGCACGCAGCACGGCCATCTGGAGCGCATCATCGGCGGCGACGTGACGGTGGAGAAATAACCAAGGCAAAAGTGAAAAGGCAAAAGGCAAAAAACAAACCACCCGGCGCGGGCGTTCCCGCCGTTCTTCCATTTGCTGTTTGCCATTTGCCTTTTGCCTTTTGAAAATGATTCTTCTCCTCGACATCGGCAACACGCACACGCACCTCGGCCTCGCCGGTGAGCGTCGCGTGGTGAAGCAGGCGGACATTCCCACAGGTGACTTGTTCAACGGACGGGCCGCCCGCCAAGTGAAGCGGTTCGTGGGGCGGGCAAAAATCAGCGGGGCGGCGCTGTGCAGCGTCGTGCCGAAAGCGACGCCGCAGGCGCACCAACTGGTGCAGCGGCTCTTCGGCCTGCGCTGCTTCGAGCTGACTTCGGACACGGTCACGGGCATCGGCATTGATTATCCGCAGCCTCGGAACATCGGTGCGGATCGTCTCGCCAATTCCATCGCGGTCAAACATCGCTTCGGCGCGCCGGCGGTGGTGGTGGGGTTCGGCACGGCGCTGGCGTTTGATGTCGTGAACCGCGCGGGCAACTACGCCGGCGGCATCATCGCGCCGGGGCTGGCGGTGATGACGGACTACCTGCACGAGAAGACCGCGCTGCTGCCGCGCATCAAAATCCGCGACCCGCGCCGCGTCGTCGGCAAGAGCACCGAGGAGGCGATGCTCATCGGCGCGGTGCATGGATATCGCGGGCTGGTGCGGGAGTTGATCCGCGAATTGAAACGCGAGTTGAAATGCCGCCGGCTGCCGGTCGTCGCCACCGGCGGCTGCGCGCGGCTCATCGCCGCCGGCCTGCCGGAAATCACCGCCGTCATCCCGGAACTCACGCTGGAGGGATTGCGGCTGGCGTGGCAGGCGCGGGGCTGATTTCCACCTCACCGGCAATTCCCCGCACTTTTTCCTTGGCGCGCGGGTTTGCACCCGTTATTTCACACGCCCTGATTTATGGCTGGACACGGAGTTCCTCATCACGCGGAAAACGCGGAGCACAAGCGCATCGGCATCGTCATCGCGGTCATCGCGGTCGTCATGGCCGTCGTCACGGCGTTCGCGAACAAGGAGGCGAACAACATCATCGTCAAGGAGGTGCAGGCCTCGAACGGCTACGCCTGGTATCAGTCGAAGCGCCAGCGCACCTACATGAACGACCTGGAGCTGAAGCGCATCGCCTTCGAGCTGGCCGGCAATCCGTCCGACGCGCAGCGCAAGCTGCTGGAGCAGCAGGCCGCGAAGCTCGACGCCAAAAACAAGGAATACGACGCGGAGAACAAGGACATTCTCATCAAAGCCGAGGCTGACAAACGCGCCGCCGAGATCGCCACGCACCGGCATCATTGGTTTGAGTATGGGGAGATTCTCCTGCACATCGCCGTCGTGCTCTGCTCGCTCACGCTGCTGACCGAGCAGAAGATTTTCTTCCACCTCGGCGCAGTGGCGACGCTCATGGGCCTGCTGCTGGCGGTGTATGCCTGGCAGCTCAAGCCGCACGCGCCGGACAAAACGGACGTTCTTGCCCCCGCCGCCACGAATGCACCGGCCAAGCATTAGGGCGTATTTTCAAAAACGATTTCTGCCTTGGGGTTGACTCGAATTGGTGGACAGTGGCGGGGCACGGGAGCGGTCTTTTTCCACCCCTGCCGGATCGGAGTCCGACGCTCCGGGGGCAGCCCGGATGCGCCCTGCTTCAACCGGAACTGGAGTCAACCACTTGACCCGCAGCGTCGAGGCCGGCGGGTGATTGCGGTTTTGAAACCACCCCGTAGAATCCGCGCGTGCCAGCGAAACAGCCATCAGCAGTCAGCGGTCAGCGAACAGCGAACAGCGGGCAGCCATCCGCTCCGCCGTTTCATACCTCATACCTCATACCTCATCCTTCCCCCTACCGTGGCCGCCTCGCGCCGTCGCCCACCGGCTTCCTGCACCTCGGCCACGCGCGGACGTTCTGGACGGCGCAGCAGCGCGCGCAGGCGAACGGCGGCGTGCTGGTGCTGCGCGATGAGGACTTGGACACCGACCGCGCGCGCCCGGAGTTTGCCGCCGCGATGCTGGAGGACTTGAAATGGTTCGGCTTCCGCTGGCAGGAGGGGCCGGACGGCGGCGGGCCGTTCGCGCCGTATCGTCAGAGCGAGCGACGCGCGTTTTACACGGTGGCGCTGGCGCGGCTCGAAGCCGCCGGCGTCATCTACCCCTGCACCTGTTCGCGCAAAGACATCCAGGCCGCCGCACACGCGCCCCACGCGGCGGATGACGAGCTGATTTACCCCGGCACGTGCCGTTCAAATTATAAATCCCAAATCGTAAATCATAAATTCTCGTGGCGCTTCCGCGTGCCGGATGGCGAAACCATTTCCTTCGTGGACGGCCTGCTCGGCCCGCAGAGTTTTGTCGCCGGGCGGGACTTCGGTGATTTCGTGGTGTGGCGGCCCGACGGCGTGCCCGCGTATCAACTGGCCGTGGTGGTGGACGACGCGGCGATGGGCATCACCGAGGTGGTGCGCGGCGCGGACCTGCTGGTCTCGACCGCGCGGCAACTGCTGCTCTACCGCGCGCTGGGCCTGACACCGCCGGCGTTCTGCCACTGCCCGCTGCTGACGGATGAAACCGGCGCGCGGCTGGCGAAACGGCACGACGCCTTGAGCCTGCGCACGCTGCGGGAGCAGGGAACCACCCCGGAAAAGCTGCGGGAGAAGTGGTGAGGGAAATGTCTCTTCGAAGTGAATGAGAAAATGCGGCCTATCCTCGTGTTAGGCCGTTGTGTGCTCATGGCTGTGTGATGTAAGAGTGTGCGCCTTTGTCTGTGTAGTCCCGCGCAAACGGGCTGTCCGCTGGAACTGCTGAAACCTCGATGGTCTGCGCGATGCGCCACGACTCGATCTCGTCGTGCATGGAGAAATACTCGGCGAGCTCGTCTCGCGCTTCCTGCTCGTCGGCTGCAATGACAGTCGTCTCAAACTTCGGGTGACGTCCCAAGCAATCCGTCGTCTCAATCATCAAATGGAAAAGCTGCGGCATACGCTCAAGCGGCCTAACTAGTGATAACCTGCGGGCGTCGTGGCCTATCCAACTTCATGTTGGCGACACTATTCCCGCCGCCAGTTTCCGTCCAGCAGACTTTCCGTTTTGAAACGCATCCCCCTCCTGCCGGAGCCAAGGCGGTCAGTCCTCCACCGGGCCGGCGAGTGGGGAGTTTTTAGCCACGGATGGAACACGGATGGAACACCGACAGGGATGGGGCCGGCGGCATCCACCGGCAGATTCCGTGTTTCGTCCGTGTTCCATCCGTGGCTGATTTATTCGCCGCCGGACCGGAAAGGCGTCTCATTACTTCTCCACCGTGCTGGAGATTTCGCCGTGCTGCACGAGGGTCTTCAACTTCTGCCCCGCCCACACCGCGTCCGCCGCGCGGATGACCCGGCGCGTCTGTGCGTCGAGCGTGATGGAGTAGCCGCGCGCCAGCACCTGCTGCGGCGAGAGCAGGCGCAGGCGCGTGTCGGCCTTGGCCAGCCGGTGGCCCGCCGTCTCCACGCCCGTCGTCGCGCGCGCGACGAGGCGCTCGCCCAACTGCCGCGCCTGCTCGCGCTTCTGGAGCAGCACCTGGCCGGGGCGCAGGCGCGCGAGCCGCTGCCGCACGGTCTCCCAGCGCGACAGGCTTTGCCGGCGCTGCTGTTTCAACCCGCGCGCCAGCGAGCCGCGCAAGTCGTCGAGGCGCTGGAAGTATTCGTTCACCTGCAACTGCGGGTGGACGCGCGCCAGCCGTTCGCGCGTGCGAACGAGATTTTCCTGATCCGCCTCGAAGCGGCGCGTGATTTGCCGGCGCATCAGCCCCGCCGCGTCCGCCACGAACTCGCGGCTGGCGACGAAGCCTTCGGTGATGATTTCCGCCGCCGCGCTGGGCGTGGCCGCGCGCAGGTCGGCGACGAAATCCGCGATGGTGAAATCAATCTCGTGCCCGACGGCGGAGATGACCGGCACGGCGGATTCGTGGATGGCGCGCGCGACAGCTTCCTCGTTGAACGCCCACAGGTCTTCCAGCGAGCCGCCGCCGCGCGTGAGGAGGATTAGATCAAGGTTGAAGGTTGAAGGTTGAAGGTTGAATTCGTTGAGCAGGCGGATCGCCGTCGCGATTTCCTCCGCCGCGCCATGGCCCTGCACGCGGCATGGCGCGAGCAGGATTTCCAGTCCCGCGTGGCGGCGCTGAATCACGTGCAGCACGTCGCGGATGGCCGCGCCCGCCGGCGAGGTGACGAGGCCGATGCGCTGCGGATAGCGCGGGATGGGGCGCTTGCGCTCCGGCGCGAAGAGACCTTCCGCCTGCAGTTTTTGCTTCAGCTTTTCAAACGCAATTTGCAGCGCACCGACGCCTTGCAATTCGATGCTGCGGACGAGGAGTTGATACTGGCCGCGCGCCTCATACACCGTCACGTCGCCTTGGAGCACGACCTTCTGGCCGTCTTGCAACAGCGCGCGCTGCGCCGCCGCCTCGCCGCGAAAGAGCACGCACGCGAGCTGCGTGCTGGCGTCCTTGAGGGTGAAGTAAACGTGGCCGGAGCCTTGGGCGCGGAGATTGGTGATTTCGCCGGTGACCCAGATTTGGCCAACCTGTTTTTCGAGCAGCCGCCGCACCTGCGCCGTCAGTTCCGAGACGGTCAGCACGCGCCGAGTGGCCTCGGTCGGGAAAAGTTCGCCGAAGTCCCACTGGGATTTTGCCTGCTGGCTCATGGCGGTGATTTAGCCACGGATGAAACACGGATGAAACACGGAAATTGCCTCCGCAGAGGAACGTGGAGGAACACGAGTCAAAACATTGGCCCCGCGCGCCCCGCTTGCCTTTGCCGCCGCGCTGCGGAATACTCCGTCCGTGAACGTCACCGTCACCCAGCTCACCAACCAGCTCATCGCGTCCTACGCGCGCGTCGGCGGCATCAATTATCTCGACGGCAAAAACCTGCCGTCGAAGTCCGCCATCGCGGGCATCACGGTGGATTTGCTGCGGCTGCTCTTCCCCGGCTTCTTCGACGAGAAGACGATTCATTCCTCGGAGTTGAAGGTCGAGACCGCGACGCTGATGGATTCCGTGCAGGGCCGGCTGGAGGATGAAATTTACAAGAGCCTCGAATACGCGCCGCCCGACGAGCACGCGAAGAAAAACCTCCGCGCGCTGGCGCACACGCGCACGATGGATTTCCTCGGCAGCCTGCCGCGCCTGCGCGAGCTGCTCCAGACCGATGTCGAGGCCGCCTTCAACGGCGACCCGGCGGCGCTGGGCAAGGAAGAGGTCATCGTCGCGTATCCGTGCATCGAGGCCATCGCGGTGCAGCGGATGGCGCACGAGCTTTACCTCGCGCCCATCGCGCTCATCCCGCGCATCATGACGGAGTGGGCGCACAGCCGCACGGGGATGGACCTGCATCCCGGCGCGCAGATCGGCACGCACTTTTTCGTGGATCACTGCACCGGCACGGTGATTGGCGAGACGGCCATCCTCGGCGACCATGTGAAGATGTATCAGGGCGTCGGCCTCGTGGCGAAGTCGCTCGCGGGCGGCCAGGCGTTGAAGGGGCAGAAGCGCCATCCGACGATTGAGGATCGCGTGACGATTTACGCGGGTTCCACGATCATGGGCGGCGACACGGTGGTGGGCGCGGGCAGCACCATCGGCGCGAATGTGTTTCTCACCCACAGCGTGCCGCCGAATTCCCTCGTCTTGAACGAGGAGTGCAAAATCAAGGTGCTGAACAAGCGCGACCGCGAAAAGAGCCGGGGCGATTTTCAAATCTGATTCGCGTCTCATCTACCGCCGCTGTTCAAGGCCATTGCCGAGCGCGGCATTGACGCCCCTTCGTCCTCCCCCGCATAGTCCGCGCGAATTTTATGTCATTGCCCGTCATCACCGTCAGCCAGATGCGCGAGTGGGAGCAAGCCACGTGGGCCGGCGGCCAGACCGAGGCCGCCGTCATCGCGCGCGTGGGCCGGGCGGTGGCTGAACGTGTTCTGCAGGCCACGCGGCCCGGCGACGCCATCCTTGTGCTTGCTGGCAAGGGCAACAACGGCGAGGACGCGCGGCAGGCCTGCCCGCATTTGCACGAACGCGCGGTGCAGCTCATCAACATCACCGATCCGGCGACGGCCATGACGGAAGTCACCGCCGCGCTCGCGAAACAACCGGCGGCAATCGTGGACGGTTTGTTCGGCACGGGCTTGAACCGTCCGCTCGAAATTCATTGGGCAAAGCTGATCGAGGCCGTCAACAAATCCGAACTGCCCGTGCTCGCCGTGGACGTGCCGTCGGGCTTGAACGCGGACTCCGGCGAGCCGCAGGGCGCGGCCATCCACGCCGCCGTCACGCTCACGGTGGGCGCGCCCAAACGCGGCCTAGTGCTGGCGAAGGCGTATCCGTTCGTGGGCCGGCTCGAAGTCGCGGCGGACATCGGCCTCGCGCCGTGCCCGATTCGCGACGAGTTGAATTGGATCGAGGCGGAGGATTTTAAGAATTTTCCGCCGCGCCGCGCGGTGGGGACAAACAAGGGTTCGTTCGGCCATCTCGTCATCATCGCGGGCAGCCTCGGCTATCACGGCGCGGCGGTGCTGGCGGCAAAGGCCGCGCTGCGGGCGAAGGTCGGCCTGGTGACGGTCTACACGCAGCCAAATGTCTATTACGCCGTGGCCGGGCAGCTCGACGCCGCGATGGTGCGCGCATGGCAGACGGGCAACAAACTGCCGGAGTCCGCCACGGCAATCCTGATCGGGCCGGGCCTGGCCTCCGGCGATTTGCCGCCGGATCTGCGGCAGGACATTGCGCGTCTGTGGCAGCTCTCGCCGCTGGCCGTGGTGGTGGACGCCTCGGCGCTCGACTGGCTGCCGGCCGGGCCGACATTTCTGGGCACATTGCGCTTCATCACGCCGCATCCCGGCGAGGCGGGGCGGATGTTGAAGCTGGATGCCGCCGCCGTGCAGGCGGAACGGGTGAATGCCCTCCGCGAACTCTCGCGCCGCCGGGGCGACTGCTGGGTGGCGCTCAAGGGGCATCAAACCCTGGTGGGCCGCGGCAGCGGTGAAATTTCCATCAACAGCTCCGGCAACCCCGACCTCGCGCAGGGCGGCAGCGGCGACGTGCTGGCCGGCTACCTCGCCGGGATCGTCGCGCAGCCGCAAGTCCTCAAAAATGACGCGGGCCGGGCCGTGCGCCACGCCGTCTGGCAGCACGGCGCGGCGGCGGACGCGCTCTCCCGCCGGCAGGCGAACTGGACGTGCGACGAACTGCTCGCCAGCCTCGGCAACACCGCCGGGCCGCGCTGATTTCACCGGCGGAACTTCACTCTTGCTTTCCAAAATGACTGTGCTAACTCTGCGCCCACTTTTGCCGGGGGCGGCCTGGAGCCGCGCGGCAGGGGATGAAACCTATTCAAGCGGATGGCAAAAGAAGAGCCAATTGAGCTGACCGGCACGGTGTCGCAGGTGCTTCCCGGCACCATGTTCCGCGTGACGCTGCCCAACGGCCACGAGGTGCTCGCGCACATCTCCGGCAAGATGCGCAAGCATTTCATCCGCATCAGTGTCGGCGACAAGGTGAACCTGGAAATGTCGCCCTACGACTTGAGCAAGGCCCGCATCAACTTCCGCCACAAGTAGGCTTCTCTCTGGCGCTCATTTTTGGAACCGGGCCGGATTCGTCCCGCGCCTTGCATCCGCACCGGTCGTTTTCCTTCGCCAGAAAAACCGTGGCGGATTTGCGCCATGGGACAATAAACACGGCATGAATTTTCTCCTGGCCGGAATCATCGGGCTGATCAGCGGCGTCACCAGCGGCCTGTTTGGCGTGGGCGGCGGCATCGTGATGGTGCCGGCAATGATGTTCGCGATGAACGTCCCCATCAAGACCGCCATCGGCACCTCGCTGGCCGTCATCATTCCCACGGCGCTGATGGGCTCCTACAAGCATTACACGCAGGGCAACCTGGATCTCAAGCTGGCCCTTGCCATCACGCCCATGGCCATCCTCGGCGGCTTCGGCGGCGCGTGGCTGACCACGCACATCCCGGCGGAAAATTTGAAGCGCGCGTTCGGCGGCTTTCTCGTGGCGGTGGGGCTGCGCCTGCTGTTCTTCAAGTGACGCAGACAGTTGGCGGGCGAGACCCGGCCCGTCATCAACCGCCCGCGACGATCTTCACAATCTCCAGACGATCCCCCGCCGCCAGCGGACGGCGCGCGAACTCGGACGGCGCGACGGCCGCGCCGTTGTGCTCCACCACCACGCTGCGCGGCGGCAGCCCCTGCGCGACGAGGAATTCCTCAATCGTGCAGGGCAGCGCGGCGGCGGTGGCAATTCCGTTGGCGATGATTTCCGGCATCGGCGGATTCATAAAATCAAACCGTGCCCAAAACAAGCCCATCCCCGCTGATGGACGTCAAGACTGGGGCAAATGCGTCTTGTTTTTTGGCCCGGAAAAGGCATCGTCCATCCTGCTGTGCTTGCAGCAGCCTCGGGAAAGCATCGCTTTCCCGCCAGCCAAAGCACATTACGCAATGCGTTACATATGCAGATGACATTTATCGGAATATCCGCGCCCGCAAGCCTCCGGAGAACGAAAAAAACAAAGACGTGCGAAGAGCTGGCGTGCTTAAGCCGGCGCAATATTATTTGGGCGGAAAAGCGCCCACCCTCCCGCTGCGGCGGCATCCTGCACGCCTTCCTGGCTTTGATTCTCCTGTGCGGTCTGGCCTGGCGTTCCCAAGCGCAGACGGCTGAATCCCTCTCCTCCAGCATCTCGGCCATTGACCGGCTGCTGGCCGTCACGACGACCAACCAGGCCGCCGTTTCCATCGGAGACATGCAGCTGCGCACCGACAAGCTGGCCGTATGGCGGGACATTTTGCAGGTTCGCCTGGATCGGCTGACACAGGCCGGCATGGTGGTGCCGAAGGGTTCGTTCGACTTCAGCTTTGGCTCCGCCTGGCCGGGCGGAGTGGTGCCTTACACGTATCAGACGGCGGGCACCAACGCGATGCCCACCAACAAAATCATCTTGTTCGAGCAGGCCATCCGGCTCTGGCAGGACATTGCTTCGATCAACTTCAAGCCCCGCACCGCCGAGGCCAATTACCTCCTGATCAAATACACTGGCAATGGCGATGACGCGGCGATGAATTCCTATGTCGGAATGCAGGGCGGCGCGCAGGAACTGAATGTCGCCGGCTGGGGCAACCTAGTTGATTGTGCGCACGAGCTGGGCCACGCCCTGGGTATGTCGCACGAACATCAGCGTCCCGACCGCGACACGTATGTCACGGTCAACTTGACCAATCTGGCGACCAATGCAAATCCGGCGGTGAATTTCGCCATCGTTCCGGGCGCGATTGTGAGAACGGCCTACGACTTCGACTCGCTGATGCATTACGGGCGCTCTGC
Organism: Verrucomicrobiota bacterium; assembly: GCA_016235585.1. GTDB lineage: Bacteria > Verrucomicrobiota > Verrucomicrobiia > Limisphaerales > JACRJY01 > JACRJY01. The sequence continues at coordinate 2,350 of JACRJY010000191.1, read as the reverse complement.
CTTCGCGAAATCGCCGGGGTTGCTGACCATCAGCGTCAACCCGCCCAGCCAACGTTGGAGCGATGGAGCCGCCCCGGAAGAAATTGGCCAAAAGACGCACATCAGCACCCTGGACAAGGCCGCCATGGCGGCCCAATACAACGCGCCGCTCTCCATCAGCGGCAATGTGGCCGCTGCCGGCGGCGCACCGCTGGCCGGCGTGCAGGTCTATCTGGAGCCGGCCGCCGCCGTGTATCGCGGGCAAAACCCCGTGACGACCGACGCCAGCGGGAATTACATCATCACCGGGCTGCCGCGCAACAGCGGCTCCTACACCGTGCGCGCGGTTCAATTGAGCACCACTTTTCTCGTCCCGACTTTGACCGTGGCGGCCACCACGTTTGACTGGTCGGGCATCAATTTTGCCGCCACGGACACGGCCCCGCCCGACTTGCTCATCACCGAACCAACCGTCAGCGGCATCTACACGAACATCACCACGACCTTCGGCACCGCCACCGTCGACGCCGGCGTCAAGGAAGTGCGCGTCGCGCTGGCCCGCACCGCCGATCTGGTCTGGTGGAACTGGGTGGACGGAGTGTGGGGGACGACCACATTCGACTGGGCGAAGAATGCGAAGATCGCCACCGGCACGACCAACTGGAGCACGGCCTTGCCCGGCTTTGCGGATGGCGGCTATCAACTCCATGTCCAGTCCGTGGATCTCGCCGACAACGCCTCGCCGTGGAAGCTGCGGCATTTCTTCGTGGATCCCACCCCGCCCTCGGTCGGCATTCAACTTCCCGCGCACAACGGGAGCACCGTGAATTTCTTCAGCCTGCGCGGCACGGCCACGGATGGCGGCGGCTCCGGCATTTCGAGCAACACCGTTTATTTCACGGTGTATCAGGACGGGGATTTTTGGACCGGCTTCAACTGGAAGTCCGGCACCACCGCCCAAGACCCTGAAGTATTGCTCAAGGCCGACGTGGTTTCCGGCGAGTGGTCCTACACACAACTGCCCGAAGCACCCGACAACCGCACCGGCATCTACGCCGTCAGCACCTTCGTCAAAGACGTGGCGGGCAACACCTCGCAGCCGCAGCCCGGCGTCACTTCGGCGATTTTCACCGTGGACCGCACCGAGCCTTCGGTGGCGATTACCAGTCCGGCCACCGGTTCCAGCATGACCAGTCTTCCGTCCGGCAACTGGTTCACCGGCACCTTGTCGGACAACATCGGAGTGGCTTACGTCAACCTGTTCATCCGGCGCGAACGCGACGGGCTGTATTGGAACGGCAGCGGCTGGTCCGTGTTGAGCACCCCAGCCAGCATCATCACCAGCTCCACCAACGGCGGCACTTGGCAGAACAGTTCCACTCTGCCCGTGCCCGGCTCCACTTTGGAAAATGGGGCTTACGCCTTTATCGCCGTGGCGGTGGACACCGCCGGCAACCAGAGGCAGGTGGATTCCAGTGTCACTCTTGATTACCACCCGGTGTTCCTCTGGACGGCGGGGAGTTACTCCGACGGCATCAACGGCAATGAGAATCAGAATTGGGAAAATCCCGCCAACTGGTCGCCCGTCGGCGTTCCCGACAGCCAGTCCGTGGCGATTATCAACGGCGGTCAGCCTTACGCCGGAGCTGCGGGACCAATCTCCTTGTATCAACTCAATCTTAACGGCGGCGTGCTCTACAACGCCAGCCTCACCGTCGGCAGCAACAGCACGTTCAACTGGCTGGGCGGACAATTTGACTCCGGCCCGGTGAATATCCTGCCTGATGGGGTCGTTGTCATCAGCAACGTTTATATGGTCGCCTCGGTCATTACGAACCGCGGATTGGTTGTCCTGACTAACAACGGGTTCCTGGCCGCCAGTTACGGCAGTCGCATCGAAAACCAGGGCATCTTCGAGAGCACTGGTGACGCGGCGTTTTACTTCAACGGCTACGGTTCAGCACCGGTCTTCAATAATTATGCGGGCGGGACGCTGCGGCAGGGCGGGAGCACGAACGGCACGCGCTTCCTCGGCGACAACGGCGGCTGGGTCTTGAACAACGCCGGCCTGCTCGACGCCCAGGCGGGCGTCCTCTCGCTGGAGCAGGGCAGCAAGAACCTGCTGCATGGCGGCAGCATCACAGGGGGTTATCGCGTGCGCAGCCTCGGCGGCACGCTCACGGTGGCCGGCACCAACACGCTGGGGGCGGGGGCCACGCTGGAACTGGCCTCGGGCGCTCTGACCGGAACCGGCACGCTGGCCGGAACGGGCACGTTTGAATGGACGGGCGGCACCATCGTCGGGGCCAGCCTCACCGTGGGCGCGGCGGCGCAGCTGGCCTTGAACAACGGGGCCGACCGCAGTGTGGAC
>JACRJY010000190.1 GCA_016235585.1 Verrucomicrobiota bacterium | reverse complement strand
GGTGAAGTAGAGGCTGGCCGTCTCCACGTCGCTGAACGAGCTCACCAGCGAGAGGCTCCACACCGCCGAGTCATACGTGTTGGTCGCATAGGGGCCGGGGCCGGGGCCGCCAAGGCTGCCGGGCACGCCGTTGGTCTCGACGACCGGCGGGTCGTTGACCGGGGTGACAACAATCGTGAAAGTGTTGGTCTTCGCATCCACGCCGCCGTTGGCGGTGCCGCCGTTGTCCTGCACAATCACGGTGATGGTGACCGTGCCGCTGGCATTGGTCACAGAGGTGTAGGTCAGGGTGCCTGTGGCATTGTTCTCGGTGAAAGTGATGGAGGGGTTCGGGATCAAGCCCGTGTTGCTTGAGGTGGCCGTGAATGTCAATGCCTGGGCGGCTTCATTGGCCGGCCCTTCGCTGATGCCAGACAAGCTCACGTTTTGAGCGCCCGCGTCCTCGGTGACGGTGATGTTGGCAATCGTGTCCAACGTCGGCGGGTCGTTCACCGGCGTGATCGTGACCGTGAAAGTGTTGGTCGTGGCATCCACGCCGCCGTTGGCCGTGCCGCCGTTGTCCTGCACCACCACCGTGACCGTCACCACACCATTGCTGCCAGCGGACGGCGTGTAGTTCAAGGTGGCTGTCGTTTGTCCCTCGGTGAAGGTGATCGGCGGGTTGGGCACGAGGCCGGTGTCGCTCGACGTGGCGGTGAGCGTGAGGGTTTGGGCGCTTTGGTTGGTGCCTTCAGTGATGCCGGACAAAGTCACCGCTTGCAATCCGGCGTCCTCGAGAATGGTGACATTGGCGATCGTGTTGAGCGTGGGCGGGCTGTTGGTCACCGCAACTGTCGAGGTGGAAGTGCTGTTCGTGGAATTGGGGTCATCAATGCCGCTGCCGACGCTGGCCGTGTTGGTGAGGCTGCCAGCGGTCGGGAAGACAGGGGCGGTGACAGTCAAAGTGAGGTTGGTGCTGCCATTGGTCAGGAGGGTGCCGAGGTTTGTCCAGATAATCTGGCTGCCGTTGGTGATGATGTTCGCCGGAGTTGCACTGACAAAAGTCAGGCCCGTCGGAAGGCTGTCGGTGACGGAAATGTTGATCGCCGGCGAAGGGCCGAGGTTGGTCACGGTGATCGTGTAGGTGAAGTTTGTCCCGGCGGTCACGTTGCTCGGCCCGGTCTTGGTCACGGTGAGGTCGGACAGCAGCGTCAGCCCGACACAGCCCGGGCGGGTGGCCGGGACAAACACGGCGTTCATATACATACGCATCCCGTTGATGTTTTCCCAGCTCGTGCCGTTGTAATCATGCCCGCCGAGGAAGAACACCTCGCCGCCGGGGCCGTTGGTGTAGACTTTGGCGCTGGAGGCGCGGAAGTTGGTGCTTTCAGGAGTGTGGAAGACGTCAACATGCCCGCTGTTGGTGAACACCGAGCCGGCCGCCAGATGCCAGTCGCGCACCGATCCGCCCACATTATCGGACAGCGGGCCGTGGAACTGGTTGTAGGGGAGATCATGATGGGAATAAACCAGCGTCGTGGAGGTGTTGTCCTTGACGATGCCGAGCGTGGTTTGAAACCGGCCGTTGACGTGGTTCTCGAAGGTGAGCACGGACTCGCATTGCGGCAGAAAATTGCCGCCGGTCCGGACATAATTATGCACGTTCCCCACCCCGTTGGTCTGATCGGTGTGCGGTTCCGTGTAGAGGGTGAAACAAGAGTTGGACAGGACACTGGTGTCGGCCACCTCGGCATAATGGTCAAGGTTGGTGAAGCCCGCCTTGAGGAGATAGCCCTCATGGATGTTGAAGTTGACGGAGTTGATGGCGACAAACGGCCGGTGGGTGAGCGTGTAGCGGATGTCCACGAGCGTGTCCTCCCCCATGAGATAGACGGCCACGCTGTTCGTCATGGCAAAGGCGCGGATCACGTTGCTGATGGCCGGGACATAATCGCGGTGGATGATGAAAGGCCCGCCGTAAAAGTTGGTCGTGATGGTCGCGCTGGTCGTCGGGAACAGGCGCGACACATTGGTCGCGGTGAAGTCCATCTCATCCTTGCCCTTGCCCGACCGGATGGCCCACATCAGCGGCTGATAATTTTGCAGCACCATGTTCGCGCAGCCATAGGCCTTGAGGTTGAAGTAGGTGGTCGCGATGCTTTGCAGGTTGGTGTCCATCGGGATCACCCACGACCCGGCGGGAATGGTGGTGAGATTCTGCAGCGGGTTGACCTCCGGCGTCACGGTGATGAACACGTTGTCCGTGTCGCTCAACCCGCCCGGGTCGGTGCTGGTGATGACCAGCACATCGTTGCCGTTGAAATTGGTCGTCGGCGCATAGACCAAGTTGGTCAGCGCCGCCTGAATGCTGTTGGTGGAGCCGCTGAAGGTCATCGTGGCATTGGTGCCGCTGCCCACGGAGAAGGTGAGGCCGTTGGTCTGGCTCAAGCGGATGACGCCGTTGGTGACGGTGAGCGTCACCGTGAGATTGGTGCTGTCGGCGTCCTCCACGCTGACCAAGGAACCGAAGTTCATGGTGGAGTCTTCCATCACCGTTTGTGCGCCGGGAGTGATGTTGGCGGGCGGCAGGTTGTGCTGGAGAAGGAAGTTGTTGTCGTTCGTGGTCACCCCGTTGGTGAGCACCACGCCGATCATGTTGTCGTTGGCCCCGGTGGTGTCGGCCACGACGGTGTAGCCGGCGGGATCCACCTCGACGACGACATACGCGCCGGCGGCGAGGTTGGCGAACGAGTAGGCGCCGTTGGTGGTCGTGAGCGTGGAGGTGACGAGCGACTCGCCCAGATCCACGACGCCGTTGGTGTTGGCGTCCAAGTAGAGATCCACGACCACGTTGGTGACGCCCGGCTCGCCGACGTTGAACGCCTGGTTCAAGTTGGTGTCCTCGATGACGCGGCCGTTGATCGTGACGTAGTTCGTCACGGCGGGCACATAGTCGAAGAAGTTCAGGTTGGTGAAGGTGGCCAGCGACGTGATGTTGGTGGCGATGCGGTTGTTCGCCGGGAAGCTGCTGGCAAAGCCCGACGGGTCGGTCTCGACGACCACATACGCGCCGGTGGTGAGGTTCAACAATTCATAGCTGCCGTCGGGCAGCGTCGAAATCTGCTGGACGAGCGTGCCGTCGGCGGGGTTTCCGTCCGCGTTGGGATCGGTGTAAAGCTGGATGGTGACGCCCGCGAGGGCCGAGTCACCGGCCGTGAGCGTGCCGCTGACATCCGCGTCGTAATAGACCGCGCCCTGGAGCGTGGCGGCCAGCGTGGTGACGCCGACGGTGCTGGTGGCGGTCGGCACGGTGTTGCCGTTGGAATCCACCGCAAAGTCCGCAAACGCCGTGTTGTTCGCCGGGCTGCCCGCGCCGACCACGAGGAAGGTCACGTCAATCGTGATGGCACCGCCGGGCGCGAGCGAGCCGGCGCCGGTGAGGTCGGCCCAGAAGAGGCTGCCCGCCCCCACGCCGTCCGGCGTCGTCGTGGCGTTGGTGTATTGGAAGTAGGCGGCGCTGAACGTGTCCTGCAGCGGCAGGCTGGTGATGGTCGCGCTGCCGGAGTTGGTCACGAAGATGCGGAAAGTGATGTTGCTGCCGATGCTCACCGGGCCGCTGGTGGGGTTCAACAGCGACTTGATGATGGTGAGCTGCGGCTGGGTGATGGTGACGTTGACGGTGGAGGAGTTTGTGGCGCCCGTGGCGGCACCGGTCGCGGAATTGGTGGCGGGCGCGGCGCTGTTGGTGCCGGTGAAGTTCACCGTGATGTTGGTGAGATGGCCCGGCGGGAAGGTGCCGAGGTTCGTCCACGTGAGCGTGCGCGTGCCGGTGTTCGTGGTGCTCGGCGATGGAGTGGCGTTGGTGAACTGCAGGCCGCTGTGATACGTGTCCGTCACCACGAGGTTGGTGAGCGTGCTGTTGCCGTTGTTGGCCACCTGGATGTTGTAGGTGATCGTGTCGCCGACGCTGGCCTGGCCGCTGGTGGGGCTGCTCAAAGTCTTGACCACGCTCACGCTCGGCGTGGCGGCGGGGATGCTCGCGCCGGCGGAGGAGGTGTCCGACGGATCGGTGGGATCCGTGTAGGCGACGGACAGGACGGCACCCTCCGGGGCAAGCAAAGTGCCGTTGTCGTTGCCCGTGCCCAGCGTGGTGCTGGCGGTGATGCAGGCGGTGAAAATGCCGCTGTTGGTCGAGGTCTCGGTGAGGGTGAGCAATTCCGAATCGCCGCTGCTGCTGGTGATGGTCGCGGTGACGGTTTCGACGACGCTGTTGTCGGTGTTCTGATCCGCGTCGTTCACGCGCACGCAGACGTTCGTGTTGGCGGCGAAGGAATTGGTGGCCGGGCCGTTGTCGCCGCTGGTGAAGACCGTGGTGCCGGGCGTGCCCAGGTCGTTGAAGACGATTTCCACCGAGGCGGTGGCGGTGTTGGTGATGCCCTCGGTGCCCTCGTGGGCGGTGGCGAGCAGGTTATAGACGCCGAGCGTCGTCGTGGTCTGCCACGCGTATTCGTAAATCTTCGTGGCGGAGTCTGGCGTGGCCACCACGTGGCTGTTGGTCAGGGTGGTGCTGACATTGGCCGTGTTCGTCGGCGCGGTGATGGACAGGCCGACACTCGTAATGTCGTTGGTGCCAAAAGGATCACTCACCTGGGCGCGGACATAGACGAGCGCATTTGCGTTCGGCGCGAGCACCAGACTGCCGCCGGGGTAGGGCGCGTCATACACGCCCAGGCTTTCCACGGTGATGATGGTGCTGGTGGGCAGCAGAATCTTCGACGGCCGGTTCGTGCTGTCGTATTGCACGTAGTAGGCGACGCTCGACTGGGCGTTGCTGATGATATACCTCAACGACTGGCCGTTGGTGAACGTGATGTTCGTGGGGCTGGTCGTCTGCCATACGAGGCTGCTGGAAGACCCGGTGTAGGTCGGGTTCGTGAGCGTGAGCACGACGTTGGTGGTGGTGCCAATCCTCATCAAGTAGGCGGTGATCGCCGGGCTGCCGGGCATCGTGCCGTTGGTGATTTTGAGGAAATTCGTGATCGTCAGCGTGGTGTTCGAGCGGATCACAAAGTCTTTGCCGAAATTCGGCGTCTGGGTGAACGTGGTGAAGTTCGTGGCACCCGAGGAACCCACGGCGGGCTTGACGGGCACGCCGCTCACCGACCACTCCTGCGTGCCGTCACTCGTGGTGTAGCCATTCGTCACCGAGGCCGCTCCCGCCTTGGTGCTCGTGGTCGTGCCGACGAAGGACAGGGCGTAACTCCACTGCTTGGTCATCCCCGCCGAATTGGTATTGACCACCTGCGCCGTGCCGCCGTCGTCCCACGCGGCAACCGACACCACGACTTCATTGGTGGCGGAAGTGACGACATTGCTGCCCGTTGCGCCGGAACCGGCACTGTTGCCGACGTAGGTGCCCAGCGGCGTCGTTTGATCCACATTGGTAAAGGTGATCGCCCCGACGCCCATGGTGGAATTCGCGCTGGCACCCACCACGACGTTGGCGGAGCCGGAGGGCGGATTGGTCAGGCTGTAAATAAATGTTTTGCACCCGAAGCCCGACGGCGGACCATTGCTCCCGACAAAGGTCATGTTTGCGCCGTTGAAGGTGATGTTCGTCACGAACGGCGCCGAGCCAGAGATGATGTTGTTTCCGATGCCCACCGTGACAATCAGCAGGCGGTTGGGGCCGGTGCCGGGATTGTGGGCGAGGGTGACGCTGCTGTTTGTGGCGAAAGTGCTGTTGGTGGCAGCGATGCCGATGACACCCGTGGTGGAACCCAGCAGTGCGCTTTCCCGCGTCGGCCCGCTGCCCGCCGCGACGGGATCGGTGCGCGTCAAATTTTGCCCGGCCCCGCTCAAGTAAAGAATCTTCGTGTTCGCCGCCGCCTGCACGGTGATGTTCGTGCTGTCGGTGTCGAGGTAGATCGGATCCTTGTAGCCCACGGTCAGCACGTCGGAGCCGAGGGCGTTCATGGTGCCGTCCTGCGGGATGGTGCCGAGGGAGGAGGAGATGGCGAGGAAGTTGGTGTTGAGGAAAATGCCGGAGTTCGTCGTCGTCTCGTAAAGCGTGAGCGTCTCGTAGTCGCCCCGTGTGGAGTTCGTCACCGTCAGCGAAATGCTTTGAATGGAATTCGAGGAGGTGTTGGCGTCGTTGTCGGTGATTGTTACGTAGAGATTATCCCCCGTGGTATAGGAGCTGACGACATTGCCGCCGGAATCGGTGAAGCGCACCACGCACTGGGTCGAGCCGGCCACGGGCGGCACGGTGGCCGTGGCCTTCACCTTGGTGCCGCCGATGGAGACGGTGTTGTCCGCCGAGCCGTTGGAGACGACGAGAAAGCGGTATTTGAAAGTGGAAGTGCCGTTGCGCAAAATGATCGGCACGGTGAAGCCGGGCGAGTCAATCGGGAAGGCCGTGCCGGAGGTGTTGTCGGCGATGTTGGTGCCGTTCCAATAGGTGGAGTTGGTCACGTAGGTGACGGTGGGCGCGGGCAGGTCAATCACGACGACGTTCGCCAGCGGCAGCAGCCCGCGGTTGTCCACGGTGACGGCGTATTCAATCGTGTCGCCGATGCTCAAGCCGGGCGGGTTGAGGTCGTTGGTGATGACGGCGGTCTTCGTGACCGTCGGCACCGGAAAGGGGAGCACGGAGGTGCCGGCGTCAATGTAGGGATTGCCCGGCGAGGCGGTGTCCGGGTCTTCGCCCCACACCACGCTGATGAGCGTGCCGTCGAGCGTATAGACCCTCATGCCGGTCTGATCCTTGTCGGGATCGAAGATGCGCTTGGACTCGAGGAAGGCCAGCGTGAAGTTGGTGTCGTATTTGTCACCGTTCACGTCGGTCAGCGGGCCGTTCTTGTCACCGTTGTAGTCCACGTAGATGGTTGTTGCGGCCAGCGGCGTCACCCACACGGGGCTGCCGTTGACGGTGAGGTTGGCGCTGCCCGGCCCCCAGCCGAGCACAGCCTCGGTGGTGAGCGAGTCTTTCGGCACGGGAGTGTAGCCCCAGTTGTAGGCCGTGTCCGCCGCCGGATTCGCGCCCACGGTGCCGATGGCGAAAAACTTCGCCCCGCCCACGCTGGTGAACGCGGCGCCGGAGAGCTTGGGCATCTGAAACTGGAACACGCCGTTGCTGGCCGCCACCGTGAAGCTGCCGCTGACCGTGCGGGTGACGTAGTTGATGGTGATGTTGGTGGGGTTGTTGTTGAACAGATACAGGTAGGAGGGGTTGCCGCTGTTGGCCGTGGCCACGGGCGACGCGTAGGTGGAACTCCAGTCCTCCACCGGAAAGAGCGTGAACCAGTCCGCCGCATACGAGGCGCCGACGTTGCCGATGATCATGTCTGTCTGCACGGGCTTGGAGGAGACCACGGTGCCGCCCTTTTTCACCGTTCCGTTGACGTGATAGGATTCACCGCGGTTGAGGGTGACGTTGAAGGGCGCGGTCGCGCCCACCGGCCCGTCCGTGTCAATCGTCACCAGCGTGCCGTCCTGCCCGGCCATCACAAACAAGCCCACATATTCAAACAGCCCGTTCGTCATGTCCTGGCCCACCGGGGCGACGTAGTTTGTCCCGTAGTCCAGCGTGGCGGGCACCATCAACGCCCCGCCAAACACCGGCCCCGTCGGCACGGGCCAGCCCGCGCGCGACACCGCCAGCGCCTTCGTTCCGCCAAAGCGGTCGCGCGCGTCATAGAGTATGACACTGGGGTTGCGGGGCAGCGGCACGTTGTTCGTCAGCGTGATCACCGTGCCCGTCGGCAAACCGGACGGGTCGTTGACAAAACCCGGCGCGATGCCGTTGGCGTTGTTGCCGTCACCCCAAATCTTGGTGCTGGCCTGCACCGGGCTGCCCAGATTGACTTCGTAGCCGTCCTCCCACTGATCGTAATGAATCACCGTCCCGTCGCCTGTCACCACGATGGAAAACGTGGAAAAATTAGTGATGCCAATCCCGGAGCGGATGGTGTTGAGCGTCGTGTAGAGTTGTTGCTCCGGGATCGGCAGAAAGAACTCGTGGACGATGAACGCCGCCTGGGCGGCGTAAAAGGGCAGCAAAAACACCGCCGAGATCAGCGATAAAGTCAGCCGAAAACGGTTGGATAAAAACCGGGATCGCATAATTGTGTCAAAAAGTGCCCTGCGGCACTGATAAGTTCCTGCGTGTATAACCAATCCACCGCCAAAAAGCAAGGCCCGTCTGCGTCTATTACTTGGGCGGCAATGCCCTCTTTTTTGATCTTTCACCGGCAGACATTGAGGCGGCGACGGATGGCAGGGTCAACTGGCCGTATCCTGCCGCGTCAATTGCCGCCGCCGCAGGCTTTCAAGCGGGCACTGGAAAATACCCTGAGACCTCTGCAAAACTCTGCCATGTGCTGTAGCGGCGGTCTGTGACCGCCGTATTCTCTCGATAATTCGGATGGTTTCGGCGGTCACAGACCGCCGCTACAAGGT
>JACRJY010000193.1 GCA_016235585.1 Verrucomicrobiota bacterium | reverse complement strand
GATGAACGCGATGGGAATGCCGGTGTTGCGGAAGTGCCACCAGATGGTGTCCCAAAAAAGTTTTTCCTCCGTGAAGGCGTGCAGGCCCGTTTCCTTTTCAATCTGCGCGGCGGTGCGCGCCACCGTCCAGCCCGCCGCCGGCTCGGCCAGCACGACCGAGAGCATCTTGCGCTGCTTGGGGGCGAATTGCAGCGCCTGGCTGTAGGTGGTGTAGCAGTAGGGATAGCCGAAAAAATGCCGGTCCGCCTTGCAGACGCCGACGATGCGCGCCTCCTTGTCGTTGATTTCAAAAGTGTCGCCGAGGCCCAGCGGCTTGGTGCGACCGACGCTCAACCGCCGGATGCCCAGTTCGTCAATGATGACGGAGTTCGGCAGGCGGATGTCCTCCAGCCGGCCCTTGAGCAACACCGGCGGGCGGCCCACGAGCGTGGTGTTGTCGAGGCCGACCATCATCACCGGCTTGAAATTTCCGTCCGTCAGCTTGGAGTAAATGACCGAGATATACATCGGCACGGCCCACGCGACGCCGGTCACGCTGCGGACGCGGTTGAGGTCGGTGTCACGCATGGCCTTGAGTTCGTTGGCCTGCTCGACCTTGCGGTCGGCCACCCAGATTTTCGCCCTCATGTTGCTCATGTGGCTCGTCGTCCAGAGCAGGATGCCGAAAAAAACCGAGCACTGCTGCGTCATCAGCAGCGCCGAGAACGTCAGCCCGCCGACGAGCATCGTGTATTTGGCGCGGTCGCCGAGGAGCATCTTGAGGGCGAGGTGATACACGGGATTTACGATTTGCGATTGGCGATTGACGATTTGGCTTTCAACCGTGCGCGAGGCGAGGGCTTTGCCGACGAAGTGGCTTTTGCGTTTCGCAGCGCGTGCAGCGAAAATTCCGTGATGTGCGCGGCCAGCTGGTCAATCTGCGCCCGGTCGAACTTCATCTCCGGGAACAACCGGCCAATCACCGGGCGGCAAAGATGGTAGAACATCACCTGACTGACCACGCTCAGCGAGCAGGCGCGCACCAGCTCCGGGGTGGCCCGCGCGCCCAGCAGTTCGGCGACAATGCCCGCGAGCTGTCCCGACATCGGGCGGATTTGGTCGCGCACCACGGCGTCCAGCGCGAGCGTCGGCTCGGCCATCTCGCGCACCATGAGCTTGCCGTGGTGCGCGTGCGGCCCCTCGTCGAAAATGCGGAGCAGGAAAGACAGCACGAAGGCCCGCAGCCGGGCCTTGGCCGGCGCGCCCGGCGGCAGGCCGAGGCTGGGCGGATATTTTTCGCGGGCGGCCTGGAGCGCGTGCTGGAGCACCTCGGTGTAAAGCGCCTCCTTGTCGCCAAAGTGGTAGTTGACCGCCGCAATGTTTGCGCCCGCGCGGCGGCAGATTTCCCGCACCGTGGCGGCGCGGAAGCCGCATTCGGCAAACACTTCGCCCGCCGCCAGCAAGAGCGTCCGCCGGGTGCGGTCGGGAGTTTCGGATTGGGTCTGGTCAGCCACAAACAGCCATTTCAAACAGCAGTTTGAATTGCGCGGTGTTTTTGTCAACGGCGCATTTTGGCTGCAAAAGTTTGAGGCGTTGTTCAAAATCAGCCGGTGAACTTTCAAGCGGGTTCAATCCGGTTGACGCTCGGCTGGGGGATTTTCCTTCTTGTCCGGGCCCTGACTGCCCTGCTGCCGCCGTCGGGGCTGCGGGCGCTGTTCTGGCCGGCGGCCCGGCTGCGGGCGGCGTTTGGCGGGGGGTTCCCTCATCGAGATTGGCGAGCGGCCACCGCGTTTCACCTGTCGCGCTTCATTTGTTTCTTCCCCCACCGCCTTACCGCGCCGGAGTGGCGTGAGCGGTGCCGGCTGCGCGGCTTCGCGCCGGTGCGGGCGGCGCTGGCCGCCGGCCGCCCGGTCGTGCTGGCAACGCTGCACTTTGGCCCGCTGCCCTTAATGCGCTACTGGCTGCGGGCTGGCGGCATTCCGGCGGCAACCATGGTGAGCGAATCCGCAGGCAGCCGGAGCGCCCTCCGGCTTCGTAAAGACGCCTTGAGTGATCAGGCCACAAAGATGTCCGGCGTGCCGCACGTCATCGAACAGGGTGAGGTGCGGAAGGCGCTCCGCTTTTTGGAGCAGGCCGCCGCCTTGATGGTGGCGATGGATTTTCATGCGGGAAAACTTGTCGAAGTGCGTGAGGATGGACGGGTGGTTCGCTTGAGCTGCGGAGCGATCCGGCTTGCCGCGCGGAGCGGCGCGCTGCTGGTGCCGTGCCTGATTCGCGAGACGGGCGGGTGGCAGTTTGAAATCCGCTGCGGCCAGCCGGTTTCCGATGACGTGGTCTTGTCCAAAAGTGTTGGCGCGGCGGCGGCCCATTTATGGCGGGAATTTTCCGCCGAAGTGCGCGCGCATCCAGAGGATTGCGGCGTGGAACTGCGTGCGTGCCAGAGCGCGATTTCATCCGTTCCGCCCGCCGCGAAACCCGAATTGATCACCTCATGAATCCATCGGGAACAACCGGGCGCGACGGACAACGCGCCATCGCCGTGACGGGCCTCGGGGTGATGTGCGCGGCGGGAGACAATGCCTTGGCCTTTGAAAAATCTCTCGTCGCCGGTGCGCCATTCTCAAAATGGCTGCCCGATTCCATGACCGGCGGCGGCCGGCGGCTGGCTGGCTGCGTTGCGCCCGCCTTGAAGCTTGATGCCGCCGCCGCGCGCCTGACGCGGCGGATGGATCGCAGCGTGCAGCTGGCCGCCGCCGCGCTGCGGGAGGCGTGGCGTGACGCGGGACTTGAACGCTCGCGTCCGGATTCACAGCGCCTCGGCGTCGTCGCCGGCACCTCGCGCGGGCCGGCGGAAAAGTGGATTGAATCCACCCGGCGGCTGGACAGCGGCCCGATGCTGCCCACGCTGGCGGCGAGCACCACCACGGCGTCGTTGAGCGGCGCGCTCGCGCAGTTGGTGGAGGCGCGCGGGCCGTGCTTCACGGTTTCGTCCGCGTGCGCGTCCAGCGCGACGGCCATCGTCAACGGCGCGCTGCTGTTGCTCGCGGGCGCGGCGGATGTGGTGATTGTTGGCGGGGCGGAAGCGCCGTTGAACCCGGTGGTCTTGCGCCAACTGCACGCCGCCGGGGTGCTTGGTTCCGCCGAACGCGCGGAAGATAGTTGCCGTCCGTTTGACCTTCATCGCAACGGCACGGTGCTCGGCGAGGGCGCGGCCTTTCTGGTTTTGGAACTGTCTTCCGCGGCGCGGCGGCGCGGCGCACTTCCCCGCGCACGGCTCGGCGGCTGGGCGCTGGGCATGGATTCCGCCGGGCGCACGGGCATCCACGAAAGCGGCGGCGCGATATTCGAGACGATGCGCGGCGCGCTGGACATGGCGGGCCTGACCCCGGCGGACGTGGGTTATCTGAACGCCCACGGCACCGGCACGCGGCTGAACGACCGGATTGAGGCCGCAGCCATCCACCGCCTCTTCGGCGCGGCGGGGGTGAATGTGCCGTGTTCCTCCACGAAAGCCGTGACCGGCCATTGCATGGGCGCGGCGTCGGCCATCGAGGCGGTCGCGTGCATCCTCGCGTTGCAGCGGCAGCTTCTTCCGCCCGCCGCAAACTGCCGAGAACAAGATCCGGACTGCCCCGTTCACTTGGTGAAACACCCGTCGCCACATATTCCGCTGCGCGCCGCGATGAGCAACTCCGCCGGTTTCTGGGGACACAACGCCTCGCTGCTCTTTCTCCATCCTGATTATGAAAAATGATTCCTTCATCAGTGAACTGCGCGTGTTCGCGCAGGCGCATCCACTGTTCCAAAAATCGCATCCGTTCTGGCGCGACTGCTTTCGCGGGAGCCAGTCCGTGGAGAGAGTCCAGCGATGGACAATGGATGTGCATCCGTTCATCCGGGATTTTCCGCTGTTCTACCTGCACGTCGCCGCCAAGGGCACTCAAGGCCCGGCGCTCACGCACGTCTGCGAGACCATCTACGAGGAGACCGGCTCCGGCAACCCCGCTGCTTCGCACTTGATGCTGTTCGAGCGGTTCATGGGGGCGATCAAAACCCCGCTCCCGGCGGCGGAAGCCGCCGCCTCGCCGTCGGCACGCGCCATCTGTGAATACACCTGGGACATCGTGCGGCGAAGCAGTTTCATGGAGGGCCTGGCGCTGCTGGGGCTGGGCGTCGAGCGCCCGCTGACGCGGCTGTTTCCACTCGCGGCCAGGGCGTTTGAAAGGCGCTATGGTTTGAGCGCCAGCGCGGTGGAATTTTTCTCCACGCATGGCGTGGCGGATTTCAAGCACAGCCAGACGGCCGCGCGGATTGTCGGTTCCCTTGCCGTCACGCCTGAAGATCAGGCCCGCGTGCGGGAAATCCTCCAAGGACTCTGGGATCGGCAGCAGCGGCACTTGGACTCGCTGTGCTCCGGTTGAGCGGAGATGAACGGGCGGTGATTATTTTTTCTTGAACAGGTCGCCGATGCCCTTGGTGGCTTTCTTGACGCCCTCGGTCGCGCCCTTGGCGGCGTCGCCGACGACTTTGCCGACGTTGGCGATGGCGGAGGTCACGGCGGTGGTGGTGGAGCCGAGCAGTTCCTTGAAGACGCGGCTCGTCAGTTCGGCGGGGGTGATGCCGCCCTCGCTCTTGCCGAGGTCTTTCAAATGGATGTCGGGCAGGTTCACGGTCATCTCCTTGCCGGCGAGCAAGTCCATTTTCAAATGCACCTTGGCCCCGCTGATGAGGAAGTCGTCCACTTGCAGCTTCTTGCCGGGCTGGGCGGGGGCTTTGGCCTCTGGTGCGTCCTTTTTGTCCGTGGGGGCGGGGGCGACGGCGGCGGCGGTGGCCTGGATGTTCTCCAGAAGCTTGGTGAGGTTGTTGTCCTTCAAGCCGCCTTCGAGCGTGATTTCCGGTGCGAGAACCTTGATGGATTTCACGACGATTTTCTCGCCGAATACGGACATGGGGTTGACGTCCACGGCGACGCTGCCGAGTTGGAGCGCGTGCGGCATTTTGTAGCCCTGCGGATTGCCGACGACGAGGCCGCCCAGCTTCATGCTTCGGATGGAGATGCTGACGCTGTCGAGCTTCACGTCGGTCTGGGTGACTTTCGGGCCGACGGTCTCGACGCCGATTTTAACCGCTTTGTCGATGAAGATCACGAAGGCGATGAGCGCGATGACGAGCAGGACGACGAGGACGGCGAGAATCTTGACGAGTTTTTTCATGGCGGGCGGTGTATTGATTTCAGTGCAACGACGGCGCGGACTGTAGCGAATCCTGCCGGTTTGTAAATGGGGAACGAATCAGGCGGCGGCTGTCGAATCCGAATCATCAACGGGCGCAGAATCCACTGTCGGCCCGATGAGCACGACGAACTCCCCCTTGAGCGCGCGGTTCTTGGTCGCGGCGAGAAGTTCGGCGGGCGTGCCGCGCAGGAACTCCTCGAACTTCTTGGTCAGCTCGCGCGCGAGCACGACACGGCGGGCGGGGAAGACTTCCGCGAGTTCCGCAAGCAGCTTCTCGACGCGGTAGGGGGATTCGTAAAGCGCGAGCGTGCCGGGGATTTGCTTCAGGGATTCCAGCCGCGCGTGGCGCTGGCCGGATTTGTGGGGCAGGAAGCCGATGAAATGGAATTCCTCCGTGTCCAGCCCGCTCGCGGTGAGCGCGGCGACGAGGGCGCACGCGCCGGGGATGGATTCCACGCGCAGCCCGGCGGCGAGCGCCGCCTTGACGACGCGCACGCCGGGGTCGCTGATGCCGGGGCTGCCGGCGTCGGTGACGAGGGCGATTTTTGCGCCGAGACGGAGGCGGGCGATGATTTCCTCGCTGCGTCGGGCTTCGTTGAATTTGAAATAGCTCAACAGCGGCTTCTCGAGGCCGAAGTGCCGCAGCAACTGCCCGGTGTGCCGCGTGTCCTCGGCGGCGACGGCGTCGCATTCCTTGAGCACGCGCAGGGCGCGGAGCGTGATGTCCTCCAGGTTGCCGATGGGTGTGGCGACGAGATAGAGCGTGCCGGCTTGCAGCGGCGGCAATGGGCGTTCCATGCGGTCAGTCTGCCGGGAAGGGGGAAGAAAACAACTGCGGAAGTGCGCGGGCGGCGCAGCCCGGCGGGCGGCGGTTCAAATCGCGCCGAAGATGCGGAACAGCCAGTAAATGAACAACGACTGCACCGCGACGAAGACCAGAAAGGACGCCAGCGGCAGGGCGGCCATCACTGCCTCGCGGATGAATCCAGACAATGTTTTCATTGTGCGGACAATTTAGCACTGTGTATGCCATCCGCAAGCGTGGAGCTGAAATTCCTCCCGCCGAAGTATTTGCTTGTCCGGACGGACGACGGTGGACAAGCGGCGGCGGATTCCTGTATCAACTCCAGTCACGACGATGCCGTCCGTGGACAGGTTGGACGCGGTGGCATCCGCCAGACGGTGAAGCGGTGCGGAAGGCGGTTTCCACTTTCTGCGAATTGCTTCCGCACCGTCGCGGTTTTGAAAAATTGAATCCATCGGTTGGCTCTTGATATGAATCCGCAGGACAAAAAATCCGCCCGGCAGTTTGCCGTCGCCCTCGCCGTCGTGCTCGTCGGCGTCGGCGTCGGCACCTGGATCACAATGAAGAAGGCCGACAAGGACTACGCCACGCGCCACGACCCGCCCGGCGCGCTCGGCCACGCGGCCCCCGAACCCATCGTCGTCGCCGACACGAATGACATGGCGTGGATTCCCGCCGGCAAGTTTCTCATGGGTTCCGCCGAAGGCCAGACCGACGAGAAGCCGCTGCACGAGGTCGAACTCGATGGTTTCTGGATGGACAAAACCGAGGTGACGAACGAGCAGTTCGAGAAGTTTGCCAAGGCCACCGGCTACCTCACCATCGCCGAGCGCAAGCCCGACCCGCGCGATTTCCCCGGCGTGCCGCTGGAGAATCTGGTCGCCGGCTCCATCGTCTTCATGCCGCCGCCGGGCGAGGTGCCGTTGCACGACCATTCCGTCTGGTGGCAATACGTCCCCGGCGCGAACTGGCGTCATCCCGAAGGTGCGAACTCGGATTTGAAAGGCCGCGAGAAGCATCCCGTCGTTCACGTCTGCTGGATTGACGCGATGGCCTACTGCAAGTGGTCGGGCAAGCGCCTGCCCACCGAGGCCGAGTGGGAATACGCCGCGCGCGGCGGCCTCGCGAAGGAAAAATTCGTCTGGGGCGGCGAGCAGACGCCCGGCGGCAAATGGCCGGCGAACATCTGGCAGGGCCGCTTCCCGAACGAGAACCTTTTAACCGACGGCTTTCGCCTCACTTCGCCGGTCGCGGCTTTCAAGCCGAACGGCTACGGCCTGTTCGACATGGCGGGCAACGTGTGGGAGTGGTGCGCCGACTGGTATCTGCCGGATTATTACGAGCGCAGCGCCGCGAAAAACCCGCCCGGCCCCGACACCAGCTACGATCCGAACGAGCCGGGCGTCGCCAAGCGCGTCACGCGCGGCGGCTCGTATCTGTGCGTGGATTCCTACTGCGCCGGCTACCGGCCCGGCGCGCGGATGAAAAGCTCGCCCGACACCGGCCTGTCGCACACCGGCTTCCGCTGCGTGTATTCGCCGGGGAAGTAGTGGCACCGGGTCTTCGGTGGACGCGCGGCTCCGAGCGATGGAATATTTTTCCTTCGCAACCGCGGTTCAACCCGCTTACCCTCCCGCCATGAAATCAAAGACCATTTCTTTCTGCGCCGCGCTCGCCGCGCTGGCGTTCACCACCACGTTTGCCGCCGACAAGGACGGCTTCAAGCCGCTCTTCAACGGCAAGAACCTCGACGGCTGGGAACAGCACAGCGGCAAGGCCGAATACCGCGTCGAGGACGGCGCGGTCGTCGGCAAGACCGTGGCGGGGACGGGCAACTCCTTCCTTTGCACGACGAAGAAATACGGCGACTTCATTTTGGAATTCGAGTTCAACGTCGCCAAGGAAATGAACTCCGGCGTGCAGTTCCGCAGCGAGTTTTCCGAGAAGGATTTCGAGGCGGAGATCAACGGCAAGAAGAAGAAGTTCCCCGCCGACCGCGTGTTTGGCTACCAGTATGAAATTGACCCCTCGTCGCGCGCCTACACCGGCGGCGTGTATGACGAGGCGCGGCGCGGCTGGCTGGCCGACCTCAAGGAGAACGAGGCGGCGCGCAAGGCCTTCAAGAACGGCGAATGGAACCAGGCGCGCATCGAGTGCAAGGGCGACCACATCCAGACTTTCATCAACGGCGTGAAGGCCGCCGACTTCAAGGACTCGATGACGCCCAAGGGCATCATCGCCCTGCAAGTCCACGGCATCGGCGACGGCAAGAAGAAACCCGCCGGCGAAGAAGTCCGCTGGCGGAACATCCGCATCAAGGAGTTGAAGTAGGCGGGAACCGCGAGTGGACAATGAGCGCGCCCACGTTCAAGCAGCTTTGCTGTGCCAGACTTGAGTGGCCGTCGGGCGAGTTTGATCGGCGGCTTTTTCGCGAATGCCTCTACACCGGGACGCGCTGGCTGGTGGCCATTGTTCTGTTGTTGAATCCCGGCTTTTTTTCAGAACGACTTCGAGTTGATTCACCGTGTGGCGGAAGTGACCACCTTCGAGGAGTTGGAATCTGAACTCGATGATTTTCGTGTCTTGCATCCTGCGCGGGGCTTCCTGCGCAAGCGCCTGCAACTCCGGGTTTCCACCACCAAATTGCGCCGGCTCTCTGAAAAATATTTCCGCCCGCCTTCGGAGATGCCGTTCCCCGCAGTGCCCCGCAATTGAGCCAGGGTTCCGCCCGCGTCAGCGCGCGCGTTGGAATTGATTCGGCGTCAGTTCGCGCACCGCGCTGATGATGAGTTCCTCCACGTTGGGCGCGAACTTCGTCGGGCGGTCGTAATACATCATCGCCGTCGCGCCTTCGTAGCCGCCCTCGTCGAGCACGCGCCGGGACGGGATGTAGCACGGCACGTCGTTGGCGTAGGCGTTGACCCAGAGCCGCTCGGAATCCAACTCGCGTTTGAGCCGGAGCGAATAATCCACGACCACCTCGCCGGGCAGGAACACCATCGCCAGGTCCGCGCCGAAATTCCAAACTTGCACGAGATAGGGCAGGGCGGTGGGCAGCGTTTCGCCGCGTTCGAGGCGGGCGAGATTTTTCTTCGCGTGATAGGCGGTGTTCGCGGCCTTGTCCTGTGATTTCTTCACCCATTCATCGCGCGTGGGCAGCGTGTCGAACGGGAGGCTGATTTGTTTCGTGCGGCATTCCAGTTTGCCACTGATGGGCTTGAGGGTGCCGGCGGCAAGGCGCTTGGCTTCCGCGCCGAGGGTGTCGCCGTATTCGCGGGCCAGTTCGTAGGTGCCGCGCGGGTTGGGGTTTTGATCCGCACCGCAGCCGGCGGCAGTGAGGGCGACCGCGCCGGGGAACGCCTTCTCCAGATATTCCTGCGCGCCACCCGCCCAGTCGCCGTGGATGCGGTTGAAGGCAATCGTCGTGCAATGGCAGGCGTAGCTCGTGAAGACCGCGCGCACCTTGCCGTCCGCGCCGATGGCGCGCAGCACGGGCAGCGAATGATCCTCCGGGCGGAAGGCGAACGTGCCGCGCCGGTTGTGCGCGAAGCCGACGTGGCCGGCGCCCCACGCGAGCTTGCACGGCTCGCGCTTCGCCAGCGCGGCGAGGACGACTTGTTCAATCTTGTCCGTCAATTCCCGTGTGTAGCGTTCGATGTTCGGCAGGTGTTCCGCCGGGATGTCCATGCTGAAAAGATTCGGCAGCACGCCAAGCAGCATCGGCGCGCAGTGCGTGTGGCTGGAGCAAACGGCGAAGCGTTCGGGCGCGAGCCTGGTTTTCACCGCGAGCCGCTTGAGCACTTCCGCGCGCATCGCTCCGGGCACGCCGACGTTGTCCACCGTCACGAGAACCGCCACGCCCTCGGCGTCGCTGCCGAGGGCCAGCGCCTTGGCGAAAATGCGCTGCTCGACGCCCTCGTGTTCCGTGCGGCGGCTGCCGTAGCCGCTCAAGCGCACGGGATAATCCGGCGTGATGTCCACGCTCGCTGCCCCGACCTGCCAGAGTTTCGTGGGCGCGGGCGCGGCGCTGGCAGTGAACGAGGCCGCCAGCGAACCGGCGACGACAAGGACTCCAAGCAATTGGCTCTTCATAATCAACCCGCCGCCTGCAACGGCTGGCGGACGGCCTTGGCCGGGGCGAGCAACTCCTTCACCTGCCGCACAGCGTTGTCCGCCGTCAGCCCGTGCTTTTCGCGAAGGTAGTCCACCGAGCTGGCGTGCTCGACGAACACGTCGGGCCAGCCCAGGCGGAGGACGGGCGTGGTGATGCGTTTGTCGCCGAAGAGTTCATTCACGATGCTGCCGTAGCCGCCCATGAGCACGTGGTCCTCGAAGGTGACGACCACGTCGGCGGCGCGTCCGAAGAATTCGTGCGTGGCCTCGTCGAGCGGCTTGGTGAAGCGGGGATTGATGATGGCGACGTCGCAGCCCTCGACGGCCAGCTTCTCGGCGGTCTGCCGCGCCATCTTCTGCATGTTGCCGAGCGGGAAGAGCGCGACCTTTGGCCCGCCGGTGGCGGCGAAGTTTTTCAGCACCTCGGCCTTGCCGATCTCGAGCTGGCGCGGCGTCTCCTTGATCGGCACGCCTTCCGCCGCACCGCGCGGGTAGCGGATGAAGCACGGATGCTTTTGCAGCGTGGCGGTGAACATCATGTCCTGCAGCTCGTCCTCGTCCTTCGGCGCCATCGCGATGACGTTGGGCAGGCAGCGCAGCCACGCGATGTCAAAGAGGCCGTGGTGCGTCGGGCCGTCGTTGGCCGAGAGGCTCGAACGATCCATGCAGAAAATCACCGGCAAATCCTGCAGGCACACATCGTGGTGGATGCAGTCGTAGGCGCGCTGCAGGAAGGTCGAGTAAATCGCGCATACCGGATGGAAGCCCATCGTCGCCATGCCGGCGGCGAAGATGACGGCGTGTTCCTCGGCGATGCCGACATCGTAGTAGCGCTCCGGCATCGCGATCTCCAGTTTCTTCAGGCCCGTGCCGCTGGGCATGGCGGCAGTGATGCCAACGATGGTGGAATCTTTTTTGCAGAGCTTGACCATCACGTCGCCGAAGACGTCCTGGTAGTTGGGCGGCGTGCCGGGCTTCACTGCCGGCGAGTCGCCGCTTTTCACGTCATAGGGGCCGAGGCCGTGGAATTTCTCCGGGAACTTGAGCGCGGCCTCGTAGCCCTTGCCCTTGGTGGTGAGGACGTGGATGACAATCGGCTCCTCGAAAGTCTTGGCGAATTCCAGCGTGCTGATGAGCAGCGGCAGATTGTGCCCGTCAATCGGGCCGAGATAGCGGATGCCGAACTCCTCGAACAGCACGCTGCTGCCGTGGCCGCCGCGGCCATCGGTGCCGGGGCCGCTGGGCGCCTGGTCGAGCGAAACGGCCTGCGCGGTGCCCTTGATGAACTCCTCCGCCTTCTGTCCGAGCATCGCGACGCGCCGCCCGTGCGGAAGTTTCTTCACCCAGTTGGTGAAGTCCTTCGCCAGCCGGTTGTAGCGCGGGCTGGTGGTGAGCTTGCCGAGATAGTCGGCAATCGCGCCGACGTTCTTGGCGATGCTCCACTCGTTGTCGTTGAGGATGCCGATGAATTTCTTCGTCGTGGTGGAGATATTGTTGAGCGCCTCGAAGGAAATCCCGTTCGTCAGCGCCGCGTCGCCGAAGACGCAGACGACGTGCTCGTCGGATTTTTTCTGATCGCGCGCGGCGCACATGCCGAGCGCGGCGGAGAGCGCGGTGCCAGCGTGGCCCGCGCCGTAGCAGTCATGCTCGCTCTCGGTGCGCAGCGCGAAGCCGTTCAGCCCGTCGGTGGTGCGGATGGTGTGGAAGCGGTCCTTGCGCCCGGTGAGAATCTTGTGAACATAGACCTGGTGGCTCACATCCCACACGAACTTGTCGTGGGGCGTGCTGAAGACGCGGTGCAGCGCGATGGTCAGCTCGGTGACGCCGAGGTTGGGGCCGAGGTGGCCGCCGCTTCTGGCGAGCTTGGTGATGAGCTCCTCGCGGATTTCCTGCGCGAGCGTGACGCACTGTTCGAGCGTCAGCTTCTTCACGTGCGCCGGGTGATCCACCATGTCGAGGAAACGATTCATAAACAGGCGCGAGATTAACCGGGAACGGCGTGCCGGGAGCAAGCGGATAATTGGAGTCGTAAAGGGGTCATAAAGGGGCCAGTCCCGTGAATTCTTCCCTCATGCCGCGCCAATTCAAGCCCGCCGCAAGCAAAGAAGAACAGGCGGGGGGATTGCCGCGAAATTTTCCCCGCAATTTTTCCGCCCGCCACGCCGGATGCAAGCCGGCAGAAACCCTTTCCGCGTCGGTCAGAAAGTGTAACCCAGCCCAAACTGCACGAGGAACGCCGCGCCCAGTTCGAGCCGCGCGCCGCGCACGGTGCCGGACGCGTCGGTCACGGATTGGTTGAAGTCGCCGAGATACTGGAACTGTCCGCCCAAAAAGGCGCTCCATTGCCGGCTGATTTCGCAGCCAAGGCGCAGATCGAGATAAAGGCCGGGCAGCACGCCGGAACGGCTGCCGGAGCCGATGTGCGTCTGCGTGTTGCTGGCCGGCAGGCCGGTCACGGTGGGCATCGCCGCACCGGCCACGGCGGGAGTCGCCAGCATCCCCGTGATGGCGGTGGCCTCGTTGTATTTGTATTCGCTGTCCAGCACCGCAAGCGTGAAGCCGCCGCCGCCGCCCACGGTGAAGCGCTTGCCCAGCGGGTATTCAAAATACGGCCCCAGCTTGAGCGCGAACAAATCGGCGTCCAGCTCCCGCAGGCCGTTGATGGCCGCACCGCCGATCACGGTGGTCAGCGTGTCCGCGCCGGCGGAAACATTCAGAATGCGGGTCGCCGGGTTGAACCCGCCCGCCTCGCCATCGTAAGGAGGCGTCGGAGTCGGCGGAACAGTCGAACCCGCCGTGGAAAAAGCGCGGGTCAGACGGTCTTCATTTCCAGCCAGCCCCCGCCGGTCTTGAATGTTGATGGCGAGATAATTGAATCCCGCGCCAATCCCCCAGTGCCCGCCGCGCTTGAGTTTTCCCACGGGACGGAAATAGCTCAAGTCAAACCCCGGCTGGGGCTCGCCGCCGCCGTTGTGGAGCGAGCTGACATTCGCAACGGAAGTGGAGCTGCTCATGTTCGCCACGCCGCCCGCGAGCTGGCTGGCGTCGCCGTAGCCCCACCGGAAGGTGCGGCTGTCGGGAAAACCGAGTCCCTCCACCTTGTTGTAGCCGTCGTCGAAAAACTGGTCCCCGGCCACGCCCGCCGTCCCGATGGCCGTCTGCCGGGCGAAGCCGCCGAGGTTGTAGAAGTTCGCCTTGATGTTGAACGCGAGCGAGCCGTTCAGACAAAACCGGCCCTCGGGCAAATCCTTGTCCCCGCCTTTTTCCAGCCCGATGTTTTTGTCCCTGCTCTTGTCCGCCGCCAGGCCCGCCGGCGCAGTGGCAACCGAGAGGAGCGCGGTGGCGAGGGCCATTTTGAGCCAGATATTTTGTTCGTTGTAATTCATCAGTTCACCTTTTCAGTTCCGTTGCGACGGTCAAGGATTATTCACCACGATCACGCGGTAGAACCGCTGCGTCACCGTGCCGGAATCGCTTTCGGTCTTCGGCGCGCCGTTGTCGAGCCAGACCAGCACGCCGCCCGTGCCTGTGAGCGGCGACAGCACCGTGGCCCAGTTGAGGCCGTCGCTGCTGTATTGGATGTAATACGTCCGGCCCGTCTGCGAGACGAAGTTCAGCGCGTAGCGGTTTTGATCCGGGTTGTCGGTGAAGCGCACGACGTTCACCGTCGAGAGCACCGTGCCGATTGGGTTCAACGCCGCCAGCGGCGTCACGGTCTCGCACAGGAAGCTTGGCGCGGTCGGAATCAACGTCGCGTTCGGCACAAAATACTCGATGGTCAGGTCCACGGTCTGGCCCGCGGCCAAAGTCTGGTTGTATTGGATGAACGGCACGCCGCCCAGCGTGCCGGCGGCATCCGCCACGAACACGCCCGCCGGCAGGTTGCTGATCAGCACCCGCACCGCGTCAATCGTGGAGTTCGTCGTGTTGCTGATGCGGACGATCTGCTCGAACAGGCCCGTGCGGTTGTTCGGCAGGCTGCCGCTGTTCAGCGTGGTGATGATTTGGAACGTCGGCAGGTTCGCCACGCTCGTGCCGTTCTCCGTCTTGATCACGGTCTGGCCATTCGGGCCGCGCACCACGCCCGTCTGCGCCGCCGCATCCGTGATTTGAACCGTGGTGCCGTCGTTTTGCACGCGATTGGCCGGGATCGGGCTGACCGTGCCGACGCTCAAATCCGTCTTGTCGAAGAGGCTCACGCCGCCGTCGCCGGTCGCCGCCGAGACGGTGATGACTTCCATTTCAACCGGGTTGTAGACCGGCGTGACCGTGCCGATGGAGATGGCCGAGGTGAGGCGGGCGTTGCGCGCGTAAATGTTCACGCCCGTGTCGCCCGCCGGAGCGGCGTCGAGGATCGAGCCGGTGCCGGCGTTGAGACTCACGTCGCCCCAGTTCGCCTGATCCGCGATGGTGCCGCCCGTGCGGTCGGCAGTGGTGCGCGTGTCCACCTGGCCCAGCACGAGATCCACGCCCGCCGTCACGCGGATGTTCTGGCCGGTGGTCTGGATGGTCGAGCCGTCCGCCATTGTCACGGAGCCGCCCGTCGCCTCCACGTCCACCGTGCCACCCGTGGCGCGAATGTCCGTCGTGGCGCTCACAATGACGTTGCGCCCGGCGATGACGGAAATATTGCCGTTGGCAGCAATCAAATCGCTGTTCAGAATCACGTCGCTGTTCGCGCCGCCGGCTTGCAGCAGCAGATTGCCGGTGCCCGACAAATTCACGCCCGCACCGTTGCCGTTTCCGTCCTGAACTGTAATCGATCCGTTGATTGTTGTGAGCACCACGGAACCGGCGATCGCCGATAGCGTCGCCAGGTCGCTTTGAGCCGCATCTGACACAGACGTCACTCGGCCATCACGTTCCACCTGCGTCACGGAAACCGCCACCAAGTCCACCGTCACTGCATCCGCTTCTTGCAAAAAGATGGATGCGATTGCGCTGTATGCGCTCAACCTAGCCACTTGAATTTCGAGGCTGTTGCTTGTCGAACCGATGTTGCCGACCGAGCGTAACCGCAGCCCTTGGGCAATCACGTCCACATTTGCATCCCCGCCATCCACCAAGCCGCCTACTGTGGACAGCAAACTCACATTGCCAGCGACTGCCTGCAAGCTCGCCACCGTGATATTGCCTTGGGCAACGTAGCGGATGCTGCCGCTGGTGCTCTGCGTCACTCCGCCGTCGGTCATTGTGATTGCGCCGCTCACGGCCACGACTTCGATACTCCCGCGCCCGGTGCTGATGTGGCCCGCCGCCGCCTGCGTCACGTCGCGGCCAGAGACGATGGTCACGTTTCCGTTCGTGCTTCGCACGGCGGCGGCGAGGGCGATGTCGCCCGTGCTGGCGTTCGTTTCCACAAACACGTTGCCCGTGCCAGCGGCGCTGATGGCGTTGCCATTGGCATTGCCGCCGTCCTGCAAGGTCAGGCTGCCCGCCACGCTGCGGAGGTAGATGGAGCCGTTGCCGCCGAGCGTGGAGACATCGCTCTGCGCGCCGTCGGTCGCCAGTTGCACCGAGCCGTCCAGCGTCACGCGCTGCACCGGCGCCTCGGCGCTGGTCACCGTCGCATTTGTCGCGTCCGCCACCGCCATGCTGCCGAGCAGCGAGTTCGCCGTGAGGCTGGCGGCCTCCGTGAACAGATACTTCGCCACCGGCGCGAACGTGCCGAACGTCACGTCCCACGTCAGCTTCACGCTCCGGTCGGCCAGCACTTGCGGCTGCTGGAAGCGGATGGAAATGCTGCCGTCGGACTGGATGATGCGATAGAAGCGGTGCGCGTCCACCGGCGTCTGGTCAATGTAGCTGACCGACGTGTCCGCGCTGGTGATGGTCACGAGGTCGGTCCAGGTGGCGAAGTTGGTGGTGTATTGCAGCCGGTAGGTCGGCTCGCTGATTGCGCCCACGTGCCGCCCGGCCAGCAGCCGCACGGCGTTGCCATAGACGCGCGTGTTGGTCGAATTGGAAGCCCCCGCGTCGGTGATGGAGCCTGCCTGCGCCGTCACCGCCACGTTGCCCCAGGCATTGGACTGGCTTGTGAGCGTGCTGGCCAGCCGGTCGGCGGAACTCCGCGCGTCAATGACGCCGAGCCGAACGTCCTGCCCGGCGATGAGGCGCACGTTGCCGCCGCTGGTTTGAACCAGCGAATCATCCGCCATCAGGATGCTGCCCGCCGTCGCCTCGACATCCGCCGTGCCGCCGCCGGTGAGCAAATCCGCCGCCGTGTTCAAGTTCACCGACTGCGCGGCGATGACGGTGAGGTGCCCGCTGCCGCCCACCATGTCCGCGTTCAGCGTGACACTTCCGGCGAGCGCCTCCAGCAAGACGTTGCCGCTGCCGTTGGCGGACACCGCCGTGTCATTCGCGTCATCGGGGGCCGTGCCGTCGTTCAACACCAGATTGCCCGTGGTGGTGCGCAGCACGATTGAGCCGTTGCTGCCTGTCCGCACATCGCTTTGGGTCGCGTCCGTCACGTCACTGGTTGCGCCATCGGTTCCGACTTTCTTGATGGCCGCACTGGTGTCGCCCACGCTCAAACCGTCGCTCTCGCGCAGGCTCACGCCGCCGCTGCCGGCGCGGGCACTGACGGTTGCCACCGTCGTCTCCACCGGGTTCACGCTGCCGCCCAACTGCCCGATCCCCGCCCCGGTTGACAGGCGCAGCCTGTCCGCCATGATGTCCACGGTGCCGTCCGTGTCGCCGTCGTAAATCGTCCCGTTCGTCGCCGTCAGGCTGACATTGCCGCTCGACGTGATGACGCCGCCCAAGGTGATGTCGGTCAACGCCGCCAGCCGGACGTCGCCGCTGCCGGCCGTCACGTTGCTGGTCGTGCTCATGCTGATGGAACCGCCGACCGCCTCGACATCCACGGTGCCGGTGCTGGAAGTCAGAATGTCCGCGCCGGCCGCGAGCGTCACGTCCGTGGCCGCCAGCACGCTGATGTGGCCGGTCGTGCTCTCAATATCGGCGCTGGCCCCCAGCGCCACACTCGTCCCCGCGCCCTCGGCGGAGATCAAAACATTGCCATTCCCGTTCGCGCTCACCGCCCCGCCGCCCGCCGGACTCGTCCCGTCCGTCAACGTGATGTCCCCCGCCACCGTCCGCAGCACGATGCTCCCGTCGGCCCCGTTGGTGGCCGCCGTCACCAGGTCGCTCTGCAACGCCTCGCTCTGCGTCGTCGTGCCGCCGTCCGCGTTCACCCGTGCCACCACCGCGCTCTTCGTCCCGTCCGCCAGGCTCGCCACGTCGCCCACCGTCACGCCGCTGGCTTCAAGGATGTTCATCCCGTCGCTCCCGCGCACCAGCACACTCAACACGTTCACCGAGGTTTCAATGGCATTGACCGCCAGAGTCAGCGAGTTGCCCGCCAGCAGGCCAAAGCCCTTGCCCGCATCCACCCGCAGGCCCAGCGCCGTGATGTCGTTGTCCCCGTCGTTGTTCCCCGCCGTCGCGTCGGCGTCCCGCACCGAGCCTGCCGCCGTGATGCTCACGTTCGCGTTGCCCGCCGTGATGTCGCCGATGATAATTCGATCCAGCACGTCGTCGCCGCCCGTCAGCCGGATGTCCCCGTTCACGCTCTGCAGCGTCGCGCCCGCGCCCATCGCCAGCGAGCCGGTCGCGGCTTGAACGTCAATCGTCCCGCTGCCGCCGGTGACAATGTCCGTGCCCGACGCCAGCGTGACGTTCAACGCCCCCAGCAGCGTGAGGTGGCCCGTCGTGCTCCGCACGTCGGCACTCGGCAGCGCCAACAGGCCCGTGTCCGCCCCTTCCGCGCTCAACAGGATGTTTCCGCTCCCATGCGCCTGCACCGCCGTCCCGTCACCCGGCGCGCTCCCGTCGGACAAGGTGAGGTCGCCCGCCAGCGTCCGCAGCACGATGCTTCCGTTGGCTCCGTTCGTGTTCGCCGTCGTCAGGTCGCTCTGCAAGGCCTCGCTCTGCGTCGTCGTCGTCCCGTCCGCGTTCACCCGCGCCACCACCGCGCTCTTCGTCCCGTCCGCCAGGCTCGCCACGTCGCCCACCGTCACCGCGTCGGCCTCAATCACATTGATGCCGTCGCTGCCCCGCACCACGATGCTCAAGCTGCTGACGGAGGTTTCAATCGCGTTCACCGCGAGGGAGAGCGAATTGCCCGCCAGCAAACCAAAGCCCTTGCCCGCGTCCACCCGCAGCCCCACCGCCGTCACGTCCGCGTCCCCGTCGTTGTTCCCCGCCGTCACGTCCGCGTCCCGCACCGAGCCGCTCGCCGTGATGCTCACGTTCGCGTTGCCCGCCGTAATGTCGCCAAGAACAATCAGATCCAGCACGTCGTCGCCACCCGTCATCCGGATGTCCCCGTCCACGCTCTGCAGACTCGATGTTGCGCTCATCACGAGGTTTCTGCCGGCCGCCAGCACGTCTATCGTCCCATTGCCCGCCGTCACCACGTCCGCGCCCGCATTCAAGGTGAGGTTTGACGACGCCAGCAGGCTGATGTGGCCCGTCCCGCTTCGCACGTCCGCATTGGCCGAAAGCATCACGCTCCCCGCTCCCTCCGCGGCAACCAGAATGTTCCCGCTCCCATTCGCGCTCACCGCCTGCCCGCCGCCTGTGGCCGTCCCGTCGGTCAGTGTGATGCCCCCCTCCAGCGTGCGCAGCACGATGCTCCCATTGGCCCCGTTGGTGCTGGTGGTCGTCAAGTCGCTCTGCAACGCCTCGCTCTGTGTCGTCGTCGTTCCATCCGCATTCACCCGCAACACCACCGCGCTCTTCGTCCCGTCCGCCAGGCTCGCCACGTCGCCCACCGTCACGGCGTCCGCCTCAATCACATTGATGCCGTCGCTCCCGCGCACCACCACGCCCAACACGTTCACCGAGGTTTCAATCGCATTCACCGCGAGCGAAAGCGAGTTGTCCGCGAGCAGCCCGAAGCCCTTGCCCGCATCCACCCGCAGGCCCAGCGCCGTGATGTCATTGTCGCCGTCGTTGTTCCCCGTTGTCGCGTCGGCGTCCCGCACACTGCCGGAAGCCGTGATGCTCACGTTGGCGTTGCTGACCGTGATGTCGCCGAGAACAATCTGATCCAGCACGTCGTCGCCACCCGTCAGCCGGACGTCCCCGTCCACGCTCTGCAGACTCGACGCCGCGTTCATCGCGATGTTCCCCGCCGTCGCCAGCAGATCAATCGTGCCGGTGCCCGCTGTCACCACGTCCACGCCCGCATTCAAGGCGAGGTTCAACGCCGCCAGCAGGCTGATGTGGCCGGTTCCGCTCCGCACGTCCGTGTTGAGGACGAGGCTCTTGTTCGCCCCTGCCGCGTTCAGCCGGATGTTGCCGCTGCCGTTGGCGCTGACACCCGTGCCATCGGTGTTGCCATCGTTGATGGTGATGGTTCCGTCCACGGTCTCCAAAACGAGCGTGCCGTTGCTGCCGCTCGCCAAATCGCTCTGGGTCGCGGCGTCCTCCTCGGTCTGCGTCGTGGCGTCGCTCTGCACGCGGCTGACGGTGACTTTGCCGACGGTGTCCACGGTCACGTCGGTGCTTTCGCTCACGCGCAACCCGCCGCCGCCGACCGCCGCGCTCAAGGTCGCCACTTCCGTTTCCAGCGCGTTGCTGGCCAGCGTGCCGGCACCCGTCCCGGCGTTCAGGCGCAGCGCCTTCGCAAAGACATCCACCACGATGTCGCCCGCCGCAGCGGCGTCCGTGATGGAACCCGTGCCGGCAATGACGCTGACATCGCCCCAGGCAACCGACTGATCCGTCAACACGCCGCCCGTGCGATCCGCCGCCGTGCGCGCGTCCACCAGGCCGAGAATCACGCCCGTGCCGCCGCGCACGCGGATGTTGGTGCCGCTGGTCTGGACGTGCGTGCCATCGGCCATGTCCACTGTCCCGCCGGTGGCTTCGAGGTCAATCGTGCCGCCGCCCGCCGTCTCAATGTCGGCGTTTTGATCAACGGTGTTCGTTGCGAGCAGCGTGATGTGGCCGGTGCCGCTGGCAACCTTGGCGTTGGTGACAATGTCGCTGCCCGCGCCACCGGCAGAGAGGAGAATGTTGCCGGAACCGTTCGCGTCCACGGTGGAATCGGCGGTGATGGTGCCGGCAGTCGTGCGGAGAACAATCGCGCCGTTGCCGCCGGTGGTCGCAAGGCCCGCGCCGCCAATCGTCACCGCATCCGATTCCAGCAGGAAGATGCCACCGCTGGTGCTGTTGGTCGCGGTGAGCGTGCCGAGGTTTGTCTCCAGCGGGTTGGTGGAGGTGCCGATGCCCGTCCTGGCGGTGATCGTCGTGGTGCCGCTGGCGGCCTCGATTTCGAGATACGAGTCGCCGGCGTCCACAACTGCGCCGGAGGTGGTCGTGACCGTCACGGCGGTGGCCGTTGTGTTCGTGGTCTTGACGCCGCCCAAGGTAATGTCGCCATCGGCGAGCAGCGTGACCGTGCCGGAGCCGGCGTCAATCAACGCCGTGTCATTCAGCGCGAGCGTCGCGCCGTTGTTCCCGGCGGCGTTGTCGGCGGTGAAGGAAACATTGCCCGTCGCCGCCTGCACGGTGACGTTCGCGGTCAGCGAGACGTCGCGCTCCGCCGTGGCGGTGATGGCCCCGCTGCCGGCGGCGGAGATGTCAATGGCCGAGCCGCTGTCGTTGATGGTCAGGTCGGTGCCGGCGATCAGGTTGATGTTCCCGTTGCCGCCGGAGGCGACGACGCGGGCGTTGATGACGAGGTGATCGTCATTGCCGCCGTTGTTGCTGGCGGTGAGGGTGATGCTGCCGCCCGCGGAATCCACCACGTCGTTGCTCACGGTGAGCGGGCTGGCATTGGTGATGACGACGTTGCCGCCGCCGGTGCCGGCGTTGGTCACGCCGACCACGCCGCTCACCGTGCCGACCGTCAGCAGGCCGCCGACGTTGTTGAGCACCTGGATGTTTCCAGAAGCCGTGTTGCTGGCGGCGATGATGCTGACAGCGGTGTCGAGCGGGTTGGCGCTGCCGATGCCCTTGGTGGCAACGAGGGCGAGCGAGTTGGAGGTGATGTCCGCGCCGGTGGCGTTGGAATCAATGATGGCCCCGCCGGCGTTCAAGGTGACGACGTCGGGCGCGGTGATGTGGACGACGTTGATGTCGGAGTTCGCGCCGGTGGCGGTCAGCGAGACATCGCTGCCCGCGCCGCCGGCATCCACGGCAGTCGCGGTGATAGTGCCGCCGGCGGTGACGGTGATGGAGCCGTTGGCGGTGTCCACGTCGGCGAGGTTGATGGCGTCAGTTTCGGTGATGTTGATGTCGCCCGTGCCGGTGTTGTGCACGGTCAAGTCGGAGAGGTTTGTGGACAGCGTAACGCCCGTGAGCGCGCTGACATCGAGGGACGGCGCGGTGAGCAGGCCTGAAGTCTGGGTGATCGCGCCGCTGCCGCCGCCCGCGCCGGCCTGCAGGGTCACGGCCCCGGCGGAGGTGATGTCCGCCGAAATCGTGATGTTTTGCAGCGCGACGAGCTTGAGCGTCTCCAGCGTGGCGAGCGTGCTCTCGATGACGTTGATGTTGCCGCCGTAAATCTCCACGGGGTCGCGGATCAGCGTCGAGCCGATGGTGACGACGCCGTTGCCCGTGACGGGGATGCCGATGATGATCTTGGCGAAGCCGTCGAGCAGCGCGTTGATGTCCGAGTCGCGCAGGTCGAGCGTGCCGGTGCCGAGGAGCGGCGAGCCGATGTCAATGGAAACTCCGTTGGCGGTCGGCTGGAGCGTGACCGTGCCCGCGCCGCTCACCGAGCCGCTGCCGCCGTCGAAGTCAATCTCGTCGGCGATGACGGTGAGGTTGCCGGTGCCGGAAACGGCGACGTTGGCGTTGAAGTCCGCCAGCGTCTTCGTCTTGATCGAGACGGAGTCCTTGGCCAGCACGTCGCCGTTGAACCGCGTGGTGCCGGTGCCCGCCGTCTGCGTGATGGTGCCGGCGGTGACAGTCACCGCGTCGAAAGTGGCGTTGAAGGCGCTGGTGACGGTGAGGTTGCCGCTGCTGATGAGCGTGTCGCGATCCACCGCGATGGTGCCCGTGGTTCCGGCATTGAACACCACGTTGCCGCTGGTGGCCGTGAGGCGGTTGCTGAAATCAATGGTCGTGTTCGCCGTGATGTTGACGGCGTCCGGAGAACCGGTCGCGGTCACGGATGAAATGAAGCTCACGTTGCGGGCGTTCGAGATGAGCAGCGCCCCGCCCAGCGTGACCACGCCGGAAACAGTCACGTCGCCGCTCGCACCCGCGTTCAAGGTCATGCCGCCCGAA
This sequence comes from Verrucomicrobiota bacterium, assembly GCA_016235585.1. Taxonomy (GTDB): domain Bacteria; phylum Verrucomicrobiota; class Verrucomicrobiia; order Limisphaerales; family JACRJY01; genus JACRJY01. The sequence goes on along the minus strand of JACRJY010000193.1, from coordinate 24,000 downwards.
GTCGTCGTGATGGACGACTGGAAGATGACGGAGTTGTTGGCCGTGAGCGTAATGGACGTGGCCGCCGAGACCGCCGCGCGGAAGGTGACGTTCTTCGCGTTGCTCAAGGTCAGCGCGCCGGTGGTGGTCGTCACGGTGTCGTCGAACTGGACGGTGCCCGCCGCCGGCGCGGTGAGCGAGATGGAGGCGGCCTCGGTCTGCCCCTGCATCAAAATGCTCGCACCAGTGCTGATCGTGAGCGTGCCGGTGACGGTCACGTTCTGGCGTGCGCGCACCTGGGCAATGCCGGAGGTGGAACTCAAGGAGACATTGCCCGGCGAGGCCAGCGTGCCGATGAAGTCAATGAGGTTCGTCGTGGTGACGCTGATGGAACTGGCGGAAACATTGCCGTAGAACGTGGCGCTCGTGGTGTTGCTGACGGTCAGGCTGCCGGTGGCGGTGATGGTGTTGTAGAAGGTCAGCGCCGTGGCGGGATTGATCACCACGTTGCCGCCGACCGTCACCGCGCCCTGAATGTTGATGGTGGTGCCGTTGATCGTCAGCGTGCCGGTGAGCGTCACGGCTCCCTCGAAGGTGACGGCCTGGGCGTTGATGGTGAGGTTGCGCAGGCCGTTGCCGGCGACTCCGCCCACCGCGCCCTTGATGCTCACGCTGCCGGCGGCATTGATGACGAGGTCATCCGGCGTGGCATCACTGCTGCCATCCACGGTTCCGGACGGCAGACCGATGGTGACGTTGCCCGTCTGGGAGGTGATGGTGCGGCTGCCATCCACGATCACGGCGTCGTTGATGTCCACGTTGCCGGCCATGGTGATGTCGCCGTTGAGCACATAGGTGTGGCCGGAACCAAGCACAGTGAGAGAGGAGTTGTCGATGCCCACCAGCGATCCCCATTGGTAAATCTTTCCGCCGTTGTTCGGGGTCATGATGACCAGCGGGTCGCGCACCGTCACCGTGCTGCCGCTAATGTTCGCGGGATTGCCGATGTTGACCACGTGCGAGCCGTTGGGCCGGCCGACAAAGATGGCGGAGAAACCGTTGGTGAGCAGGTTGATTTCAACTTGATCAAGCTGGAAGTCGCCCGGCGCGCCGTTGCCGAAGCCAATCGTGCGGAACGGATCCTGCGGTTGCAGGAACACGTCAGCCCCGGTGCTGACCACCTGCGAGGTCAGATTGATCGTGTCGGTGGAAATCGTGACATCCTTGCCGTTGCCCTGAATCATGCCGGTGTTCTTCGTCGTGCCGGTCAGACTGGTCAGGATGAGCAGCCCGGAATACGAAGCCTCCTGGCTGGGAGGCGGAATCACCTGGATGCCGTCCAGCTCGGTCACATACGAATTGCCGGCGGTGGTCACGTCGTTGGTGAGCGTGGCCACCTGGACCACGATGGCCAGCGGGCTGACTTCGAAGCCGTTCAACGGCTGGCCGATCTGATACTTGGCCGTCATCACCAGCGCGCCGTTCTGCGTCTGGATGAATGCGCCGCCCGCCGCGCGGACGACCGTTCCGTTGTTCAACCCGACCAGCGGCGAGTCCGCGACCGTGACCTTGCCGGTGTTGAGATCCACCGTGTAGGCGCTCAACGTCAGCGCGCGCTGGACATCCACGCTGAAACTGCTGCCGGCCCGCAGCCAGCCGGTGCCGTCCGTCAGGATGTAGCCCTGCGGCGCATTCAAAGTAATCGTCCCGTTCCCGTCGCCGATCACGCCCTCGCCGGACGCGCTGTAGATGCCCGGGTGCGGGCTCAACAGGCTGATGTCACCGGTGTCGGTGAGCAGCGTGATGTTGCCGTTGTTGCGGGTCAGCAGGCTGTGGTGGATGTTGAAGCCCGCCGGGCTGTGGAAATCAATGTTCCCGGCGTGGAGGCGGCCCTTCCAGTCAAAGCTGCTGGCCGTCACGGTCAAATCCAGTTTGAGGTCGAGCACCTCGTTGTCGGCCTGCGTCGGGAGCAGCACCTCGGCATTCGGGCCATCGAACAGCACTTGCGCGTTCGCCGCCGTGATCAGCATCCGCTCGATGTTGTCAATGTTCGGGCTGTGGTTGATGCGCTGCGTGCCCTGCGTGATCTTGCTGTCGCCCGTGCTGTCGGAAACGCGCAACTGCGTGGAGGCCGTCGTGACGAGGTTCAAATAATCCGCGTCGGTCGAATTCACGGCATCGTCAATCGTGACGGCTCCGGCGAGATAGCCGAAGGTGACATTGTAGATGTCGTTGCCGGCCTTGCCCTGAAGGGTTTCTTCGTTGGCTCCGGTCCGCGTGACATTGTAGGTGTCCGCGCCCGAACCGCCGATGAACCGCTCCATCTGCAGATTGGATTCCGTGACGGTGTTCGAGCCGGAAACCGCCTTGTTCACGCCGCTGGCCCCGAGGTTGAACGTAATCGCCGAGCTGACGGCGGAGAAATCCCAGTTGTCGTCGTTGTCCGTCCCCGACTCCACAACAATGTCCGTGCCCCAGCCGGACTTGAAAACGTAGGTGTCGCTGCCCAAGCCGCCCCGCATCGTGTCGTTGCCCGCGCCACCCTCGATGATGTCGTTGCCGCCGGCACCGGAGATCGTGTCGCTGCCATTGCCGCCGTAAATCGTGTCGTTGCCGTCGCCGCCGGTGATCTGGTCGTTGCCGTCGTCGCCATAAACGATGTTGTTCGCCGCACCGGCCTGCCCGTTGTCGGCGCGGAAGGAGAGCGTGTCGTTGCCGGAACCGCCGTGAAGGACGGCGGCCCCGGAGCCGACGATGATGATGGTGTCATCACCCACGCCGCCGTTGACCTCCAGCGGCGACCGCACTCCGTAGAATTTCAGCGTGTCGTTGGCATTGCCGGCATCGGTGACGACGACCTTGCTGATGCCGTTGTAGGTCTGCTTCACGCCAAAGCCGCTGACGGTGATGGACTCGTTGCCCGCGGCACCCGAACCGCCGGTGATGACGAGGCTCTCCGCGCCGTCCGTGGTGTTGACGTAGCCGCGCTCCTTGGCGTCCACGCCGACGTTGATGTAAAGCACCGACCCGACCTTCCGGGCGAGGATGGGCGGATGCCCGAAGGACCACGTCGTCGAGCAACTGACGCTGAACGGCCCGACGTTGATCGAGGCGCTGATGTTGATTTCCCCGGCATCGAAGTCGAACGAGAAGCCGACGTAGAAACTCGCGAGCTCGAAGTCTATGTCAATCGAGAAGAGGCCGAAATCAATGCTGAAGCTGAAGGACAGGCTGCCCTTGGCGTAGCCGGAGAAGCCGGTGTTGCTCATGGTGAGGCCAACCTCGGCGCTGAAACTGATCGGGCCGAAGGAGAAGCCAAAGCCGACCTTGCCGGAGATGCGGTATTCGCCGTTGGAGCGGATGTAGCCGTCCACGTGGAGCGTGGCGACGTTGAAGAAATTCAGCGTCAGGTCGTTGATCGCAAACTCCCAGTAGGAGGGCTTCTTGGCCAGCGTGACCTGGCCGTTGATGGTCAGCACCCAGATGTGAATCTGGGCGGAGACGGAAATGAGATATGTCTCGGCCGCCAGCGTCTGCGTGCCCACGGTCCGCTGCTGCGAACTGGTGTTGATCTGGACGACGAATTCGCCGGTGATGTCAATGATGTCAATGCCCAGGCTGCGCGTGCCGAGGTTGAGATACATCGCGAAGTAGGTTTCGCCGGTGCCTGGATCCTTGGCGATCGTCGCGCCGCCGCTGATGTCCAGCCCGCCAAACGCGCCCAGTCCGAGCGCCGCGTCAAACGTAACCTCGATGCCCGTCGGGGAGATTTTCAGCAAGGCCGAGCCGCGGATGCTGAACGGCCCGACCTCAATGGAGCCGCCGAAGGAGAGGATCAGCGTCTGCGCGGCGATCTGCGCGGGCTTGAGGCCTTCCACTTCGCCTGTCCGGTTGTTCACGCTCAAGACCTGGATGGTCTGCTCGGAAGCGGTGGTGTTGACGGCGAGCGAGAACGTGCCGTTGAAGCTGATGCTGGGGAAGCCGAGGCTGCCGCCGGTCAGCGTGATGCTGCCCGCGATGCCGTCCGTGGTGATGAACACGCTGCCGCCCGCCGTCAGGCTGCCCAGCAAATCCACCGTGAGCGACGCCACGATGTCCACCTCGATCTTCTCGTCGCTGATGGTCAGCTTGAAGCTGCCTTCGAGCGTGACCGCGCTCAAGAGCGTCAGGTGGCTGTTCACCGTCACGGCCAGATACGGGCCGGCGGGCAGGTTGACGCTCACGCTGCCAATCTGCGAGATGGCCGCGTCGGTCGTGTTGACTTCGAGCGCGAACCCGCCGCTGAAGCTGAAGCCCGGCCCGTCCAGAGAGCCAGTCAGCGAAATTTTCGCCGCGATGCCCTTCACGCCGATGAGCATCGCGCCCGTGCCGTGCAGCGTGAAGATGGCCGTGCCGGCCAGTTGGATTTTCACGTCCGCATCCGCCGCCACGCTCAAGCCGCTGGCACCGACTTCCAGATCAAACGTGCCGGTGAGGTAGAAGCCCGTGCCGTTCGTCGCGCCCAGCGCCAGCGTGCCGTCGGCGTGGACGCGGGCATAAGTGCCCGCCGCGATTGACTGCGTCCCGACGGTCTGCGCCGCGCCGGTCGTGTTGACCTCGAAGGTGAGCGTGGCGTCGAACTCGAAGCCGGAGCCGTTGAGGACGGAACTGCTGTCCAGCGTCACGGTCAGTCGTCCGGCGAGCTGGTTGCCGCCCGAAGTCAGCACCTTCAACGCGCCGGACGCGCCCGCGCGGAAGACGGTCGTTCCCAAAATTTTCGCCGAGAGCGCGCCGTCCACGGAAACGTCGAAGTCGCTGCCATTCGCGGCCACCGTCACCCGGCCCTCGATGCGGAAGCCAGCGATGCCGCCGAGGTTCATCTGGATGTAGCCGGACACGTCGAGCTTGACGCCCGGCGTGATGGTGACGCCGTTGAGCGTGACATCGGCGGAGCCGGTGTTGATGAAGAACGCCATCTGGAACTGAATCTCGAACAGCGAGCCGACGATGGAGTTGTTGCCGCCCGGCGTGGACGCACCGACGCTGACACTGATGAACGCCGCCAGCCCGGAAGTCGAGAGCCGCATCCCGCCCGAGGCGTCGGCGTCGAGAATGCCCACGACCTTCGCGTGAACATCGGCGGTGATCTCAATCGCCGTCGCGGACAGCGACATGTCAAACCGGCCCGTCAGCGTGGCCGCGTCGGTGCCGTTCACCGTGAAGGCCAGCTCGCCGCCGGCGGCAACATGCAGGAACAACGCGTCCAACTGCACATCGGTTTCCGTCAGCGCGTTGCCCGTCGTGGTGTCGAACGAGTAGCTGCGGATCGTCTTCTGCGTCGTGGCGGTGTTGAACTCGATCAGGAAGTTGAAGTTCACCGTGAAGCCGGCGGCGAAATTGTCCGGCACGGAAAGGTTCCGCGTCAGTTCCGCCCGGCCATAGGCGCCGTCGCCGTCCAGCACGAAGCTCGCCGTGCCTGCAAGGTCGAAGACGACCGTGCTCGTGCCGGGAATCACGATCTGCGTCGTGATCGCCGCCTGCACCTCGACCTTCTCCGTGCTGACGCCGACGAAGAACGCGCCGCTGAACGTGAGGATGTCCAGGATGTTCGCGTCCGCGCGGATGCCGAGCGCGAAATACGCCCCCGGCGAGGCGGCGGTGTCGGGCACGAGCACCGCGGAGTTCACGTTCGTTGGATCGAACGCCGGGTTCAGCTTCATCTGCGTCCCCGAAATCGTCACCGAGCTGTAGCCGACAATCGGCTGGAGGAACGGGCTGACATCGAAAGTCTTGTCCACGCCGAACGTGTTGATGTAGGCCTCAATCGAGCCGCTGAAGAACAGGCCCGGCAGTTCCAGGCTCGCGCCCAGCTTGAACTTGCCCGCGTAACCCGGCAGCAGCGTGCTCGTGTCGGAGATGAGCAGCGCCTGCACGCGCGCCTCAAAGACCTCGTGGCCGAGCGGCGACACGATGATCTGGCCGTCCATGAACGTCTCGCGCTCCTGTGAAATCTTGATCGAGAACGCGCCATAGATGCGGAACCACTCCGGCCCCGGCTGCGTGTGCGCCGCGTCCAGATACGGCGGGACGCGGAAGATGGCCTGCGCGTAGCCGGCGATGACCAGCGTTTGAGCGGACAGCGTGAACGTCTGCGTCTCCGCGCGCACGTTCAACACCATGTCCGTCGAGGAAGCCGCGCTGGCGATGTCGCCCTCGTTCGCGAGCTGGACGAAGTATTGCCGGCTGTTGGCCGAATCAATGACCTTCCACAACGAACCGGAAATGACCGATTGCACTTTGTAGCCGGTGCCCAGCGCGTAGGTGCCGGTGAAGAGCGCGGAAACATCCGAAGGCAGCGTCCCGGCATTGAGCGAGCTGACGAGCGAATCGGCGGAGTTCACGCTGCCGATCTTGTCGCCCGGAATGCCCTCGAGCGTGATCGTCTCGGTCTTGTCAGTCTTCGTGGTGTTGACCTGCAGCACACCGGCGAGGCTGATGTCGAGGCCGATGTTCTTCAGGAACGCCAGATTGGCCTCGATTTTGACGACGCCCCAGAACTTCGGCATCTCCGTCGCGCCGAGGGTGCCGCCCACCGCCGGCAGGCCCAAGCCCGCGAAGAATTCATCCAAGGTGGCCGCGTCGGGATCGGGGCCGGACACGGGCTTGGTCATGTCGAGCACGAACTTGCCCGCCACCGAGCCAAGGTTGCCGAGGTAAATGACCTTGATCGTGCCGTCGAACGTCAGCTCGAACCGGTATCCGGCCACGCTGCCGGTGGTGACTTCCTTCGCCTCGAAGAGCACATGGCCGCGAATGTCGAGGATCGGCTCGTCCAGCAGCCCCGCCGCGTTGAGCGTCTCGCCGCCGGACAACTCGATGAAGAACGTCTGCGCCGGCTTGCGCACCGTGAAGCTCGCCGTCATCTCGGCGGACTGGCCGCCTGCGGAGTCCGCCCACGCGCCCTCCCCCAGCGTGAGCGTCACCGTCAACCGGTCGGCGGGGCTGCCGAGCGTGAACGTGCCGGAAAAATAGAAGCGGAATTTGTTCGTCGGGTTCGCGCCGTCCATCACCCGCTCCACGCTCGTGATTGAGAAGCCGGAGACCGCGTTGCCGTCCTTGTCCGCCACGGAAATCGTCAGGTCGGATGCCGCCACGGAAGATTCGTCCACCGTCGCGCCGGACACCGGCTTCAATTCGAGTTCAAAGAACCGCCCAGCCGTGGAGCCAGTATAAAGAGCGTTGGTCTGATCATTGACCGCCGTGGAATAAAAGTTTCCGCCGTCCGCGAAGTTGACCAGCGAAGCCGTCGGCTGCGCCAGCGTGAAGGTCACGGCCTGCTCCAGGTTCGTCACGTCCGCGCTGTCGCTGAAGCCGCCGGCGATGAAGGTCAGCTTCACCGTGCCCGGCTTCAACGCGCCGGTGAACCCGTAGCGATACGTGTTCGTGCCCGCCAGCGCGCCGGGCTGTGTGGGGTCGGCGTCCAACGTCAGCGTCGTGCCGTCGGCAAAGGTGATTTCAATTTCCGCCGCGCCGTCGTTGATCGTCGAGATTTTCATCGCGCTGCCGCTGGCCGGCGAGAACGTCACGTCCAGATAACCCTGATTTTGCAGCGCGCCCAGCCCGACGGTGGCCCCATCCGAGATGCCGGAGATCTGCGCCGTGCTGCCGGCGGCCGTGAGCGTGAGGGTCTGCGCGACGTTCTTGTAGCCCGCGCTGTCCTGGAACGATCCGGCGGCAAAAGTGAGCGTCACGTCGCCGAGCGCAAACGCGCCGCTGACGGCGTAGCGGTAGGTGTCCGTCGTGCCCGCCACCAGCACCGGGCCGCCGGCAATCGCCGCGCTGCCCCTGCCCGCGCCGCCGAGCACCGGCACCCAGCTTGATTGCGGCGTGATCGTCGTGCCGCCCGCCTTCGTCGGTGAGAAGCTCACGTCAACGTAACCAAGTCCGTTGAGATCCGGCAGCTTGAGCAGGCCGGGCGTCACCAGCGTCACCGTCGGGCCGGCGATGGTGGCGGTCTCGGTTTCGGCGGCGTTGGTGCCGCCGCCGGACTGCGCCCACGCGCCGGCGGTGAACTGCACCGTGAGCGTGCCCGGCGTCCAGAGGAAACTTGCGTTGGTGATCGTGTAGCGGAACCGCTGCACGCCCTTGTTCGTGAGCAGCGTGATGAGTTCAGACTGCGACGCCGCCGTCAGCACGGTCAGGGTCGGCGCGCCGGTCGTGGGGTCGGTGGCCGTGTCAATGGCCTGCGGCGTGCCGTTGAGCGTGAGCGTCACCTGCGTGCCGTCCACCTTGGTCAGCGTCGCGGTGAACTCCGCGCCACTGTCGAGAATGGAAGCGTAATCCAGCGCCTTGCCCGCGCCGGGCTTGAAGATGACATCAATGTAGTAGTCGCCGTTCGACGAGTTCGTGTTCAGCACCGTCACGTCCACGGATGCGTTCGTGGCAGGCAGCGAAACATCCGCCGTGGTGGAGGTCGTGGCCGTGCTGGTGGTGGAGGTGACAACCGGGATGGTCACTTCCGCCCCGGTGTCATCGCGGAAGCCCATCTTGAGCTTGCCGTCAATCGTCAGCAGGCGGATTTGATCCGGAATGTCCGCGAGGAACAGGACAACCGCCTGCCCGCTCTTCGAGAGATCAACATAGAGCTTGGCGCTGATGCTGATGTTGTCCGCGAGGAAGTTCAGCTTGCCGCTGATGAGAATTTTCCCGTCCGTGCTGATGATGATGCTGACCTGGCCGTTGAAAGTCTGCTCCGAGGCGTAGATGGTGAAGAGCTTGGCCGAGCCCTTGATGATCATCGGCGAAGTGAACGCCGCCTCGAAGCCCGACATGCCCGGATTGGCCTTGATGGCCTGATACTGGTTCAAGACCTGCTGCCGCACCGACGACAGCCACGTGTCCGCCGTGACGGTCGCGGTCACGTCGAACTCGGGATCGCGCAGCTTGAGCGGGTCTTCAATGGACGGCAGCGTCTTGAAAAACTCCACGCCGCCGGCGAAGTCATTCATCGAAAGGCCGGTGGTTGGCTCCAGCAAAATCCCAGTGGGCGTGCTGGCGTTGATGAAGACGCCCAGCGGGCCAAGCTCGCTGACGGCAAGCCGGATGGTCAGGCCGCCGACGCCCGCCATCGAGTAGCCGCCCTCGATGCCAACGAAAAACACCCGATCCGCCACCGCCGTCGTCGTGTCGGTAGGCGCAATCATGCTGCCATTGGCGTCCACCTTGAGGATGCCGCCGATGAGCGCGGCGCTGATGTCGCCGCCAAACATTTTGCCGGATATGCTCACCCCAATCCCGGCGATGTCGGTGATCGGGAACTTGCCCTCCAGCAGCAGTTGCGGATCAATCCGCACGCCCTCGATGGTGCCGCTGAACTGAAGCCCCGGCGAACCCTTCAGGCTCGTCACCACTGCCGAGAGCACGAGGGTGAACTCCTCCGGATGATTCACCACATCCACCCAGTCAATGCCGATGCTGGTGATGCGAATCGGCAGGAACGCCGGCCACTTGAAGGCCGAGCCGTCGCCGCCGAAGTTCAGCGTGACGCCGAACGGATTGCCGCCCACGCCCGCCACGAAGTCGCCGTCCGCCGTGAAGCCGAAGTTGCGCGCCTCGCCGCCGATGGTCATCGAGCCGATCTTCACCGTCGCGCCCGCCGCGCCGAAGCTCACCACGATGTCGCTGCCGGTGGCGCTCGTATCAATGAAGAAATCATTCGCCGTCAGCGTGAGGAAGCTGCCCAGCCGCAGGCCGAGCGTGTCCGCCTTGAACACCAGACCCTTCACGTGGCCGTTGTCGAACTGCAGGTCCACGCGCAGCGCCTCGGTGTTGTCCGAGCCGTCCGCGTTGCGGTCGGTCGAATCGTTGCGATCTGAAACCTCCGCCCCGAAGGAGCTGTTCGGGAAAAGTTTTGCACCACCGGTGGCGAAGAAGATCGAGCCGTTGAACGCCGTCACGCCGGTCGAGAAATCCACGTCGAAGTTCGTGACGCCGATGCGGAAGTCGTCCATTTCGAGGAAGCTGCCGAAGCGAATTTTCCCGTCGCCGCCGGACTGCGTGCTTTGCGCCTGCGTCTGGCCCGCGCCGACCGTCGAGCCGTAGATGATCTGCGCCTGGCCGAGCGTGAAGCCATTGTTGCGCACGACGAGGCCGGGGATGAGCGCGTTGTTGGGATTGTTCGGCTCCGGATCGAACGGCGAAATCTCGCCGGCGATGTGGAAGCGCGGGAAGCTCAAAGTCGCCTTGTCAATCCGCACCAGTTCCTGATCCGCCGCGCCGTTCGGATCGTAGGTCACCTGGATGCCCTCGGCCTGGGCGATGAACACATCCGGCACTTCAATCAGCAGCGAGGCGACGGAAACGCTGAACTTGCCCGTCGGCGAGAACGAGAAGTCGCCCGGCAAACCGACCGCCACGTCGAAGGTCGCGTAAATGCCGCCGAGCGTCGCCGTGACGCCGCTGCCCGACTGCCCGCCGCCGAACGCCAGCGTCGCACTGTTCACCGAGACGCTGATGGTCAGCAGAATTTTCCCGTCCTTGAAGCCGAAGTCGGCGATGCCGATGTCCGGCCCCTCCAGCTTGAGCGGCCCAAGCGTGACGGTGTCGCCGGTCTTGGAAGTCGCGGCGGCGGTCGCGCTCACGGTGACGGTCGCAGTCGAGGCGAGGTTCCGCACCGCATTCGAGCCGGTGCCGGCGGCGAAACTGCTCGCCTTGAACGTCACCACGAGGTCGCCCGCGCCGAAGAGCGCCGTGGAATTCGTCGTGTCCTTGTCGATCAGGAAGAAGCGGAAGGTGTTTCCGTAAAGCCGCAGCGGCGTGCCGGGCTTGAGCTGCGCGTCGAGCAGCGCCGAGCCGGAGAGCTGCAGTTCGTTACCGTTGACGGTGGCGAAATCAATCTCCGCATTGCTCCGGCTGGAGAAGGTCACGTCGAGGTAGCGGAGCGTGTTGAGCGTGTCGGGCGACAGCGGCTTGCCGACAAACGCGCTGGTGAGGTTCGCGGTTGGCGGCGCGAGCAACTGGCCGGTTGCCGTGCTCGTCGCGCCGGGGATGCTCGACGACGACGGCACGAACGCGACGAAGTGCTGCGTCACCGCAAGGCTCGTGTTCGGCGACGGCGCGCTGTCCTGCCACTTGCCGGCCTGGAAAACAACCGAGTATTCGCCGTCCTGCGCGAAGCTGCCGGTGAAATTGTAGCGCCACGTGTTGCCGGCCAGCCGCACCGGCGCGGTGAAGTCAATCTGCGAGGTCACGTCCTGCCCGTTGAGGAACACCTTGAACTCGTCGCCGTTGATGGTCGAGTTGTTCAGACCGGTGCCGTTCACGTCGTTGAACGTGACATCAATGTATTTGCGGATGTTGAGGACGTTGCGGTCCACCGCGCCGTTGGTGAACGGATTCGCCAGATCGGCGGTCAGCGGGCGGTTGTTGACCAGCGGCGCGAGCAGATTGAGCGACACGCCGAACACGCTCGCGCCGTTGATGCGGAAGTCCTCCATCTGGAAGCCGTCAAGGTCGCTGATGCGGAAGCTGCCCGCGCCTTGCAGATCGAACGCGACATCCGTGCCGGAATAAATCTTGAACGACGCGGTCGGGATGCTGATGGCCGTCACGCCGCCGGACAACGGGCGCACCACCACCGTGCCGGACAACTCGAACACACCCGGATAACCAAACTTGAGGCTGCCGGAGAACACCGGCAAATCGCTGCCGTCGGTGAACACCAGCGGGAGGCTCGTGCCGCCGACGGTCACGGTTTCGTTCAGCGCCGCGCCGGTGTGGTTCAACGCCACGCCGAACTTCAGGCCGAGCGAGTTGAACGCCACCGAGAGTCCGTCCAACCCGACCAGCGAAATGTCGCCCTCGCCGCTGAAGGCGTATTTGCCGCTGGCGTTGGTGAAGACCACCATCGCGAGCTGGATGTTGCTGACGAACAGGCCAATCGCGTCGGGATTCGCCGTGCCGTCCGACAGAAGGCGCGGGCCTTTGCCGATGAAAGCCGTGCCGTTGGTCGCGCCAATGTAAAATTTGCCGTCCGTCCGCGTGAACGAAAAGTCGCCGCCCAGCTCGACGACATCGGCGATGGAGAGGAAAACTCCCTGCCCCGCGAACTGCACGAACGGCGACGCGCCCGCGACTTCCGAGGCGCTGAAGTCAACAGCCACGCTCTCGCCGTCCAGCGTGAAGCTCTCGTGGATGGCGTGGTTCGTGTTGTTGTAGCGGAAAGTTATCCGCGCCGTGAAGGTCACGCCGTCCACGCCGAGCAGGGTGACGTTGCCCGTGACGTAGCCGGCCTTGTTCGCGCCCTCGCGGATGAAGACCGCCGTGCCGTCGGTCAGTTCCAATCCGATGCGGTTGCCGCCGGTGTTGTCGCCGACGAAGATGCGGACATTGTTGCCGACCAACACGGTCGAGGTCGTCGCGCTGCCCGTGGTGTTCTTGATGCTGAAGTCGCCCTCGATTTCGATGCCGGAAAAATTCAGGTCGAGGTCGGACACCACCACACGGAAGTAGGAGCCAGCTTCGAGATTGATTGCACCGAACGCACCCGTGGCCGTAGCAGCCTTGTTGGTGTTGTTGATTTCCAGGCCGAAAGTTCCGACGCCAGTGGTGAACGTGAGCGTCCCCGCGACGCCGTCCTTCGTCACCAGCATCATCCCGCGTGCCCCTGCGACGGAAACCGTGTTCGTCCCGACCGTGGTGGTGAACGACGGCACGCTGACATCCTTGCCTTCGAGGAGCACGACTTTGTTGCCGCCGGCGTCCTTCGTCTGCGTGAACGCGAACCGCCCGATGAGCGTCTGGCCGAGGATTGTCACGTTCAGCGGGTTGGCCTCGACGCGCACAAACGGACCGGCGGGCGCATCGAGCGTGAACGACTGGCTGCCCACGGCGAACGTTTCCTTCACCGTCGCAGTGGTGTTGTTCAACGTGAGCGTGAAGGTGGACTGGTTGATGCTGATGCCCGGCACGGAGCCGAGCGCGGCGGTGACGGTGAGCGTCCCGGCGAGACCGGCGTCGGTAATCAGGAACGCGCCGGAACCGTTGGTGACGTTCAGGAAGGTGTCCGTGCCGTTGCCCAGCGCGAGGGAAACATTCGTCGCGCCGACCTTGATGACGCTGCGTCCGCCGGTGGTCGTGCCTTTCTGGAAACTGAAATCCCCGGACAGATGCACCAATCCGAGCACGTCCGCCTGGAGACCGAGAGCCGTCAGTCCGAGAATTGGTGCCGCCGCCGTGCCGAGGCCCATCGTCAGGTCGGCGCTCAAGCCGTCCACCGTGATCGTGCGCGGCGACGCCTGATAGTTCACGCCGGTCGTGCTGTATTGCACCGTGAGCGAGTTGACGGTCACGTTGGCGAAGCCGCCGCCGGTAATCGCCACAGTGCCGGTCGCCTCCAGCGCCACGGTGCGGTTCTTCCGCAGCAGCAGCGCCAGCGTGCCGTTGGTGATGCCCACGTGGAAGCCGCCCAAGTCCAGCGCCGCCGTGACGTCGTTGGCGACGATCTCGATCTCGTCCGGCAGCTTGTTGAACTTGAACTTGCCGTCGAAGGTGATGAAGCCGCCGAAATCCAAATCCAGCAGGCCGCCGAGCGAGATGAAGTTGTGCAGGCTCGGCAGGGTGAAATCGAGGCTCAGATTGAAGTTGAAATCAATCGCCGGCAGTTTCACGGACGGCAGGCTGATGCTCGGCAGCGTGATTTGCGGCAGGCCGAATTCCGGCAGCGTCAGGTCGGGCAGGGTCAAATCCGGCAGCGTGATGCCCGGCAGGCTGATGCCGGGGATGTCGAACTCCGGCAGGTCAATGCTCGGCAGCGAGCCGAGGCCGAGATTGAGCTTTGGCAGGTTCAGGTTTAGGTCAATCCCCATCGTGTTAAACCGCAGCGGAATGTCTATCGGCAGGAAATCCAGATCGCCCAGCCCCGGCAAATCGAGGCCGGTGAGTTGAATCTTTCCGATGGTCAGCGAACCGGCGAAGCCCAGCGGCCCGATCACAAACGCGCCGCGGACATTCAGGAAGCTCAAATCAATGTCGCCGATTTTCAGCGAGAACGACACGTTCGCCAGCGAGACGAGGACGATGTCCGTCGAAATTCCGCCGATGCTGATCGAGCTGCGGATGAAGTTGAACTTGCCGCCCAGAGTGAAACTCACCGGCCCGACGGTGAACTTCAGGTCGAGGTCGGCGGCGATGGCGAAGAACTGGTAGTTGAACGAGTCGAGATAATTGAACCCGAAGCCGCCCACCGCCGCCGCGATGCCGAGGCCGGTCGTGTTGAAGCGCAGTTCGCTCAACCGGAACGCGGCCACTTCCAGGCCCGGCAGCGGCGTGCCGTCGGGATACGTGACGGCGAACGAGCCGATGACCGCGCGGCCCGCGATGCCCTTGCTGTTGATCAGGAACCCGCCCGCGATGTCGCCCGCATGCACGCGCACGCCCGCCTGGCCGGAGCCGATGATCAAGTCCGTGGACGCACCGCGCACGGAAACCTCCAGCACGCTGGACACCGATCCGCTCACGTTGATGTCGGAACGCTGGATGCCGAACGTGCCGGAAATGTTCGCGCTGATCGAGCCGACCGAGATGCCGAAGGTCATCGTGCCCGCGACGCGGAAGAAGTTCAGCTTGTTCGCGGCAGTGTAGTTGAGCGTCGTGCCGCCGACCGTCGCGGTGACAGCGGCGCCGGTGGTGTTGAACTCCAGCGAGGCGTTCGTCACCGTGGCGGTCACGCCCGGCACGCCCGTCAAGTCCGCCGTGCCGATGGTGAGCGCGCCGGCCAGCCCGTCGTCGTTGAGCAGGAATGCGCCGCTGATGCCGGTCAGCGCCAGCGTCACCGTGCCCACGGTCAGGCTGGTGCTCGCGTCCGAAATGGTGACTTCAATTTCCGAGGAGTCCTCGCCGTTCACCGTCAGCGTCGTGCGCGTGAAGGTGAACGAGCCGCTCAACGTCGCCACGACGGCGCTCAAGTTCAGCCCCAAATCCACCGTGCCGGACACCGCGATGAAATTGTGCTGCTCCGGCGTGTCGAACGTGAAGCTCTGCGCGCCCGCGTCCACCGTGACGTCCGCACCGGTGTTGTTCAGTTGAAGCTGGAGGTCGGAACCGCTCGCGGTCACGCCAGCCAACCCCTCGACCGACACGCTGCCTACCGTCACCGAGCCGGCGACGCCCGCGCTGGTCAGCAGCAGCGCGCCGCTGATGCCGCCGGCCTTCACGCTGACCGCGCCGACGGTGAGCGAAGTGGCCGCGTCCTCCGCCGTCACGAGGAGCAGCGGCGTGCTCGTGTCGTTGTAGATGCGGGTTTCCTTCTGGATGATGAACGTGCCGGTGAGCGTCACGGCGAAACCGTCCAGCACGACGCCAAAGTCGAGCGTGCCCTTGACCGCGAAGAAGTCGAAGAACTCCGAATCGGAATAGTCCAGTTCGACGCCGTTGACCGTGCCGCTGACTTCCGCGCCGGTGTTGTTGAAGGCCACCGCCGCGTCAGTGACGGACAGTGTCACGCCGTTGGCGAGCGCCGAATCGTCGGCACGGGTGAGGGTGATTTGCCCGATTTCCAGCAGGCCCGCCGCGCCGTCGGCGTTCACAATCATCACGCCGTTCAAGCCGGTGGCGGCAAGTTTCACCCCGCTGGCACCGCTGCCCGCCGTCAGGCTCGTGCTGCCGTTCTGCACGGAAACCTGGAACACATCGTCGGAACCAAGCGTGATTTTCTCGAAGGTAAAATCGCCGTTCACGCTCACGCTGCCGCCGGGCGCGGTCACTGACGCCGTCACCGTCGCCGCGACCGCGAGGAAGTTGAACTGCGCGGAGTCCTCGAAATTGAACGACGTGCCGCCGATGTCCGCCGCCGCCGCCGCGCCGGTGGTGTTGAATTCCAGCGTCGCCGCGCTCAACGCCAGCGTCACGCCGGTCACGCCGCTGACGGTCGCCGTGCCAACCGTCAGTTTGCCCGCGACGCCGTCCGCAGTCGTGATGAACGCGCCGCTGACATCCGACACCGAGAGCGTCACGCCGCCCACGGCAAGAGTCGCGCTCGCGCCGCTGGCATACACGACCACCGTTTCCGCCTCGTCCACCGTCGCGCGCTGGAAGCCGAAGGTGCCGCTCAAATCCAGCGACGCGCCCGACGCCGTGAGCGTGAGCGTCATCGTGCCGGAGATGGCGAGGAAGTTTTCCTGTTCCGGCTCGGCGAAATCGAAGCTCGAAGTTCCAATCGTCGCGCTCACCGGCCCGCCGGTGTTGTTGAACTCCAGGCTCGCGTCGGTGACGGCCAGCGAAACTCCCGGCAGCGGGTCGCCGGAACCCTTCTTGAATGTGAGCGTCCCGACCGTGAGCGCGCCCGCCACACCGTCGTCGTTGAACAGGAACGCGCCATTGATGCCCGTGGCCGAAACTTTGACACCGCCCGCCGCCAGGTCGGCGCTGCCGTTGGCGATTCCGAGCTTGATGATTTGCGTCGTTGCGCCGTCCACCGTGACCGTGGCGAGGTCATACGTGAACGTCCCGGCGATGGCCGTCAGGAACGAGCCGGACGCGACGCCGACCGAGCCGGTGACGGTGAGCGACTTGAAATTCTGCCGGTCGGCGGCGGTGTAATCGAACGCCGCTCCGTTGAGCGTGCCGCTGACGCCGACGCCCGTGGTGTTGATTTCCAGCACAACCGTGTCGGCCTGCGCCACGACGCCGGGCACGCCGTTCACCGTGAAGGTTTCCACGGTGAGGTTGCCGACGAGACCGTTGGCGCTGTCAATGAGCAGGTCGCCGTTGATGCCGGCGGCGGTGACGGTCGCGCCGCCGACTTTCAGCGTGACGCTGCCATCGGCGACAGTGACGCGCTTGAACTCATGGCCGCTGAACGTCTCCGGCGTGCTGCTGTAGGTGAAGGTGCCCTCCAGCACAAGCGCATCGGAGAGGCCAATCTTCAACCCGCGGGCCGTGATGGTCTGGCCGTTTTGGGAAACGGTGATTTTCAGCGTCGTGCCCTGCACGGTGATGCTCTCGCCCACCGCTGCGTCATCGGCAGTGTTCGCCGTGATGCTCACCGTGCCGCTGGCGGAAACGCCGCCGGTGCCGACGTTCGCGCCCGCCGTCCCCTCGAACGCATACTTGCCGTCGCCGTAGACCACGAGGATGAACGAGCCGTCGTTCAACGCGAGGCCGGACTGGCTGCCGCCCGTCACCGAGCCGGAAACACCCACCGCGCCGACGACAATCTTGCTCGTGCCGGTGGCGGCGGGGTCGTATTTCACCGCCACGCCGTCGGCGTTGAGCGTGATGAAATTGAGAACGCTCACGCTGACCGAGTCGAGGGCGATTTCAAATTGCCTGGTCTCCAGATCATAACCGCCGGTGACGGCGTAAGCGTCGGCGTCCGCCGAATCCGTGACGGTGAGCGTGAGCGCGGAGCCGGCGTTGATGGCGACGTTGGCGGTGTTCAAGCCGAGCACGCCCGTGAGCGATTCGCCGACGGTGTAATCAATGTCCTCGAAGGTCAGCGTCGGGCTGGTGATGGTGACGAGCGAGCCGAGGCCGAAATCAGACATCGAGGCCGAACCGCTGGCGATGGAGAAGCCGTTCTTGCGCAGCTTGAGGCCGTTGACCGTGACGGTCGCGTTGTTCAACGGAATGATGGTCGCGGAAACATTGTCGGCGGAGAGCAGTTCATGGTCGTCCGCGCCGGCAGGGTCGAGCGTGAGCACGGCCCCGTTCAACGAGGCCGTCAGCAAGCCCTGCACGGTCAGTGCGGCTTGATCCACCGTGAGCGTGAAAACGCGCGTCACCAAATCGTAAGTGCCGGAGACCGCCGCCGTGTCGGCATCCGAGCCGTCCGTGACCGCCGCCGTGACGCTGGAGCCAAGGTTGATCGAACCGCCCGTCGCACTCACGGTCACGGTGCCGGTCATCGAGCCAGTGCCGCCGCCCGGCGTGAAGGCGAAGCTGTCCACGCTGATTGCGCCGCCGGTGACGTTGAGGAAACCGCCGATGGCCAGGCTGGGCAGGCTGGCCGTGGCGTTGTCGAAGCTGAAGCCGGTCTTGGTGATGACCAGGTTCGTCACCGAGACGGCGGCGTTGTTCATAAACAGGAACTGGAGGTTCGCGCTAGCAATCGTGGCGAGGACGCTGTCGGCCTTCGGATCAATTGCCACGTTCGCGGCGGTGAGTTTCAACTGGTCGGCGATGGTGAGGTAGAGCGTGCCCGCCGAAATGCTGATGAGTCCCGTCGAGTCGAGGCCGTCGCCGAAGTCGTAAGTGACTTCGAGGTTCGACACGCCCGTGCGGAGCAAGCTCACGCCGGGAAAGAGGCTGATGCTCGGCGCGGTCAAAGTGAAGCTGCCGGAAACGTCGTCCGCCGAGAGGTCGAGGACGAAATCCTGCGTGCGCAGGCTCGCGCCGGAGAAAGCGAGGAAACCGCCGATGTCCGCCGTGCCGGTCTGCGTCAGCGTCAGGCTGGCGATGCTGAAACCGGTGCGTTTGAGCTGGAAGTCCGTGATGACGCCCGTCAGGCCGCCGATGAAGCTCGACTCGACGTTCAGGCTGGGAATCGTCGCCATGATCAGTTCGCCCGGCGTGACCGTGAACGCGTCGAACTTCAGCTTGAGCGCGTCGCCGACGCTCAAATCAAGCGAGGCGATGTTGAGCTTGAGTTTCCCGGCGGCGGCGAAATCGTAGTTCGCGGTAATCGCCCCAAACGTGCCGGTCAGGAAACTGACATCGGGGAACAGCGATACGCCGCCGAGATTCACCGCCAGCGAGCCAGTCACGGTCGGGAGCGAACCGTAAGCCACGTTGAAGTCCGCGAAGTCCAGCGACACGGATGAGAACGTGAAGATGTCCCCGAACGACGCGGAGATTTTGCCGAGCGTGGCGGCGGGCAGTTCGGCGTGCAACGTGCCGACGCTGAAGCCCGTGCGGGTGAGGACAAAGTTCGTCAGGCTGGCCGAGGGCAGCCCGTCAAATTGCGGGAAGCTGATGCTCGCCGTGCCGATGGTGGCGAGCGTCGGCAGGCGCGGCGTGAGGTCGAAACTTCCCAGCCCCAGCGTGAAGGCTTCGCCAAACGACAAGTCGAGGCTGTCGAAATGCAGATTCAGAACGCCGGTAGAAAGCAGGCCGGATGAAAAATCAAACGAGGCGTTCAACCCCGTGGCCAGCGTGGTGAAGAAACCGCCATTGGGGAACAGGGAGATGCCGCCGATGGAAAAGTTGACCGTGCCCGCAAATTGGAGATTGGGCAGCGTCGCCGACCGGTCAATGGTGAACCCGGACAGCGAGAAGTTGACGCCGGTGAGATTGGCGAAGCCAAACAGGCTAATCGGGCCGGGCAGGTCAAGATTGATGTCCGGCACCGTGATGCTGACTTTGCCGAGATCGAAGGACGGCAAGACGCCCTTGAGGTCGGGCAGGCCGGGGATGCGGAAGTTGATCCCGGAGAACGACGCCATGAGATCGAGGCCCGGATTGAAGTCGAACGCGGGCAGGTCGAGTTCGATGAGGTCGCCGATCTTGAAGGTGATGGCCGGAATTTTGAGCGTGAGCAGATTCGGGATGTTGAGGTCGTAACCGCCCAAGAGGTCGCCGAGCGAGAAGTTGATGGACGGCAAACTGGGGAACAACACGACGCCGGAAGCGTTGACGTTGATGGAACCGCCCACTCTCGGTGAGGTGCCATAAACGAATTCAACCTCCGTGACCGTGACGGAGAGTGAATCAACCTGGAGAATCGAGCCAAAGGTGTCGTTGAAGCCGGCCAGCACGCCCGACGGCGTGGCCAGCGTCACGCTGCCCAGGGTGAAGCCGTCCCGGCGAATCTCGACGTTCGAGACATCCACGCCGCCCACGCCGGAGAACTGCGCCGCCGTCAACTGCGCCGTGCCAATCGCCGCGATGACATCGTGCAGGCCCGAAACGCCCGGATTGATTTCCACCGACGAGGCGGTGAGCTTGACGGCCCCGCTCAAGACCAGTTCCAAGGTGCCGACGGTGAACTTGATTTTGCCCGCCGGGTTCGCCCCGCTGAAGTCATAGGTGCCGGTCAGGTTTTGGGCGTTGGTGGTGATGAGGGAGCCGTTCGGGAACAGGCTCAAACCCGCCGCCGTCACCGTCACCGCCCCCGTCACCGTCGTGGACGTGCCAAAAGTGACATTCAAATCGTCCACAGAGATGGTCAGGCCGGACAGCGTGAGGAAAACCGGAGTGCCGACGGACGCCGTGCCGCCATCGGGAAGAGTGAGCGTGGAGTCCGCAATGCTGAACCCATCCTTGCGAAGAGTGAAACTGCTGAAGGTCACGGAACCGATGCCCTCGAAAATCGGCGAAGTGATTGTCGCCGAAGTGCTCGTCACCAAGGTCTGGCTGGCATCGGTGCTGTTCGAGTCGTATGCGACAAAAAGTCCCGACGCCTGCACCTTGACGGCGTCGCCCACGGTGAGGGCCAGTTGATCCACGCCGAGGGTGAAGACCTGGGTCGAGGGATTGAAACTTCCATCAATCGCGTAGGTGTCAGCATCCGTCCCGTCGGTCAGCGCGGCGGAGAAACTTTTCCCATCGAACAGCGTCGCGCCCGCCGAGCGGATGAGCACCGTGCCCGTGACGCTGCCGCTGGAGACGGCCATGTTTTGGAAGGTCAGTGTCGGATTGAGGATGGTGAGAAATCCTCCGAGATCGGCATTGCCAAGGGAGAACGCCTTGTCGCCCGCGAGAATCCCATTGAGATAGTCCGTCAGCTTGCCGTTGATGAAGGCCAGCAAGTCGGTCAGCGAAGACAAAGATGCGGTGGATTTTCCGGGTGCCGACTTGCTTGCGGGAAGGAAAACAGGGGAAAGTTGA
Source organism: Verrucomicrobiota bacterium (assembly GCA_016235585.1). Taxonomy (GTDB): domain Bacteria; phylum Verrucomicrobiota; class Verrucomicrobiia; order Limisphaerales; family JACRJY01; genus JACRJY01. The sequence goes on along the minus strand of JACRJY010000193.1, from coordinate 3,219 downwards.
GAAGCAAAAAAAACGCCCGCCTCCACGTTTAATTTGGAGGAATTTTGTGCAACTGAATCTTGACCAGCAGCTTGGGCCGGAGGGCCGTTGGCCGAACGCAGCGTCTCGGTCAATTGATCAGCCATGCTTTGAGAAGTTTCAGGCGCTGAAGATGGAACAGGCAAACCTTCGTCCGCCGTGGTGACTACTGCGGTTGAAACCGGTTCGTTGGGCAGACTTTCAGCCACTAAAGCCGCCTCCGACTGTGTTGACAGTGCGCCCTCTGAAACGGGTTTCGATTCGGAAGAATTTGCGATGGAAGCCACCCCGGAATCGCCGGAAGTCAAGTCACTGTCGGCCTGCTCTTCACCGATAATTACATCGCCAGACAAGCTCTGGAAAAGGTTTTGGTCAGAAACAGAGGATAGATCGTGTTGAAGGCTTTGCTGAAGTTCCAGAACCGGGGTTTGATCTTCTTGAAACTGCTCATGAAGCGGCCTGCCTGTTATGGCCAAGCCCTCAACAACGCCTGCCGCCAGATTCGCGTCCAACAAGATGCGCTGCTCCAGTGCTTCCAGTTGAAACGTCCCATTTTTACCACGGTCATTCACGCGTCAATCCATTCACCAACTACAACACATTTATGATTACAACTACCAAAGACAGATGCGACAGGCGCCAGAAAATACACAGCCATCCACCAATGAAAAGAAAAAACGGGCGATTTTTCTGTCGAGATACGGCACCGCCTCCCATGACCGCATGATGCAAACGGGAAGAATGACACCGTCAGGGAAACGCTGATTTAATGCTGCTGTTTTCGATTTATGTCGGGACGAGTGGGCCGGGGGTGTCTAAACTTCAAGGCATGACCCTTCAGACGAGTTTTTCGCAAGCGGAGTTTGCCACGGAACGGAGCACCAGCCATCCGCTCGCGGGCAGGGGTCGGGATGCATTGCGTGTGGGCCACCAAAGAACGCCGCCCGCTCATCAAGCCCGCATTACAGGAACGCCTCTGGCCCTATCTCGGCGGGATCGCCCGCGAGAACAAAATGAAGGCGCTGGTCGTTGGCGGCGTGGAAGACCATGTTCATATCCTGCTTTCCATCCCTTGTGGCAGTTCGTCGCTCATTTCTCCACACCTCCGCTCGTCTTCGTCCCGCCGGGACGCCCGAAAATAAAGGGTGTCCCGGCGCTGGTAGAGGTAGAACCGTTGCTTCATAACCGCATGATGCGAACGGGACGAGTGACACCGTTAAGGTGTTGCGGGCGTGTTCTGCCGAATCGTGCCCGGAGTTCCGCCGAGTTGCTGCAAACCGGCATTTCTTCTGGCAATGGGCGCTTTTTCGCAGCCACCTTGGGGAGCCGCCATTGAACATCAACGGCTTGAAAGATGGCTCCAAAGGTAGGACTCGAACCTACAACCCCACGGTTAACAGCCGCGTGCTCTACCATTGAGCTACTTTGGATTCCAAAAGCACGGGGAATCTACGAATGCCCCTCCCATGCGTCAACAGCTTTTGGCCTGTTTTCCGCTCGCCGGGCGGTTTCGCGCGGGCACCGAGCGAAATCACCCCATCGCTTCGGAGTTTTTCCCCAGCCACTCGCTGAAGCGCGGCAGCGGAAAGGAGAGCACGCGCTGGATTTTGGCACAGTCCAGCGAGACATCCGGCGCACGCGGCGGGCCGGGAAATTCTTTCAACGACGCGGCGCGGATTTTCGGCTGGAGCTGCGGACAGCGCGCGGCGAACAGTTCACCGAGCTGCCAGCGAGAGAGTTTCTCCGCGCCCGCGAGGTGATACAGGCCGGGCTGGCTTGCCGCCGACAGTTCCCACACCGCCCGCGCCGTGACGCCCGTGGCAATCGGGCAGCGAAATTCATCGGTGAAGCAAGTGGCGGTCTGCCCCGCCTGCCAGGCGCGGCGCAACTCCTCGTTGTAGGCGCGATCTCCGGTCGGCGAGCGGCCCAGATTGAGCGACGTGCGGACGACGGTATGGCGCGGGTTCGCCAGCACGATGCGCTCGGCCTCGGCTTTCGTCTCGCCATAGACGTTGGGCGGATTGACCGCGTCGGCCTCGGAATAATTGCCGCGCCGCCCGTCGAAGACGAGGTCGCTGGAGAAGAAAATCAGCGGGATGTCCTCCGCCAGTTCCGCGAGGCGCGCGGTGACCTCGACGTTCAACTGCCGGGCGAGCGCGGGGTTCTGCTGGCACGCGCCGGTCTTACTCAACGCGGCGCAATGAATTACCAGTTGCGGCGGCTCGCGCTGAAACGCCGCCTTCACGGTGGCGAAGTCGGCCAGGTCAAGCTGCCCGCGCGTGAGCGGAAGCACGCGCCAATCCGGCGCGAACTGCGGTGCAGCCTGGGCGAGCGCGTTGCCGACAAGCCCGCCCGCGCCGGTGATCCATGCAAGCGGTTCCATGAATTCAGAACTCCACCAGACCGCTGGTCGTAATGCAGCTTAGGCTGGTTTCTTCACCTTCACCTCAATGTAAAGGTCGCGGAGCTGCCGCGCAGTCACGGCGCTCGGGGAGTCCGTCATCATGCAGGTGCCCTTGGCCGTCTTCGGAAAGGCAATCACGTCACGGATGCTCGTGGTGCCGCAGAGGATCGCGCAGAGGCGGTCGAAGCCGAGGGCGATGCCGCCATGCGGGGGCGCGCCGTAGCGAAAGGCTTCGAGCATGTAGCCGAAGCGCAGCTTGGTTTCATCCGGCGGAATCTGGAGAATGTCCTCGAACACCGTCTTCTGCACGTCGGGCTGATGGATACGAATGGAGCCACCGCCGAGTTCCACGCCGTTGACCACGATGTCGTAGTGCTGGCCGCGGACTTTTTTCGGGTCAGTCTTGAGCAGCGGGATGTCCTCCGCCACGGGCGCGGTGAATGGGTGATGGCTCGAATACCAGCGGTTCTGTTCACGGTCGAAGCCGAGCAACGGGAATTCAATCACCCACAGGAAATTGAACTGCTTCGGGTCAATCGTGAGCTTGCCTTGCGTCTTGAGCACATCGGCGCAGTAGAGGCGAATCTTGCCGAGGATTTCGCAGGCGTTGAGCCATTGGTCGGCGGCGAAGAGAATCAGGTCGCCTTCCTCGATGGCCAGCTTGGTCTTGAGCGCGGTCTTTTCAGCCTCGCTGAAAAATTTCACGATGGGCGATTTCCATTCGACGGTAGCACCGTCGGCCCCTTTCTCGACCTTGATGTAGGCGAGACCCTTCGCGCCAAAGCTCTTGGCGTATT
>JACRJY010000192.1 GCA_016235585.1 Verrucomicrobiota bacterium | reverse complement strand
GTTGTAATCGGTCGCCGAAATGATTCGGCACCCACAGGCTCAAAAATCGCCGCTTCTGGATTCCAATTGCGCCCAAGTTGCTTCCCATAATGCCCATACACCGCCATGAGCACAAAGATGGGCACGGAGATGGCGAACATCTTGGCCCAATATTGGAAGGCCTGAATCAGCGTGATGCCTTTCATGCCGCCGAGCGCGACGTTGAGCGTGATGACCGCGCCCACCAGCACCACGCCCGCCCAATACGGCAGACCCGGAAAGATGTAGGCCAGCGTCGTCCCCGCGCCCTTCATCTGCGGCATCGTGTAGAAGAACCCGATGAACAGCACGAACACCACGGCGATCTTGCGGAACAGCGGCGAGTCGAACCGGCCCTCGGCGAAATCGGGAATCGTGTAGGCTCCGAATCGCCGCAGCGGCCCCGCGATGAACAGCAGCAAAAACAAATACCCGCACGCGTAACAGACCGGATACCACAGCGCATCGTAGCCGCTCGACATCACCATGCCCGCCACGCCCATGAAGCTGGCGGCGGAGAGATATTCGCCGGAGATGGCCGAGGCGTTCCACCCCACCGACACCGAACGCCCGGCCACGAAGAAATCACTCGCGGTCTTGGAATTCTTCGCCGAGCGGAAGCCCATCCAGATCGTCACGATGACGGTGATAGCGGAAAAAGCGAGGATGTAGGGGTCTATGGTAGCGAGCGTGGGTGGCATTTTGAAAAGGGGAAAAGGGGAGAGGGTGAAAAGGAGTTAAGCGCGCTTGGACAGTCTGGGGAGCAACCATACGCCAGGGTTGCCCTGCATTTTTACGAGTTTGCCGAGGATGCGGTCGTAGGTGCGATGGAGTTCGCGTCCGACTTTGGCCATCGCGTAGCCGCAGCGGACGGCATACTCGATCCACGTCTGCGTTTCGGCGGCCTCGCCCTCTGCACCGTTCAACTTGTCACAAAACGCCGCCTCATAACGCCGCCTGCGCCAGCCTTCCGAGATGTGGCCGGAAACCGACCGTGACGACCGGCGCATCTGGTCGGCGAGCGAATACAGCTCTTCGCGCGGAAATCCCTTCGACATATCAAACAGGCGCATCGCTGCCTCGACCGAAAGTTGATAGACCTCCAACTGCCAGTGATGGGTGATTCGGTTTGAAGCGCTCACGGCACATTCTCCTTTTCTCCCCCTCCCCTTTTCCCCTTTTCGTCCGCCGCGCCAGCCGCTTCCGCCACTTCCTCCTCCTCCAGCGCGATGGAGCGCTTGATAAACCCGTAGGAGATGGCCCAGACGACCGGAAAAAACGCCACGCCAAGAATGAACCACGTCAGCGTGAAGCCGAAGACCCGCTGCGCCATGAATTCCGGCGCGAAGTAGTTGAGCAGCGGCAGCCCCAGCAGCGCAAGGAGGAACATGACTGCGCAGGCGATGGAGAGCTTGAGCTGCTTGCTCATCAGCGAATGGAGGAACTCCTCGCTGTGCATGTCGAACTTTTTGTCGTCAGGGGTTTGCATGGCGCGGTTATGTAGCAGACGGCGGTGCGCGCGGCAACGTCCGTTTTCAGCGCGACCCGGTGACGCGAACGCTGTCCCGGAGCGCCGGACTCCGATCCGGCCCCGGCGGAGACTGGATTCACGACAGGCCGATTCGGAGATCGGCGCTCCATCGCCGCCTGCGGCCTCGACTCGCGACACCACCCTGCCCTACACTCGCCGTGTGTTCCGACCCTGCATTGACCTGCACGAAGGCAAAGTGAAGCAGATCGTCGGCGGCTCGCTCCGCGATGACGCCGCCGGCCTGCGCACGAACTTCGTCTCCGAAAAGCCCGCCGCGTGGTTCGCCGAACTCTACCGCCGCGACGGCCTCAAGGGCGGGCACGTCATCCAGCTCGGCCCCGGCAATGAAGCCGCCGCGCGCGCCGCGCTCGCCGCCCATCCCGGCGGCCTGCACCTCGGCGGCGGCCTGACCCTCGACAACGCGCGCGCCTGGCTCGACGCCGGGGCGTCGCACGTCATCGTCACTTCGTGGGTGTTTCGTGAAGGCCGACTCGACGAGCAACAGCTGCAACAACTCGTCGCCGCCATCGGCAAGGAGCGCCTCGTGCTCGATTTGAGCTGCCGCAAACGCGACGGCCAGTATTGGGTCGTCACCGACCGCTGGCAGAAGTTCACCGAACTGGCCGTCAACGGCGAGACCCTGCAGAGATTGGCAGGAAGCTGCGCGGAATTCCTCGTTCACGCCGTGGACGTCGAGGGACTTTGCCGGGGCGTGGATTTGGAGCTTGTCGAAAAGCTCTCGCAATGGTCGCCAATCCCGACAACCTATGCTGGCGGCGCGAGTTCGCTCGCTGATTTGGAGGAAGTCACACGCATCAGCCGAAACCGGATTGATCTTACCGTCGGTTCGGCGCTCGACATTTTCGGCGGCAGCGGAGTGCGCTACGCCGACGCGGTGGAATTCAACCGGCGGATGAGCGCTGGAGAGAAGTAAGCTCCTACTTCAACGACTTGAGGTAGGCGAACAGGTCGCTCACCTGCTCGGGCTGCATCGCTTCGAGCAAACCTTCCGGCATCACCGAGGTCGTGAGGAAGCCGGCGCGCTTCACGTTCGCGCGCGGGATGCGCTGATCCGGCACGTTGGGCTGGCGCAGCACAATCGAGGTCGCGTCCTCGGAGACCAGCAGACCTTCCACAAGTTCGTCATCCTTCGTCTCGATGCGAAACTTGCGGTAGCCGCCTTCCATCGCGGCATTCGGCGTGAGGATGTTTCGGAGGATGGCTTCCACGCCCGTGTTCGCCACGCCATCGAGCGCGGGCGCGATCTGCCCGCCCTGACCGCCCTGCTGGTGACAAGTGATGCAGATGCTCGTGAAGAGTTCCTTGCCGTGATCGGGATTGCCCCGCGTGTTCGCCAGCGAACGGAACTTGGCGAACTTCTCCGCCTGCACCGCGGCTTCGGCCCCGGTCAGCAACGCTGGCAAATCCTCCACCGGCTCGGTGCGCGCCGTGCCGTTGAGCCTGCCCCAGTTCGCGCCGGTGAAGACGCGCACGAGTCCGGCGGGCGGAACGCCGGACTCCGATCCGGCATCCGCGACACCACCACTCCCATCGGGCCGGTTCGGCGACCGGCGCTCCGCCGATTCCGCACTCCGCATTCCGAGTTCCGCATTCGAATAGGTGCGGTCGAAATTCTCGCGGATGTCCTTCGCCGAACGCGCCACGTTCCACACGCGATATTCGGCGAGCCAGCCAGCCGTGCCGCCGGTGTTCACCGTCGTGCGGCCGACATCGAGCGCGGTCAATTTCTCCAGGCTGGTCTTGGTGCTGGTCGCATCGAGTTCGCCGTTGATGAAAATGCGGAACACGCCCTTGGCGTCGCGCGTCACGGCGTAGTGCGTCCACGCGCCGGGCGTGGTCTTCTTCTTCGCCACCACGATGTCGTTCGCGCCCTTGATCCAGACGCGGAACGTGGAGTTGAAGAAGTTCACACTGAGTTGCCCCGCGGCACCCAGCAGCGCGTCTTGATTGCCAATGCCCACGTCCAGCTTCGCCCAGCACTCGAGGGTGAACGGCCCGTCGAGCGTGAGCTGCGTGGCGGCGAAATCCTTCGTGTCGCCGCCGAGGCGCAACGCGCGCTTGGCGTCGCCGCCGAGTTCCTTCCACAGCGCGGCGATGCTCTCATCCTTGGGCAACAGCACGCGCAGCCGCTCCACTGTGCTCAAGCCGACGTCCGCGCGCGTGACCGCACTCGATTTCAAGCCCGCCATCAGCGCCGTCGCGCCGGCCTTGCTGCCCGCGAGCCGGTCGAGGGCGGTGCCGCGTTGCGGCGGGGAAAGTTTCGGCAGCAGCTTCACGAGCCGCTCGGTGGCATCGGGAGCTTTGGAGGTGCCGAGCGCGGCGATGGCCGTGTCACGCACGGCTGGCTCGGCGGCATCGGCGGCGAGTTGCTCGAACAATTCAGCCGGACCAGCGCCCAAGTCGCGCAGCGCGCGCAACGCGGCGAATGATTCGGGGCGGAGCACGGATTGATTCGGCGTCTTTCGCGGAAACCGGCCCCAGCCGCGCTTCAGCAGCGCCACGAGGTCAGCCTCGGTGCCCGCGAGCTTGAAGGCACCGGCGACTTCGGTGGCGAGTTCGAGTTCAGCGACATTGTTGCTGGCGAGCAACGCCTTCGCGGCGGCGGTCAGCGCGGGCGTGAGCTTCGTCGTGTCGAGGCTCGTGCGGAGATTGAGCAGCGCGCGGAGGACGGCGGCGCGCGAGCTGGCGTTGGCCAGTGCGGAACCGAGCGAATCGCGGACCGCCGGTTCGCCGAAGTGCGCCGCGAGCGCGCGGACTTCCTCGTCGCCCATCGGACGCTTCAGCTCCGGCACCAGCTTCGCGAGGCCAATGGCGGATTCCTTGCCGCCAAGCGCAAGCGTGGCGAGGATGCGATTCTCCAGCGGCAGCGCCCTGCCCTCGGACGAGTTGAGCAGTGCTGCGGTGGATTGTGGGTTCACCTCCATCGCCCAACGGGCGAGGAAGCGCTCGAACTCGCGTTCATACTTTTCCATGTCGCTGCCGGTGGCGAGCGGTTCGCGACCGAGCTTTGCGGCAAACGCCATCACGCGCGGGCTGGCATTCGGCACACGCCGCAACGCATCGCCAATCGCGGCGCGGACGCTCGGCTGGACATCGCCAATCAGCGGAGCGGCAATGCTGACGAACTCCGCTTCCGCCCGCGGTTGCGCGGCGGCGATGCGTGCGGCTTCGTGGCGGACAGTCGCATCGTTGTCAGCGGCGAGAATGTGCAATGTCGCGGTTGCAACAGGCTTCAGTCCTTCCAACGCCCACAGCGCGCCGAGCCGCCGGTCGGCGGCCACGGACTTGTCCGCGATGATTTTCTCCAACTCCGGCGCGAGACCAGTAGCTTTACGGTCAATGATCTCCAGCCACGCGAAGCGCGAGACGAGTGAGTTTGGGCCGCCGAGTTGGGCGACGAGTTCCTTCTCCGAAAGCCTCGTGAGATCGGGCGGCGTGACGCGCGGCTGGCTCGTGTGGCGCACACGCCAGATGCGGCCGCGGGTCTTGTCGCGGTCGGGATGCGTGCGCGGCACTTCGTTGTGCGAGATGATTTTGTTATACCAGTCGGTGATGTAGAGGCAGCCGTCGGGGCCGAACGCGATGGCCACGGGACGGAACCAGCGGTCGGTGGTGGTGAGGAAGTCGGCGAGCTTCTCGTAGCGGTAGCGCGGGCCGTCGGGCGTGGCCTTGATGACGTTGATCACGCTGGTGATGGGGTTCGCGAGGTAGAAAATTTTGGGAGCCTGTGACGATCCCGCCCCCTCTCCCCTCCGAGGGGAGAGGGAGGAACCAGCGGACGCCGACTCGATTCGGGCGAATGGCGTGTCGCGATCATCCGCCAGCGCGAGGCCGCTCAAGCCGGTGCCGCCCATCTGCGGCGGGTTGATGGTGCCGGGAAACAGCGGCTGATACGGGCGCAACTTGTCCTTCGAGCCGGTGCGCACATGGATGCCCGGCTCGTAGGGCACGATGGGGTTGCCCTGGTCGTTTGCCTCCTGAATCCACATCTCGCCCGTGCGCGACACGGTGAGGCCCCAGATGTTGTTCGGGCCGGCGGTAAGGTTCTCGAACATCGAGCCATCAAGCGTCATGCGGGCGAGCTTGCATTGGTTGAAGGAAATCTCCTTCGCGCCGTCAACGAACGCGCTGCCATCGGGGCGACGGACAGTGGATTTGTTGAACAACCCTTGCGCGAGCAGCATCCAGCCGCCGGGCGCGCGGGTGAACTGGTGCGGGAACAAGTGCGAGTCCTGCGTGCCGAAGCCGGTGAGGATGACGTCGTGTTTGTCGGCGCGACCGTCGCCATTCGCATCGCGGTAAAAGCGGACGTCGGGGCCGTATTGGACGAACGCGCCGTCCTTGTAGGGCATCACGCCGAGCGGCATGACGAGGTTGTCGGCGAAGATGCGCGGCGCGAATCCTCGGAGGGGCGAGCTACGCGAGTCCCCATTTTTCGAGTCAGGGACTCGC
>JACRJY010000187.1 GCA_016235585.1 Verrucomicrobiota bacterium | reverse complement strand
GGCATCAAGGAGCGCCTCGTGGACGACAAGGGCGAGGTGCGCCGCTTCGTGAACGTCTATGTGAACGAGGAGGACATCCGCTTCCTCCAGAACCGCGACACCCCGCTCAAGGACGGCGACGAAGTCAGCATCATCCCGGCGATTGCCGGCGGCTGAAGCCAAGGCAAAATGAAAAAGGCAAAAGGCAAAAAACAGTCCGCCTCGACGCGTGCCGATTCCCCGGCGCAGCGCCGCCTCTGGCTCATGTATCCGCCCAAGCTCATCACCACGCCGGTCGTGTGGGAGTTGGGCCGGAAGTTCAAGGTGGTGACGAACATCCGCCAGGCCAGCGTGACTGATGAGATTGGCATCGTCTGCCTCGAACTCGCCGGCGCGCGCGCCGAGGTCAAGGCCGCCATCAACTGGATGGAGAAAATCGGCATCAAGGTCGAGCCGGTGGAAATCAACGTCATCGAGAGCTGACCCGCGCGGCAGGGATGACGGCGAATTCAGCCGTTGCTTAAAGCCCCACCAGTTTCATTCCCAGCCGGATGCAGAGCGGGATGGTGACGAGGCTCACGGCGGAGGTGGCGATGACCACGCGCAGGGCTGTCGGCGCGTCGCCGCCGTAGTGGCGGGCCATGATGATGTTGAAGACGGCGGCGGGCATGGCGGATTGGAGGACGATGACGCGCTTCAGCTCCACCGAGCACGGCAGGAAATACGCCAGCGCCAGGAACAGCGCGGGAACGAGGAGCATTCGCAACGCGCACGCCAGCGCCATCATGCGCCAGCCGGACGCGGAGTGAAACTCGTGCAGGAAGTCCGCCATGATCGCGCCGGTCAGCACGAGGCCGAGCGGTATCGCGCATTCGCCCAGCATCCGCGTGGTGGTGGTCACGAACTTGGGGACGCTGCTCTCGACGCCGGCGAAGTTGACCGCGAGCGACACGAGAATGGCGGCGACGGGCGGGTTGAAGATTTTCTTCCAGAGAGGCTCACCCGTTTTGTCGCCGAGAATCAGCATTCCCAAAGTCCAAAAGGCGATTTCCACGCCGACGTTGTGAACGATGAGCACGCCGACGGTCTCGTGGCCGAAGAGCGACTGCGCGAGCGGCAGCGGCACGTAGCCGTAGTTGTAGATGCCGACGCTGAAGGCGAACGTCCGCAGCGCGCGGTCGTCGGTGACGCCGGTGAACTTCCGCGCGAGCCAGCCGATGCCGATACCGAGCGCCACGGTGCCGAAGCCGACGAGCGGCGCGAGGGTGACGTTGCCGAGCTGCTGCACGGCAGTGTTGCCCACAAGGCGCTCGAAGATGAAGCACGGCACGAGGAGGTTGATGGTGACGCGCAGCAGGCTCTTGTCCGCCTCCTCGGTGAGCCAGTCGAGCTTGCGCAGCAGCCCGCCCAGGCCCGCGATGGCGAAGACCGGCAGGACGGCGGAGATGACAACCCAGAATTCGTTCACAAGATTTACGCCGCGCCGCGCCGACCGGCGCAGAGGTGCGCGAGGAGAAGGTTGAACTCGATTTGCTGCACGGCGCGCAGGTGGTCGCGGAGTTCAGCAGCGGCGGAAGGGTTCGCCGCTTCCTCGCAGGCGTCCACGAATGCGAAGGCATCCCAGTGGCCGCGTGGAACCAGGCGTGAGGCGAGTGCGCTTTGATTTTTTGCAGCGAGGAATTCCCCGACGGTGCGGGCGATGGCGGGATAACACGCGTGCGAACCGACGCGGCGGAACCAGTATTTGGCGTTCCAATAATCCGGCTCGCGCCGGTGCAAAATGCCGTGGAGGAAGCTGCCGTCGGGCGTCCCGATGCCCTGCGAGATTTCGTGCGAGGCGTCGAAATGGTCGTGCCAGAGCAGGACGGCGCTGCGGATGAGTTCCTGATTTTGCCGGGCAATGATTTTGCCTGTGCGAGTGAAGAATTCGTCGAGGCGGGCATTCACCGCGTCCACCGACAGCGTTCCGGCGCGGCGGCGCGGGCCGAGGTCGGGCATTTCCGGCGTGGCGAACAGTTCCTTGAACGCCGGCGCGGGGAGGCTGATTTCGACTTTGCTCATTCGTTGCGCGGCAGAATTTAGCGGCAGGGCAAGCGGGAATCCACCCCACATTTCGCCGCCGGCCAATGCGGATTGAAAACCAGCCCGACTTTGTAATTGCCCAAGCACGGGGCTTGCCCTAATTCTCACGCAACTTAACCAAAGGAAATTATGACAGGCATTGGAATCGGACTGATGGTTTTGCTCGGGCTGGTGGTGCTCACCGCCCTCTTCGTCATCGGCAAATACAACGCGCTCGTCACGCTGCGCAACCGCTTCAAAAACGCGTGGGCGCAGATTGACGTGCAGCTCAAGCGCCGTTACGACCTGATCCCCAACCTGGTCGAGACAGCGAAGGGCTACCTCAAGCACGAGCGCGAGACGCTGGAAAACGTCATCAAGGCGCGCAATGTCGCCTACGCCGCGTCGCAGACCGCCGCCGCCAACCCCGCCGCCGGGGACGCGGTGAAGAACCTCGTGTCCGCCGAGAGCGGGCTGGCCGGGGCGTTGAGCCGCCTTATGGTCGTGGCCGAGCAGTATCCCGACCTCAAGGCCAACCAGAACATGATGCAACTGACCGAGGAGCTGACGTCCACGGAGAACAAGGTCTCCTTTGCGCGGCAGGCCTACAATGATTCGGCCACGGCCTACAACACGCAGCGCGAAGTGTTTCCCACCAACCTCATCGCCGGGATGTTCAACTTCACCGCCGCCGAGCTGTTCCAGGTGGACAAGCCCGAGCAGCGCGACGCGCCGAAGGTTTCCTTCTGACGAACGGCGATGAAACTGTGAACCGTCGCCGCGCCAGAACGTCCGCCGTTGCGCCGTTGCGGCGGCTGGCATTTTAGCGACGACGCCATTCGCGACATGGATTTCTTCCAGCAGCAGGATCGCTCCCGCCGGAGCACGAAGTTTCTCGTGTTTTATTTCGGCCTGGCCGTCGTCGGCATCATCATCGCGGTCTATCTGGCCTGCCTGCTGGCTTTTGCGGGAGCCACCAGCAAGGCGCGCCAGCGCGGTCGCGCGCCGGAGGTCGAGTGGTGGGATCCGCGGGTGTTCAGCTACGTCGCGCTCGGCACCGTGGCCGTCATCGCGGGCGGCTGCTTTTACAAAATTGCCGAGCTTTCCTCCGGGGGCAGCGCCGTGGCCGAGTCGCTCGGCGGACGGCGCGTGAATTCCGGCACCACCGATGCGGGGGAGCGCCGGCTGCTCAATGTCGTCGAGGAAATGTCCATCGCCTCGGGCGTGCCCATGCCGCAGGTGTATGTCATGGACGGCGAGAGCGGCATCAATGCCTTCGCCGCCGGCCACACCACGGGGGACGCCGCCGTCGCTGTCACGCGCGGCTGCCTCCAGTCGCTCAACCGGGATGAACTGCAGGGAGTCATCGGGCATGAATTCAGCCACATCCTCAATGGCGATATGCGGCTCAACCTGCGCCTGATGGGAATCATCTTCGGCATCCTGTGCCTCACGGTCATCGGGCGCATCCTGTTGCGGACGCGCGGGCGGAAAAATCCCCTGCCAGTGCTGGGACTGGTGCTGATCGCCGTCGGCTGGGTGGGCGTGTTTTTTGGGCGGTTGATTCAGGCCGCCGTCAGCCGCCAGCGCGAGTTTCTCGCCGACGCCAGCGCCGTGCAGTTCACGCGCAATCCCGCCGGGCTGTCCGGCGCGCTGCAAAAAATCGGTCACGCGGGATCGCGGCTGGCCTCCGAGCACGCGCAGGAGGCCAGCCATATGTTTTTCAGCAGCGGCCTTGGCACCGCTTTCCTCAATGCCTTCGCCACGCACCCGCCGCTGGAAGAGCGCATCCGCGCCATCGAGCCGGCGTGGGATGGCAAATTCAAAGCTATCGAATCACCGGCCGCCGAGCCTTTGCCTGGCCGCTCATATCAGAAGCCTGCCGCATCTCGGCTGGCGCCCATCCGCTCGCAAATTGTCCTGCCCAGCGTCGGCAATCCCACACCGCAGCACCTGCGCTACGCCGGGCAGTTGCGCGCGTCGTTCCCCGACGCCGTGAAGACGGCGGCGGGCGAACCGGGCTCCGCCGTGGCGCTGATTTACGCGCTGCTGTTGAGCGCCGACGAGACCACGCGTGCGCAACAGCTTCAAGGCCTCGCCGGGCGGGTGGACGCCGTGGTTTGCGAACAGATTGGCGCGCTTCATCGCGAGGTGGCGGAGCTCGCCACCCGTGCGCGGCTGCCGCTGGTGAATCTTGCGCTGACGGCGTTGCGCCAGCTCTCGCCGGAGGATTACCGGCGGTTCAGCGAGACGCTGCAATGGCTCATCCACAGCGACGCGCAGCTCGACCTCTTTGAGTTCACCCTGCAAAAAATCATCCGCCGGCACCTGGAGCCGCAGTTTGCCCCGGCACGCCGCGCCGTCGTGCAGTATTATTCCATCAAGCCGCTGCTGCCGGACTGCGGCGTGCTGCTTTCCACGCTGGCGCGGATCGGCAGCGAAGACGCCACGGAAATTGAAGCGGCTTTTCGCCAGGCGGTTCCGCATCTGCGGATACCAGGCAGCGACGGGCCGTGGCTGCTGCCGCGCGAGCTATGCACGCTGGAGAGCGTGGATGCCGCCCTCAATCGCCTGGCCGCGACGGTTCCGCTGATCAAAAAGAACCTGATGGAAGCCTGTATTCAGGTCGTCGGTGCCGACGGGGTCATTCACGAGCGCGAAGCCGAGCTGCTCCGCGCAGTGGGTGACACGCTCGATTGTCCGATTCCTCCGTTTGTCGGAGGCGAGTGAACTTCGTCTTGTGTGGGCGGAGCGCATCCGGGCTGCCCCGGAGCGCCGGACACCGATCCGGCAGGGGTGGGAAAACTCCCGCCCCGCGCCGATGCGGAGATCGGCATTCCGCCCGGCCTGACGGAGCGGGGGCAGCCCGGATGCGCCCTTTGTGCGCGGGCGCGGGCAATTTGCTATTCAAACGCGGGGGCATTGATTAGCCTCGCCGCCGTTTGAACATGAGCAATCCGAGCAACACCAATCCCGCCGCGCCCGCGCCGAGCGATTTCATCCGCGACATCGTCGCCCAACACGTCGCCGAGGGGAAATACCCGCGCATCCACACGCGCTTCCCGCCGGAGCCGAACGGCTACCTGCACATCGGCCACGCGAAAAGCATCTGCCTCAACTTCGGCATCGCGCGGGAGTTCGGCGGCATCTGCAACTTGCGGATGGACGACACCAATCCGACCAAGGAGGAGGTCGAGTATGTCGAGAGCATCCAGGCCGACGTGAACTGGCTCATCGCCGGCTGGGCGGACAAGGAGCTCGGCCTCACGCCCGCCAAAGCGCCGTTCTACGCCAGCGATTACTTCGACCAGATCTGCGAATTCGCCGTCGTGCTCATCAAGAAGGGCAAGGCCTTCGTCTGCGACATGACGCCGGATCAGACGGATGAATTTCGCCGCACTGGCAAGGCCTCGCCGTTTCGCGACCGCAGCGTGGAGGAAAACCTGGATTTGTTCACGCGCATGAAGGCGGGCGAGTTTCCCGACGGCGCGCGGGTGCTGCGCGCCAAAATCATCGTGGACGCGCCGAACATCTGGCTGCGCGACCCGCTGCTCTACCGCATCAAGCACGCCGAGCATCACCACACCGGGGCAAAGTGGTGCATCTACCCGATGTATGACTTTGCCCATTGTTTAAGCGATTATCTCGAAGGCATCACGCATTCCATCTGCACGCTGGAGTTCGAGGTGCACCGTCCGCTCTACGACTGGATTCTGGAAAACCTCGACCTGCCGCGCGCGCTGCCGCACCAATACGAGTTTGCGAAGCTCATTCCCAGCCACACGATTGTCTCCAAGCGCAAGCTCATCTCGCTCGTGAACGACAAGATTGTCGCCGGCTGGGATGACCCTCGTCTGCCGACCATCTCCGGCATCCGGCGGCGTGGCGTGACGGCGGAGGCCGTGCGCGCCTTTGCCTATCACATTGGCGTCACCAAATACATCAGCCTCACCGATGTGGCGGTGTATGAGCACGCCGTGCGCGAGGATTTGAACAGGCGTTCCCTGCGCCGCCTCGCCGTGCTGCGTCCCATCAAGGTTGTCCTCACGAATTATCCCGCCGGCCAGACCGAGGAACTCGAGGCGGTGAACAATCCCGAAGACGAAAACGCCGGCAAGCGGAAGATTCCCTTCAGCCGCGAACTGTTCATCGAGCGCGACGACTTCGCCGAAGTGCCGCCGCCGAAATTTTTCCGCCTCAAGCCCGGCGGCGAAGTGCGCCTGAAATACGCCTACATCATCAAGTGCGACGAAGTGGTGAAGGACGCCGCCGGCAACATCACGGAACTGCGCTGCACCGCCGACCTCGACAGCAAGACCGGCGGCGCGACGGCGGGCCGCAAAGTGAAGGGCACGATTCACTGGGTCAGCGCCGCGCACGCCGTGGATGCCGAAGTGCGCCTTTACGACCGCCTTTTCACCGAGGCCGAGCCGGAGAAGGACGGGCGCGATTTCAAGACCGTGCTCAATCCGAAGAGCCTCGAATTGGTGACGGCGAAGTGCGAGCCGAGCTTGAAGGACGCGAAGCCGGAGTTGCGCTACCAGTTCGAGCGCCTCGCCTACTTCTGCCTAGACCGGGACAGCGCGCCGGGCAAGTTAGTTTTCAACCGCACCATCACGCTCAAGGACACTTGGGCGAAGGAAGCGCAGAGGGCCTAATTGACTCAAATGATCGAAATCGCAACCAGACCAAGCAAGTCTGACTGGTTTGCATCCATAATCGTCTGCCCTATTTTTGTCGCTATCGGTGCAATTCCACCCTTGCTGGTAGTTTCTGGTTTTTACATTGACTCACCGACCGGCCGAACACCAAAGCTCGCATTGGCAGGTTGTCTGGTTATTGGAGCGATTTTAGCGCTCTGGTTTTCTTGGCGGACACTTAATCGTTTCTACTGGCATCTCACTGAAGCAGAATTAATTGTCGGCAGATGGGGTCGCAAGCATTTCGCGCTCTCGACCGTGGATCGTGTGGTTCTTGGATTACCACCGATTCTTCTGCAATCCGGTTTAGGCAAGCTTGTCACACCCGAAGTCAGGCACGCTTACACCGTCGCACGAGCGAGTTCCCTGTTGCTGATCTTCAAAGACGAGTCGCTTTTGCCATTGACCATTAACCATCTTCCAAATGGCACAGCCCTCATCGATGAATTGATGAAGCGCCTCCAAAACCGAGTGATGAGCGATCACGTTTACACCGAAGAGCAAATCAAACGGCTACGCGGAGCCGACCCCAATGTCTTAATCTCGAAACCAAAGTCTTCTTCAAAACTTCTACCCTCGATCTGTTGAACGCAGTGAGGCAGATCCCTCTGTCATCTCGGGCTGCCATTATTGCCAGCCTATTGGAAAAACGGATTGTGCGCCTTCTCCTGCACCACCGTGGTCAGCGGGCCGTGGCCGGGGCAGATCAACGTGTCCGGCGGCAGCGAGAAAACTTGCTCACGCACTTTCTGCTTCGCGTGGTCGAGCAACTGCCGCGCCCCGCCCATCGAGCCGGCGAAGAGGCAGTCACCAACGATGGCGACGTGCGGCGCGTCCTCCGGCCAGTTGCCGATGAGATAGGTCACGCCGTCCTCCGCGTGGCCGGTGGTCTCGCGGTTCGAGACGCGCAGGCTGCCGACGTGGACGCAGTCGTTGCGGCGGTTCTTGTGCTGCGGCGGCGCGGCCTTGGCGTCGGTGTGAATACGCATCTGCGGAAACCGTTGCCGCAACGGCTCCATCGCCTCGATGTGATCGTGGTGCGTGTGCGTGATGAAAAGGTGCCGGAGCTGAAGTTCGTTCTCCGCGATGAGCTTGATAATGGGTTCCGCCTCGAAACCCGTGTCGAACACCGCCGCGTCGCGCGTGCCTTCGTCCCACGCGAGATAGCAATGCACCGTGTTGCCGCCGCGTGAGGTGGTGATTTGCCGCAGTTCGCGCCACTGGCCTAAGTCCACCGGCGCGGGGAGCCAGCCAGCGTAAATTTTCTCAAGCTTGGGCGCGCTCAACCCCAGCGCGGATGCAATCACGGCAAAGTTTGGCGGGCGAACAGCCTTGCCGGTGTCCTCAAGCGCGGCGTATTCCGCCGTCGTGAGTCCGGCGAGTGCAGCCGCTGCTTCCGGCGTGAGCGGGCCGGAGGAGCGGGCCTTGCGGAGAATGTCGCCAGCGTGATCTTCCAAATTCATGGCGGAGATGGTTAGCGGCCCAAGCAGTCAGCGTCCAGCGAAAGAAGCCGTGGATCCAAGCGGAACACTTCATTTTTTGTAAACGCTGTTCCTATTAGCACCCGGCTTCAGCCGGGTGGACAAGCGGCGTGGAACAGCAACCGTTTTAACGGTTTACTGGACGGGGCAAACCGCTGAAGCGGTTGAAACCGCCGCCTTTGCTGGGCACCCGGCTGAAGCCGGGTGCTAATGAGAGGCCGATTCCTCGCTGGCAAGACAGTGAGCAGTGTTTGATCCAAGCAAAACGAGGTCTTTGCGCTTTGCATCCGCGCGCGCGTCCGGCACGCTCGGCGCATCGCATGGACGCGCTCGCAAATCTGCTTTGGCACGAGGGAAAATTTCTCGGCATTGAATGGCACTTGTGGAAGGTCATCGGCTGGGTTGGCAATTTCGTGTTCACCGCGCGGTTTGCCGTGCAGTGGTATGTTACTGAACGAAAAAAACAGGTAGTGGTGCCGGTTTCGTTCTGGTGGCTTAGTCTCATTGGTTCATTGCTGTTGCTCGCCTTCGCGGTTTTTTCGGCTAAAAACTCCGTGTTCATCTTTGCCTACGCCTTCAACTGGATTCCGTATGTTCGCAACCTCATCATCCACCACCGGCATCAGAACGCGCATATCACCTGCTCCACGTGTTCCATCGAATGCCCGCCGAAGTCCAAGTTCTGCATGAACTGCGGCACGCCGCTGGAGACTGATAAGTCGGCGAAATAGCCGCGCCTGCGAAGCCCCATGAGCATCCGCCTCGAAATGTTGCAGGTGGCGCGCATCGCGCCGAAGCTCCTCGGCGAATCCACCGCGCTCGTCGAAGCGTTCCTCCGGCGGCAGCAGAATCCCGACGGCGGCTTCAAGGATCGCACGGGCCGCAGCGATTTGTATTACACCGTGTTCGGCCTCGACGGCCTGCTCGCGCTGCAAGCGGAGCTGCCGCTGGATTCCACCACGGCATATCTCAAGACCTTCGGCGATGGTGATGGGCTGGACTTCGTGCATCGCTGCTGCCTTGCGCGGGCGTGGGCGACGGTCACGAGTTTTCCCGCTCGGAAGGACGAGCTACGAGAGTCCCACGCATTGCGCGAACCTGATTCTCCCGACGTGGGCGCAGGAACTCCCTCTCCTCCCTCGGAGGGAGGAGAGGGCCGG
>JACRJY010000188.1 GCA_016235585.1 Verrucomicrobiota bacterium | reverse complement strand
TCCCCCCGGTGTTGCTGGCTTTGAGATAGGCCTGCTGGGCGATGGCCAGCGCGGCTTCGTTGACATCCGTGACTGCGATGGTGAACGACTTCTCGAAAAACAACCCGCCGCTGTCGGTCACGCGCACGCGGATGCCGTAGCTGTTCTTCGTTTCGTAATCGAACTTGGCGGCGGTCACGAGGTTCGTGCCGTTGCTGATGGTGAAGCTCGCATTGTCATCGCCGCCCGTGCCGGCGACGAGCGTGAAGGCCGCCGTGTCGCTGCTGTCGGGGTCTTGCGCGGTCAAGGTGCCGACGAGGGTATTCGTCGGCTGATTCTCAAACACGTTCGTGCCGCCCAACGCGATGTCCGTCGGCGCGACGGTGACGGTGAGCGTGGCGGCGGCGCTCGTCACGCTGCCGACGAAGTTGCTGACAAATACGGTGTAGCTGCCAGCATTCGCGGCTTGAACGTCGGGGAGAGTGAGGCTGACATTGGTCGCGCCGGGGATGTCCACGCCGTCGAAACGCCATTGGTAGCTCATCGGCGGGGTGCCGGTGGCGGCGACAGTGAAGGATACATTTGCTCCCGCCGTCACCGTGCGGCTGGCAGGCTGAAGTGAAATGGCTGGCGGAAGGATTGGCGAGAAGGCAGCACTGACCGTGCGGTTCGAGGTGATGACAATTGAAACCGGATTGCTGCCGCCCGTGAGGCTGCCGCCCCACACGGAGAAGAAGTAGTTTGAAGCGGGCACCGCCGAGAGCGTCACGATTGAGCCGTTGGTGTAGGCGGGCAGGTCGGGATCGCGGAACACCGCACCGCCAGGGCCGGAATTGATCGTGAGCCGAAATCCCACCGTGAGAATCGCCGGGCTGCTGGTGACCGACCCGGCGGCGTTGCTGACGACTACGCTGTAGGCCCCGGAGTGGTTGGTCGTCAAGCCCGACAGGGTCAGGGCGGTATTGGTGGCGTTGAAGATGTTGTTCCCTTTGAACCGCCACTGGTAGCCCAGCGGACCGGTTCCGGAGACTCCCACCGTGAAGGTGACATTGCTGCCGACGACGGCCAGCTGGCTTTGCGGCGGCATGTCAATGACCGGCGGGCCGTTCACCTCGAGCAGGGCGGGCGCGCTCGTGACAGAACCGCCATCCCCAGCCACGACGACATGGTAACCGCCCGCATCAGCGGGCTGCGCGCTGGACACGACAAACAGGGAGTTGGTCGCGTCAGACAAATCTGCGCCGTTGAACCGCCATTGAAAGCGCAGCGGGCCGGCATTGGACACAACCACGCTGAAGCCGGCGGCGGTTCCCTGAAAGACGGCTAGGCTGGCGGGCTGGAGAAGAATGACGGGCGGGCCGGGCGGGGAGCCGTCCGGCACGACGGCCAGCATCGCCGCCGTGCTGGTGGTCAAGCCGAAGCCGTTTGCCACCACGACCTGATAAGCACCGGCGTGCGAGGCCTGGACACTGCTAATCAGAAGATTCGCATTGGTCGCGCCAGGGATGTTCATGCCCTGAAACTGCCACTGGTAGCGCAACGGCGGCTCGCCCAAGGCGGACGCGCTGAAGATGGTGCCATCCCCGGCGGACACTGTCCGGTCGGCGGGCGGGATCAAAATCACAGGCCGAGTTTCCACGGCGAGCACCGCCACGGCGCTGGTGACTGCGCCGAAATAATTGGTGACAACGACCGAGTAATTGCCGGCGTTGCTGCCACGCACGTTGTAAAGAGTGAAGGTATCGTTGGTGGCAGCGGGAAGGTTCGTGCCATTGCGCCGCCATTGATATTTCAACACGGGCGAACCTTCTGCCACCACCGTGAACGTGACCGGTTCCGCCACGCCGGATATTACATTCGTGCCTTGCGGCGACGTGATGATGGCAGCCGGAACCGGGAGAACGACGGCCAGCATAATCGGCGCGCTCGTGACTGCGCCATAAATGTTCGACACCACGGCCAGATACGCGCCCGCATTCCCGGTTTGCACGTTGGTGAGGGACAGGACGGCATTGGTTGCGCCCGGCAGATCCACGCCGTCGCGCTGCCAGCGATATGCGGGTGACGGGGTGCCGACGGCGCTCACCGAGAAGCTGATGTTGGTTCCGGCGTAGGCGGTCGCATCGCCGCTTTGAGCGATGATCGACGGCGGCTCGGCCTGCTGAACCATTTTGGAAAAAAACAGATCGTTGCTGCCGAAGGTCGCAAGGTTGGTAACGCCGAAGTTGAGCGTGTTCACAAAGGAGCCGCCGATATACACGTTGCGGTTGGCGTCCGTCGCGATGCCGCGCGGCTCGCGGATGAGGCTGCCCACCGCCCGCTGCGTCCAGAGGAAGTTTCCGGCGGAATCCAGTTTGGTCACGTAAATGTCGGCGTTGACAGCCGTGACGTTGGTGCTGCCGAAGGTTGCCGTGCCGGTGAAGGTGCCGACTGCGTAGACGTTGTCTAGATTGTCCATTGTTATCCGACGTGGGAAGTCCGTATTCGGGCCACCTGCTCGCCGTGCCCAGAGCGCAGTTCCGTCCGGGGCGTATTTGGCGAAGAAACTGTCGGTGCCGCTGTTGGTAAGCGTGTCGGAGCCAATCGTGAGGGATCCGGCATACTGGCCCGCCAGCAGAATGTTCCCCGCGCTATCCGTCGCAACTCCCCAGGGAAGGTCACTGCCGCTGCTGCCTTGCTGCCGAACCCACTGGAAATTCCCCGCGCTGTCATACTTCGCGAGGAAGGAGTCCTGCAGCCCGCTGCTCGTCAGCGTGACGGTGTCGAAGGTGGCCGACTGGGAAAATTCCCCGGCGACGTAGACGTTGCCTGCGCTGTCCATCGCGACGGCGTGACCGTAGTCATTTGTAAGCCCGCCCGCGCTGCGCGCCCACAACGCGTTGCCCGCGCTGTCATACTTCACGATGAAAACATCATTCAAGCCACTGCTGGTGATGCTGTGGGAACCAAACGTTGCCGTCCCGCCAAAGCGCCCAACGATGCAAACGTTGCCGTTCGAGTCTGCCGCCACTCCTTCGTGAATATCGGTTCCTGTGCTTCCGCCGGTGGCGACCCAAATGGGCGTGCCATCGCGAGTGTATTTCGCCAGAAACACATCAAGCCCTCCCATGGCTGTGATCGGAACATTTGCAATGGTTGACGCGCCGGAAAAGCTGCCCGCGAGATAAATGTTCGTCGCTCCGTCCAGCGCGACGCCAAATGCCTGATCGCTTCCGCTCCCACCTTCTTGGATCAGCCACACTAAACTTCCCGCCGTGTTATACTTGGCCAGAAACGAGTCAAAACTACCGCGGCTGACGAGGTTCGTAGTGCCAAAGTTGGCTGTGTTTTGAAACTGCCCCGTCACATACACATTGCCGCCGGGATCCGCTGCCAGCGTAAGGGATTGATCCAAATTCGTGCTCCCGATTTGCCGCGCCCACACGAAGTTCGCCGGTGGCTGCTGCGCAAGTGTTTCCATCCGCAGAAAGCCCGCGCCCAGCACCAGCCCGAGCCAGCCGGCCAGCAGGAGGGTTTTCGCGCGTGTCCGTTTCATCGTGCGGCATGGGGTTCGTCTTGTTGGCTTGTGCGGGCAGTGAAGCGCATCCCGCCGCCCAAAGCAACGCCGCATTTGCGGGCGCGGTTTCCTTCAATCCGGGGAGCGCGGGCGTCCCGCCCGCTGTTTTCGGCGTCCCCGCCGAAAACAACCCGCCCAACCCGACCGCCGTCGGGCAAAATCGGCCGCGCCGGAAACCCGTTGGCGGGACGCCAACGGGAGCGACCGGGACGGTC
>JACRJY010000189.1 GCA_016235585.1 Verrucomicrobiota bacterium | reverse complement strand
GAAGGTGTTCGCGCGCGAACTGGATCTGGACCTCGAAGGCCGGGCGCTCGCGATGACGGATTGCTGGGTCAACATCATGCCTCATCAGGTCGTGCATGGGTTGCACATCCATCCGCTCTCGACGATCAGCGGCACCTACTATGTGAAGACGCCGAAGGGCTGTCCGGCGTTGAAATTTGAAGACCCGCGCTTGAGCAAATTCATGGCCGCGCCGCCGCGCAAACCGGACTGCCGCGCGGAAAACCGCCAGTTCGTTTCATATCCGGCGGAGGCGGGGAAAGTGCTACTCTTTGAAAGCTGGCTGCGCCATGAGGTGCCCGCCAATCTCACCAAGACCGAGCGGGTGAGCATCAGCTTCAACTACAACTGGTTTTGATTTTCACGTTTTGCCGCCATGAATCCCTACCAGCACTTCGTCACCGAATACGCCCGCTTCGCCCGCGAGGGGCGCGGCTGGCCGCTCGGAAATTTCCCGCCGGTTGCCCGCCCGCAAATCCCCTCTGACGCGCCAAAGGTTTTGATTTTTTCGCCGCATCCGGATGACGAAGTCATCATCGGCGGGCTGGCGCTGCGGCTGTTGCGCGAGGCGCGGTGGAACGTCATCAACGTCGCCGTCACGCAGGGCAGCAACCCGGCGCGGCAGGCCGAACGGTGGCAGGAGTTGAAGAACTGCTGCGACTGCATCGGCTTCGGCCTCGTCGCGACCGCGCCGGGCGGACTGGAGAAAATCAATTTCAAGACCCGCGAGCACGAGCCGGCGGTGTGGGCGCAATCCGTGAAGGTCATCGCGGACATTCTCGCCGCGCACCAGCCGCGCGTGATTCTTTTCCCGCACGACCTGGACTGGAACAGCTCGCACATCGGCACGCACCTGCTGGTGGTGGACGCGCTGCGGCAGATGCCCGCCGCGTTCTCGTGCTTCGCCGTCGAGACGGAATTCTGGGGCCAGATGCCGTCGCCGAACTTGATGGTGGAATTGAGCGAAGAGCACCTCGCCGACCTCATCACCGCGCTGACGTTTCACGTCGGCGAAGTGCGGCGCAATCCGTATCACCTCTCGCTGCCCGCGTGGATGGTGGACAACGTGCGGCGCGGCGCGGAACTCGTCGGCGGGCAGGGCGGGGTTGCGCCGGACTTCACCTTCGCCACGCTCTACCGGCTGCGGAAATGGGCGAACGGCAAACTGGAAAAAGTTTATGACGGCGGGCGCAACCTGGGCGTGAAGCAGAACGCGGCGGACTTGTTCAGCCACGGATGAAACACGGACTGAACACTGACTTTATGCGCGAAGCCATCCGCCTGGCGCGAGTGAAGATGCTCGCCGGGGCGGGCGGCCCCTTCGGCGCGGTCATTGTGCGCGACGGCCAAATCATCGCGCGCGGCTGGAACCGTGTCACGTCCGGCAACGACCCCACGGCGCACGCCGAGGTGACCGCCATCCGCAAGGCTTGCCGCAAGCTCAAGACCTTCTCGCTCGACGGCTGCGAGCTTTACGCCAGTTGTGAGCCGTGCCCGATGTGCCTCGCGGCCATCTACTGGGCGCGGCTGAAGCGCGTTCACTTCGCCGCCACGCGCAGGGACGCGGCGCGGGCGGGCTTCGACGATGATTTGATTTACCGCGAAATCCCCAAGCCGCCAATGCGCCGCAAACTGCCGATGAAGCAATTTCTCCGCGACGAGGCCGTCGAGGTTTTTGCCGCGTGGAAAAATCTTCCGGGAAAAATCCGCTACTGACGCGCCTCGGCGGCGGCGTTGGTGATGGCCTTCAAGGCTTCGACGGCGGCGTTCGCCACGGCAGGGTCTTCGTCCGCCGCAGTTTTGGAAAGCGCGGGAATGGCGTCACGCGCCTTCGCGCCAAATTTCGCCAGCGCCTTGGCCGCCGCCTGCCGCACGGCGCGCGCGCGGTCGGTCAGGCTCTCCATCAGCGCGGGCACGGCGGTTTCCGGCAGTTCGCCGAGTTCGCCGAGCGCGTCCGCCGCCGTGGCGCGCACGCCGGCATTGCGGTCTTCCAGTGCCTCAATCAGCGGCGGCACGGCGTTCGTGCCGCCTTCGTTCAAAGTGCCGAGGCCGAAGGCCGCGCTGGTGCGGATGTGCCGGCTGGCATTGGTCAGCGCGGCGCGCAGGGGAATCACCGCCTCCGGGCCGAGGCCCGCGAGCGCGTGGGCGGCGTAGATGGAGGCACGCTCGTGGAGAAGAATCCGGATGAGCGGCAGCGTGGCGGGCGCGGCGTTGGAGCCGAGCGTGCGGAAGGCCAGCGTGGCGCGCTCACGGCGCGTGGCGGCTTTGAGTTGCGGCGGATTGGCGAGCGGCAGCTTCGCGGCGAACTCCCGCACGGCCAGTCCGAACGTCGAGTCATGCGCCTGTAAATCTGCCAGAAGCACGGGAAACAAGTTTGTTCCCATCGCGCGCAGGGCAACCCCGGCCTGGTCGCGCTTTTCCCCAGACTCGCCGTCCAAATCCGCCAGCCAGTTGCTCAAGGGCACGCCCTGGTGCAGAGGATCGGCCGACGGGCGGAGCGACCATTGCAGCGCGAGCAGGCCGAGAACGGGCAGCACGAGCAGCGCGGCGATGCCGAAGCGCAGGGATTTCTTCGCGTTCATGCGGTGCCGCGCGCGGACGAAGTCACGGTTGTTTCTTCCTGTTCTTCTTCACCGGTTTTTCGCCGGGCGAATTCGCGCCCGGCTTCGTCGCGCCTTTGGCGGCGGTGACTTCCGGCGGTTCGGGGAAGCGGCCTTGATCATCAGACTCGACGAGCCATTTTTCCAGTTCGGCGCGCAGCCGTTTCAGCGCGGCCTGATGCTCCGGCTTCGTCGAAGCGGCGAGGTTGCTCATCGAGTGCGGGTCGCTCTCCATGTCGTAGAGTTCCTCCGGCGGCATCGTGGGCGCGAGGTAGAAATTTTTCTGCCAGTCGGTGAGCCTGCCCGCCGCGCCGAGTTCCTTGATGAGGTTCCACACGGGGTAGCTGCGCTCTTTGTAGTCGTTTGTCTGGAGGAACGGCCGCTCCGGCATGAAGTTTTTGATGTAGCGCCAGCGCGCGTCGCGCACGGTGCGGAAGCGGAACATCGTCTCGTCGCAGCGGTCGCGCGCGCCGAAGACGTATTGGCGCGGCGGCTCGGACTGCTCGCCAAGAAACACGCGGCCCTGCATCTTCGCGGGCTTCTTCGCGCCAGCCAGCGCGAGCGACGTGGCGGTGAAGTCCAACGAACACACAAGCTGGTCGCTCACGGTGCCGGCCTTGTAGTTCTTCGGTGAAGAAAAATTCTTCGGCCAACGGAGGATCAGCGGGATGCGCAAGCCGTCGTCATACACAAACTGCTTGCCGCGCACGTGCGCCTGGCCGTGGTCGCCCATGAAAAGAATCATCGTGCTGTCGGCGAGGCCGTCGGCCTCAAGCTGCGCGAGGATGAGGCCGACCTTGCGATCCAGTTCGCTCGCAGCATCGAGATATTCGGCCCAGTCCTTCCTTGCAACGGGATGGTCGGGATAAATGGGCGGCAAAGCGACTTTGGCCGGATCAGCCTTGGGCGGCGCGTGAAACTTCCGGTGCGTCTCCTGAAAGTTTATTTGCGCGTAGAAGGGCTGGTGCGCTTTCAAATCACTCCACTCCCGGCCGTCGAACGGTTTGCCGTCGTAGGTGAAATTCCAGTCCGTCTTGCCGCTGCCCTTGAAGCCGAACGCCGGCGGCAGCTCCACAAGGTTCGCCGTGAAATAGCCCGCCGCGCGCATCCAGTCGGTGACGGGTTTCACGCCGTCGGGCACGCGATGGCCGTCATCGCGGTGCGAGCGGTGATGATGCGCGCCGATGGTCGTCTGATACATCCCGGTCATGAACGCCGAGCGGCTGGCGCTGCACACCGGCGCGGTGGTGAAGGCGCGCGTGAAGCGCATCCCCTGCCCCGCCAGCCGGTCCAGGTTCGGCGTCCACACTTCCTTTGTGCCGTAACAGCCGAGGTGCGGCGAAAAATCCTCGGCGATGAGCCAGAGAATGTTGGGGCGCGCGGTTTTGTTGTCGGCGGCGCGGCAGGAGTTGGAATCCAGAATCCAGAATCCAGAATCCAGCAGCAACGCGGCGAGGAGAAAGTGTTTCATGGCGGGCAATCTAGCAAACCGCCGTGCGCGGGCGAACAGAAAGTGGAACGAGAAGCCCCGGGCGAACTTACTTCCCGCCCGGTGCGGTGACGCTGTTGAGGTTCAGTGGAAAAATGTCCAGCTTGCGGAAAAAAATCTCCGAACCGTTGGACTGAAGCAGGATTTTCCCCGAGTTCGGGCTGGCTCCGAAGCCCTCGACGGTGACGTGGCCGTTGACCCGCACGCGCACATTGCCGCCCTCGCAGACGACTTCGAGCGTGTTCCATTTGCCGTGCGCGTTCTCGACCTCGTTGGTCGTGGCGCGCGGGAATTCCGCCCACGCCTTGCTCTTCGCCTCGCGGCCCACGGTCATCTGCGCGCCACCGTGCAAAACCACATCGCCCGTGGCGCCCTCGGCGATCTGGCACTCGATGCCCTTCATCCACTCCTTGTCCTCGCCCGTCGCCGCGACGATGATGCCGCTGTTGCGCGGCTTGTTCTCGCGCGGCGGCCATTTGGCCGCGCCCCACCTGTATTCCGCCACGAGCCGGAAATCCGCGAACTGCGACTTCGTGGCGAGGTAGCCCTCGTGCTTGCCGGAGATCCGCAGCTCGCCGTCCTTCACGGAAAACACCTTGTCCGGATCCACATAGACGCCCGACTTCTTGATCCATGTGTAGAAATTGTCGTCCAGCCGTTTGCCGTTGAACAGATGCACCGGCGCGGGCGCGCCGAGGCCGACGGCGTCCTTGACCGAATTGAAAATCCCGCCGAGGCCGCCGCCCTTGGAACCGTCGCCGCCCGCCGGTGGACTGGCGGCGGGGGGAGCATTCGCCGCTGGCTTCGCGGGCGTGGCCGGGGCGGGATCGGCGGCGGCGGCGGGGAACGCGAGGAAAAGCGACAAGCCAATTGCCGGAATGATTTGGCAGCTTATTTTCGCATTCATGGCGGGCAACATCATTTCCGCGCGCGGCATTGGCAAGCGGATGTTTTCAGCCTTGGCCCATCAGACATCACACAGCCGCACGCTCTGGCTCAAAGACGCCACCTTGTCGCGCACGGGGATGAATTCCTGCCCGACGTAGCCCCGGTAGCCGAGGTCCACGATGGCGCGCATGATCGCGGGATAGTTCAGCTCCTGCGTGTCGTCAATCTCGTTGCGGCCCGGCACGCCGGCGGTGTGGATGTGCCCGATCCAGTCCTTGTGCTGCTTGAGGCGGCTGATGACGTCGCCGTGCATGATCTGCACGTGATAAATGTCGAAGAGCACCTTCACGCGCGGCGAGCCGACGCGGCGGCAGATTTCCACGGAGCGCTCGATGTCATCGCAGAAATAATCGGGGTGGCCCTTCATCTCGACGGCCACCTTGGAGTTCAACATCTCCAGGCAGACGGTGACTTTTTTCTGCTCCGCGTAACCAGTGATTTTTTTCAGGCCGTCCACCATGTTCTTCATGCCTTGCTCGTCGGAAATGCCCCGGCGAAACCCGGAGAAGGTGATGACGGACGGGAAACCGGCGGCGGCGGTGGCGTCAATGCGCTTGCGCAATGTCTTGAGGCACTCCTCATGTTCCTCCGTGTGCGCGAAGCCCTTGGCAAACCCGTGGCTGCCGGTGATGGCGCAGATGAGTCCGTGCTGCTTGAGCATCGCGAAATTCTCCGGCGTGGTCAGTTCGACGGATTTCAGGCCCAGGCGCGCCGCGTGCCCGGCGAGTTCGGCGATGGGCATCGGCTTGAAGCACCACGGCACGACGGACTGCTGGATGCGGCCGTTTTTGACTTTGTAAATGTCAGCGGAATCCGCTGCGCTCGCGCGTGAAGCGGAGACAAGGCCGGCACCCAGCGCCGTGCCAGAGACGGCCTTGAGCCAGCGGCGTCGCGGGAGGTTTTGAGCGGGCGAGTTCATCGGGCGGAGGAATTTGGTTTTCATGGCGGCACTTTATCCGATGCATGCCCGGATGGCAATCCCCGGCCGCTCGTCTGCGCGGAGTCCGGCGCTCCGGGACGGCATCAATATGACCGCTCAACCGTATCGGTCGGGGTTCAGCCGCGTGAGGTCGAACTCTGGATTTTCCCCGGAGAGAATCTGCGCCAGCAGCCGCCCGGTCAGCGGGCCGAGGCTCAAGCCCATCATCGCGTGACCGGTGGCGATGGCGAGGTTTGTGAACTTCGCCGTGCGCCCAAGATACGGCAGCCCGTCCGGCGAGCACGGACGCAGCCCGCACCACGGCTGGACGCCCGCGAAATCACGCGCCGTGAATTCAGGGAAATATCCCGGCACGGAGTTGACGATGCCGCGCACGCGGGCGGGGTTGATGTCTTCGTTCAGCCCGGCAATTTCCATCGTGCCGCCGAAGCGCAGCGCGCCGCCCATCGGCGTCACCGCCAGCCGCGCCTCGGTGAAGATGCACGGGATGCCCGGCAACTGGCGCGGCTGCGGCAGCGTGAGGCTGTAGCCCTTGCCCGCCTGCATTGGGAGCTTCAGTCCCAGCTCGCGCGCGACGCACGGCGACCACGAGCCGCCGCAGAGGACGAATTCATCCGCTTCGATTTCGGGGCGCAGGCCGCCCGCCGGCGGTTCTCCACTGACTGAATCTGTGCGCGGGCTGGCAGCCCGCGCTCCAATCGAGATCACCCGTCCGCGTTCAAGGTGCAGCTTGCAGGCTTCCGTCTCCCAGCGAAACTGAACGCCCATCATCGCGCACTGCACCTTGAGCGCGGCCATGAAACGGCCCGGCGAGAGGTGCGCGTCCTCCGGGAAGTGCACCGCGCCAGCGATGTCCATCCGCACGCCCGGCTCCAGCGCGGCGCCCTGCCTGGCGTCGAGCACGGCGGCAGGGACGCCCAACTCGTTCGCCCGCGCGGCGAACTTCGCCTCCTTGTCGAGCGTCTGCGGTGACTTGCAGAGCATCAGCAGGCCGCGCTTCTCCAAACCGAAATCACCAAAGCCAGATGATCCGTCCGCGAGTTCCTCAAAACACGCACGGCTCGCAAAGTTCAAATCACGCAGCAGTGGCGCGCTGCGCTCCACGTGACTCGCATTCGCCGCGCGCCAGAACTTGAAACTCCAATCCCATAAATCCCAATCCAGCCGCGGCTTGATGTAGAACGGCGACTCCGGGTTCAGCATCCACTTCAGCCCCAATTTCACCATGCCCGGCGCGGCCAGCGGCACGAAGTGACTCGGCACCACCAGCCCGGCGTTGCCGTAGGAGCAGCCCGCGTGCTCCGCCGCCGCGCGGTCAAGCACCGTCACCTGATGCCCGCGCCGGGCGCAGTAATACGCCGTGCTCAAGCCGATGACTCCCCCGCCGATGATGACGATGCGCTTGCTCATTCAGATGGCAGCCGACGTAATGAGACTCTGATTATTGTTGATGAAAATCTCATTAGCACCGGGCTTTAGCCCGGTGGCCTGACGGCTGACACGACCCCCAGCCGTTTTAACGGCTTCTCGGCCACAGTGAAAAAGCCGCTGAAGCGGCTGAAAACAATTTCGCCATTGAGTCACCGGGCTAAAGCCCGGTGCTAATGAGAGACAAACTCGTGCCGAGTGTTTGTTGGAACACGCGCCGCTCATTTCTTCCTCGCCAGCCACTCGTCCACGCGCCGTTCGAGAATGCTCAACGGCACCGCGCCGGAGAGCAGCACCACGTCGTGAAACTCCTTCACGTCGAATTTTGCGCCGAGTTCGCGCGCGGCACGGGCGCGAAGCTCCTTTATTTTCAGTTCGCCGATTTTGTAGGCGAGCGCCTGGCCCGGCCATGAGATGTAACGGTCAATCTCATTGACGATGTCCTGCTCGGCCTTCGGCGCGTTGTCGCGGAAGAACGCGATGGCGCGGTCACGATCCCACTTGAAGGCGTGGATGCCCGTGTCCACCACGAGTCGAACCGCGCGCCACATTTCGTAGGTGAGCTGGCCCATCTTGGAATACGGGTCGTCATAAAGCCCCAGCTCGTCGCCGAGCGATTCCGCGTAAAGCCCCCAGCCCTCGACGTAGGCCGTGTCGCCGCCGTGACGGCGGAAGTTCGGCAGCGCGCCCTGTTCCTGCGCCAGCGCGATCTGAAAATGATGTCCGGGCACCGCCTCGTGCAGCGAGAGCGCCATCATCTCCCAGCGCGGACGCGTTTCGGGCTTGTAGAGGTTGACGAAATAACTCCCCGCGCGCGAACCGTCGGCAGCGGGCTGGCGGTAATACGCCGTCGTCGTGTCCGGCGCGATCTTGTCGGGAATTTTTTCCAGCCCGTAGGGCGTGCGCGGGAGCGTGCGAAAAAGCTTCACCAGCAGCGGGTCAATCCGCTTCGCCGTCGCGCCGTATTCCATGAACAACTGCTGCGGCGTGGCGCAGAAGAACTGTTTGTCCGTCCGCAGGAACGTGAAGAACTCCGCGAGCGTGCCTTTGAACCCGGCGCGCTCCTTCACCCGTTCCATCTCGGCGCGGATGCGCGTCACTTCGCGCAGGCCCGTCGCGTGGATTTCCTGCGGCGTCATCCCCGTGGTGGTGAACTGGCGCGCGAGGAACGCATACATTTTCTCGCCGTCGGGGCACTGCCACGCGCCGACGTTGTCGTAGCACGCCGGAAGATATTCCCCGCCGAAGAATTTCTGAAACCGCTGGAAAGCCGGGATGATCACTTCGCGAATCGCCGCTTGCGCCGCGCTGGAAAGACGCTTCTGCTCCGCGTCGCCGATGCCCGCCGCGAACTGGCGGAAGGGCTTGTAGAACGGGCTTTGCTCCGGCGACGCGACGATCTGCTTTTCAATCTGCGCCGGCACGCGCTGCATCGTCACTTTCGGCTGAACGAGCTTTCGCCGGATGCCCTCGCGCATCAGTTCGATGGTCTGATCCATCATCGCGCCGAAGCCGCGCAGCCGTGCGAGCCAGTCCTCGGAATCCTTCACCGTCTCGAAGCGCAGCGCGTCGGCCAGTTCGTCCTCGGTCTGGATGCCGCCGCGCTGCGTGACGGGAACCAGATGTCGCGCGAAGGGAAAACCCTCCAGCTCGCGCTCGTGCTGCAGCTTGAACAGATCGTGATTCAGCCGCCCGGCCTCGGAGAGCTTCGCGCGGTCAATCAACGCCAGCCGCTGGAGAACATCCCGGCTGTGCTGGTTCTCGCGCTCCATGGCCGCCAGGCTCAAGTCCGGCCAGCGGTCGTTGAAGCGCCGGTCGCCGAGGTGCGAGGCCCACGTCGGACTCATCTTCATCGTGTGCTCCCACTCGCCCTCGATGAGGAGGCGCAGGCGGTCCTCCTCGTTGTTGCGCGGCGCGGGTTCGGCGGCGGACAGAACGCCGGCCAGCGCCAGCAGGATGATTGCAATGGATTTTTTCATATCGAGACCTTGGTGAACGGAGCGCGGGCAGCTTGCCCGCGCGGGGCTGGGCTGGGTTGCGCGCGGGCGAGCCGCCCGCGCTCCGGCGTTTGCCCGGCTTTGCAGAAAGCTCATGTCACCACCCCCAGCAGAACGGATCGCGCTCATTCAAAATCAACCCGGCTTCGCCGGTCACGTGCGCCGTGCCGGTGATGGTGGGAATGATTGTTCCCGCCGCCGGATCCAGCCAGCGATAGCGCCCGGTGAACCGGCTGCCGACGATGCTCTCCATCACCAAACTCTCGCCCTCCGCGAGCCGGCCATCCGCCGCGAGGCACGCGAGCCGCGCGCTCGTGCCCGTGCCGCACGGCGAGCGGTCGTAAGCCTTGCCGGGACAGAGCACGAAATTCTGCGAATGCGCGTCCTTCGTGCGCGGCGGGCCGAACAGGACAATGTGATCCACCTCTGGAAATCCCTGCGCGTTCACGGCCTGCCGCACGCGCCACGAGGCGTCGGTGAGACGCTCCACGTTCGCGAGGTCGAGCGCGAGGCCGTGCTCTTCAACAAGGAAAAACCAGTTGCCGCCCCACGCCACGTCGCCGCTGATTTTGCCGAGGCCCGGCGCGTCAATGGTCGCGCCCTTCGCCTTGCGATACGCGGGGATGTTCGTCAGCGAAACGGAGCCGTCGCCGTTCAACACCGCCGTCACCACGCCCACGGGCGTCTCGATGCGGTGCTCGCCCGGCTGGATGCGGCCCAAATGCGCGAGCGTCACGACCAGCCCGATGGTGCCGTGCCCGCACATGCCGAGGAAAGTGACGTTGTCGAAGTAGATGACGCCCGCGACGCACGACTTGTCCGCCGGCTCGACCAGCAGCGCGCCCACGAGCACGTCCGAACCGCGCGGCTCGCACACCACCGCGCGGCGGAAATCATCATGCCGCTCGCGGAAAACTTTCAGCTTGTCCGCCGCGCCGCCGCCGCCGAGTTCCGGCCCGCCGCGGATGACGACGCGCGTCGGCTCGCCGCCCGTGTGGGAGTCAATGACCTGGATGCGCTTCACTGGATTGCTTGCCGGTTTGAATGGGGCATTTAATCCGCCCTTGCCACGATTATTGCGAGGCTTTTTTCTCTCCCGCCGCCGGGCGTTTCAACGGCCGGGTGGCGAGGTGTCCGATGAGGGGGCGAAGGGGGCATAAGCGAGCCTTCGCACCCATGAGTGATCTAACGTCTCAAATGAAAAAAATTCCGCTGGTTTTCCACGGGGACGAGCACCACGGATTCCTCGTTGAGCACCGAGACGCTGGATGAAACATCGCTCCATGCGCTGGCGATCCCCAAGTCGGACTTCACTTGCAGGATGGCATTGGTGTAGATGGCGGGCCAGGCCAGACGAAGGGAGTTGCCCGCCACTTCGGCGCGGAGGCGAAACGCCGGCGGCTCCAGCCGGAAAAGAAACGCATCCAGGCTTCCCGCGCCGCCCGGATTATCCAGGGTCGAGCCGGCAACATTCAGATTCCCGCCAAAATATCCGCCGACCAGCACCGCGTCGCCCGTGACGGCGGCCAGCGCCAGGGGAACGGCGAAATCCGTGCTCTGCCAGTGGAACAGCTTCTCGGCGGTGCCATCCGTGGAGTAGGCCGCCAGGAACGAGCCGAACGTTCCGTTCGTCGCGGTGGCCGACAGGCTGCCCAGGGTCAGAGTGCCCGTGAACGTGCCGGCAACGTAAAGGGTGTCATTCGTGGTCACAATCAGGCCGCTGCCGGAGGCCTCCGGCGCGCTCCGCACCCATTGCACCGCGCCGGCGGCGGAGATGGCGGCCAGAAAGAAATCGCCCGCCGACTGCGCGGTGATGTTGGTTGATCCGAATGTGGCGTTTCCGGAAAAACCGCCACACAGGTGAACCTGTCCGCCCGCCGAAACCGCCAGGCCCTGCACGAAATCATACGCCGAACCGCCGCAGTTCGTGGCCCACAGGGGAGTCCCGTTGGTTGATGAATACTTGACCAGCAGAACATCGTAGTCTCCGGCGCTGGTCACCGGCTGGCCGGCAATGATGGCCGCCCCGGACAACTGGCCGGCCACGTATATCCCGCCGGCATCGAGCGCGATTTTTTGCCCGCGCACCACCTGCTGGCCGCTGATTTGATTCGTCCATAATCCCTGTCCGGCTTGATCAAAGCAGGCCAGAAACAATGACTGCGCCCCGGTGCTGTTCAAGGATCCCGTGACGTAGATTTTCCCGGCGCTGTCCAAGGCCACGTCGTTGGCGAAATCATCCCCGGCCCCGCCCAGCTTCCGCACCCACAGGAATTCGCCCGCAAGGGTCAGCTTGGCAACGAAGGCGTCCGAGCCGCCGCCCGTCGCGATGAGGTTGGTGGTGCCGAACGCGGCCGTCCCGGTGAAGCTGCCGCCGACATAAATAAATCCGGCCGGATCCCAGCCGACCGCATTGGCGGCATCCGTTTGCAAACCGCCGGCTTGGCGGGCCCAAATCAGTTCACCGGAGGGCGCAAAGCGGGCGATGAACAAGTCCTGCTGTCCGCTGGCGGCCAGATTGGTGGCTCCGAACTGCACGCTGCCACTGAAGGAGCCAACCGCATACACGAACCCATCCCCGTCCACCGCCACGGCTCTGGCCAGGTCGGTGCCCGTGCCTCCCAGCGCGCGCCCCCAGGCCAGTGACGAGGGAAAGAACGCCTGCGCGGACACGGTGAAAAAACTGGCCAGCAGCAAAACCACCCACCGGACAAGCCGCATTTGGATCCGGAGGCACTGGGACAACACCCCCCATGAACTGTATCCCCGTTGGTTCAACTCAAAAAACGAAGCGGGTGGGATTTTCAAAAGAAATGGCTGCTCCAGAAAACCGGATTGCGGGAGCTGCTCCTTGTGGATCATCCGGTCTTGTTGCGAGTGGAAACCCAGTGCCAAGCCAACCATGGAGGCAAGCGGATCGGCACGAGAGCAAAATCCTCTGCTCCAGTGCCTCAATCTCAAAGACAACTTTTGACGTTTGGCCCTTCAAAATTTGAACTCTCGAACATTTTTGCCCGACTATCCCAAGTGCCAGCAACTGAAACGCCGGACTGCATACAACAGGCGCGGACAAACATCAAGAAACTAAAAACCGCGCATTTTCCAGAAATCGCCGACGATCCACCGCCTCACTTCATCCCGGCAAAGGAGAGCGCCTCGTCCAGCCACGTGTCCTGCCGCAGCACGCCCACCCGCTGTTTGAAGGCCCGACGCTGGGCGGCGCGCTGCGATTGTTTCCAGGCCGAACGCGCTAGAAGATCGGCACCGGGCGCGTTTGCCCGGAGGGTGGCGCGAACGGCCTTGCGATGGGGCGCAGGCAGGTTCCGCAGCAGCAGTTCATCCTCCACGCAGACAAAAGCCTGCGCGCTGCCGGGGTCGCCCTGGCGTCCGGCCCGCCCGAACAACTGCCGGTCCACGCGCTCGGATTCGTGGCGTTCGGTGGCGATCACGTGCAACCCGCCCAAACCCGCCACGCCCGGCCCGAGGCGGATGTCCGTGCCCCGCCCCGCCATGTTGGTCGCGATGGTCACCCCGCCCCGCTCGCCCGCGCGGGCGATGATCCCCGCCTCCTCGACGAACCGCTTGGCGTTCAACACGCGATGTTCCAAGCCGGCGGCAAAGAGCTGATGGGACAGCATTTCACTGTTCTGCACGCTGCGCGTTCCCACCAGCACCGGGCGGCCCAGTTTTTGAACCTGGGTGATCTCCTCCGCGACGGCGGCCCACTTTTCCGCTTCCGTGACAAACACCCGGTCGGGCCGATGCACCCGCTGGCACGGGCGGTGGGTGGGGATGCGGACAACCGGCAGATGATACACCTGCCAGAACTCGCCCGCCGCCTCCCACGCCGTGCCGGTCATCCCGGAGAGCTTGGGAAACAGCCGGAAAAATCGTTGAAAACTCATCCGCGCCAGCGTTTCGGTGGGGTCGGAAAGAGGGATTTCCTCCTTCGCTTCAATCGCCTGGTGCAAGCCTTCCCGCCAGCTCCGGTTGGCCATGGTGCGCCCCGTGAATTCATCCACGATCACCACCTTCACCCCTTCGAGAACATACTGCTTGCCCAGATGGAAAAGCTCCCGCGCCACCAGGGCCTGCCGGATCAATTCCTCCCGCCGCGCCTGACCGCGCCAGAACGGCGGCAACACTTCGCCCTCCAACCGCACCCGCTCCATTCCAACGGGCGTGAGTTCCACGTCGCCGTAGCGGCGATCCACTGTGTAATCTTCCTCGCGTTTGAGACGCGCGGACAGTTTGGAGGCCAGTTCGACGGCTTGTTTCAAACCTTCGTTGCTCCGGGCGGCAGCGATGATCAAAGGCGTGACGGCTTCATCAATCAAAACACTGTCCGCCTCGTCCACGATGGCCGTGTGCAACCCGCGCAAGACCAGCGCGCCCTCCGGCGGGCGGCTGGGATTGATCACCAGGCGGATCATCCAGCGTTCGGGATTGTGCAGTTCCCCCAGGCGCAGGCGGTCGCGCAGGAAATCCGCCAGCAGCTCCTTGCTGGTCACATAAACCACGTCCGCCCGGTAGGCTTTTTGCCGGTCGGCGGGCGTCATCGCCGCCGTGACCGGGGCCACGCGCAGGCCGCAAAACTCATAAAGCGACTTCAACCCGGCGGCGTCGCGCTCCACGAGGTAGTCATTGACCGTCAGCACATGGCAGGGCCGCCCCAGCCAGCCCGCGAGCACTCCCGCCAGACCTGCCGTCAGCGTCTTGCCCTCGCCCGTCGCCATTTCCGCGAGACAGTTTTCGTGCAAGGCCAGCGCCCCGGCGAGTTGTTCCACGAACGGGTTCAGCCCCAGACACCGCCGCGCGGCTTCGCGAACGGCGGCCAGCGCCTCCAAAGTTTGCGCCTTGGCGGGCGCACCGCCCCGGCGAAACACTTCGTGAAAATCGCCCATCCGCTCGCGCAGCACGGCGTCGGCGAAGTCGGAATACTTGCCCGCGAGACCATCCACCTCGGCGGCGCGGGCCAGCAAATCCCCGGCCCGGTGCGACCGGCGCTGCCAGGAACCCATCCAGCCATGCACGACGGCATCCAGGCCGCGATGAAATTTGCGGGGGGCGGGCGGCGCAATCCGCCGGTAAATGTCGCTCGGCGTGTTCAAAACTGGAATCGCTTTTGGAGCATCTGCCCCAGCCGGCGAAACCAGCGCGGCAGCAGCGGCTCGCTGGGCAGTTCAAAACGCACTTTGCCCGTCCGCCCGTGCAGGAGCGTGACCTCGCCGGACGATTGAAACTGCCCCACCACGGAGAAAAACGGCTCGACCGCCTTCTGCCCGGATTGATCTTTGAGATTCACCGCCACGTCACCGCCGCCGGCCCAGCCCAGCGCGGGCGAG
The DNA here is from genome assembly GCA_016235585.1 of Verrucomicrobiota bacterium. Lineage (GTDB taxonomy): Bacteria > Verrucomicrobiota > Verrucomicrobiia > Limisphaerales > JACRJY01 > JACRJY01. The sequence goes on along the minus strand of JACRJY010000189.1, from coordinate 23,499 downwards.
GGCAGGGTTTGTTGCTCTCCGGGAACCACGCGGAACTGGGTGATGGAAGCCAATTTTCCCGCCTCGCCGGGCAGCCGAACTTCCGCCTGCGGAAACTCCCGCTGAAAAATCCGGTTCACGTCCTCTTGCAGCACGGTGGCGGAAAACTCGAAGCCCGCCGGGTTGACCACCAAGCCGAGCGGCGTCCCGCGCTTGAGCCAGCGCTGCTGCATCTGTTCCCCGCCCGGCGCAATCCAAACTCCGGCATGTCGCGCCCGGATGACCAGGTTTTCCCGCTCCTTTTCCAGCCGCTGGATGAGTTTGACGGAGGATTCAAGGCGTTTTTCCAGCGGCTTCACGCTGGCCGAGTCGCGTTGCATCGCCGCGCGGAGCCGGGATTCAACCTCTTCCTTTTGCGCCTTCGCCCCGGCGAGTTCCAACGCCAGTTCCGGGTTGGCCAACAGAACCAAAGGCTGGCCCGCGCGCACAGTTTGGCCGGGCTTGGCCAGCAACTCCGCCACTTCGCCGCCCGCTTCCGCGATCACCTGGCTCCACTCCTTCGCCTGGATGACGCCGGACGCGCGGAAGTGATGGGGAAACGGAATCACGCCCAGCAAAATGAGCAGCGCGGCCACGGTGCCGGCCACCACGGCGATGGCGCGCGACCGCGTCCGCTCCAGCTTGGGATTGCTCGCCAGATATTGAACCAGCTTCACCGCCGGCACCACGAGCCAGGTAATCAGGCACGCCACCGCCATCAACAAACCGAGCAGCAGCCATTGATCCGCGATGAACCAGATGATGCCCGCGAAAATCACCGTGCGATACACCAGCGCCGTCACGCCATACGTCCCCAGCCAGCCCGCCTCGGAGCGCGAGCGGGCGGGATTGCGGTCGTTCTTCACGCCGAAACCGTGGCGCTCGATCCAGTATTTCAAGATGCCGGTGGCGCGCTGGTTCAGGTTCGGAATTTCCAGCCAGTCGGAGAAAATGTAGTAGCCGTCAAACCGCATCAGCGGATTCAAATTGAACAAGAGCGTCGAAACGGACGCGACGAACATCATGTTGAACAGGACGCTGTGCAGCACGCCGGGGGCGGTCTTCGCCCAGAGCACCGTCGCGAGCGCGGCGACGAACAGTTCCACGATCATCCCCGCCGCGCCGACGAGCATCCGGTGTTTGCGCTCGCGGAACCCCGAACTGGAGGAGGCGTCCACGAAGGGCATGGGCGTGAAAATCATCAGCATCACACCCATCGTGTGAACTTCCCCGCCGAACTTGCGGCAAAAGTAAGCGTGGCCGAATTCATGGATCGTCTTCACGATGACCATGCCGAGGTAAAGCCAGATCAGATTTCCCGGCGCAAGAATGCCTTCGGACTGGCGCATCAACTCCGTCGAGTTGTCAATGGCGACCTTGCCGCCCCAGATAATCGCCGCCAGCCACAGGACGAAGCCCGCCGGACTGATGAGCCTGCCCACCCACGGCAGGGTGCGGACGAGAAACCGATCCGGGTCGAGCAGCGGGAACCGCATGAACATGATGTTCAGCCAGCGCATCCCCATTTCCGCCTGCTGGCGCTTGCGCTGCCGCTGGAACAACTGCTCGGCGTCGGCGGCCAGCTGGTATTGCAGCAGGTTGGCGTGGTAAAGCTGGGCGAGCAACTGCACCACCGCCTCCTGGCCGGGCGCTTCGTCGGGAAAACGCTCAAGGCATTCCTGCCAGACTTCCTCCACCGTCTTGTCCGCCTGCAACCGCGCCACGAACTCGTAGGCTTCGGGGCGCAGGCGGAAAAACTGGTTGCTCAAAACATTCCGCAGCACGATCCAGCGCTCGCCGCGAAACTGCTGGCGCTGCACCTCGACGCCGGGCCGGAGAAAAATCTTCTGGCTGGCGACGCGATGCCAGGACTCGCTGAAAGTGCGGGAGCGTTCCATGGCGCGTCAGCCAAGACAGGGCGATTGAACCACGAATGGACACGAATGGACACGGCGCGTCGGAGCCGCAAACCCAGTAGCGCAGATTGGCAGTCTGCTGTATCGCCGACTGGCAGTCGGCAGCGCCTCGTCGGTGCGGACGCCCGGCGGATTGCCAATCCGCGATACAGCAGATTGCCAATCTGCGCCACGTCCCGCAGCCGTGCCGCTCCATTCGTGCTGATTCGTGTCCATTCGTGGTTGCCCAGACAAATTGCTCACCACCAGAAATACATCCGCAGGAAATCCACGGTGCGATGCGTCATGATCCAAATCAAGCGCCGGTCGCCGACGTTGATTTTGCAGACGCCGCTCATGCCGGGCCGCCACCAGCCCTCCGGCTGGCCGTCCACCAGGCAGCGCGCTTGAAAAATATTCTTTCCTTCCTTGGGCATGGCCGCCGGTTCCAGCCGCTCCAGTTTCACGGGGTAACGCTTGTGCGGCTGGCTGACAAAGGCGATTTCGCCCGTCGCCTTGGCCGGCACTTCATGCACGTCGCGCTCGTTCACTTCGGCCTCGATGAACAGCTTGTCCATTCGCGCCAGACGAAGCATGGCATCCCCCTGTTCCACCGGGGCGCCGATGCGGTTGCGCAAGTCGCCTTCCACCACGATGCAATCATACGGCGCCTTGATTTCCGCGCGGGACAGCCGGTAGCGCACGAGGCTCAACCGCGCCTTGGCCTCCTCCGATTGCGCCAGCGCCACGCGCATTTCGGCGAGCTGGTTGGCGGCGCGGGCCTTTTCCGACTCGCGCTGGAAACGGCTCAATTCCGCCGCCGCGCCCGCTTCTTCGAGAAACAAGTCGTCGCGGTTGAGGCGCACCATGATCTGCCCCGCCTTCACGGCGTCGCCGGGCCGCACGAGCACTTCTTCGAGATAGCCCCGGAAGGGCGCGGAGACAAAACGCACCTCCTCGCTCCGCAAAATGTAATTGGCCTCGACGCGGTAATTCAGCTTGAGGAGAAACAGCACCGCGAGCGTGGCCGCAATCAGCAGCGCGGTGGCCTTCATCCACGTGTGCTCCGGCCCCATGACCCCGGCCAGCTTTTCGCGCCCTTCCTCCGCGAGCCGCGCGCCGAGCCAGCGGTCGCGCCGCTTCAAATCTTCCAGGCGGTTGACCACCTGATCGGCCACGAGCCGCAGCTGCTGGATTTCCAGCGCGCTGAACGCCCCTTCCTTTCGTTCCAGCGTCAGCATCGCCACCGGCTTGCCGGCGCGGCGCAACGGCAGCGAGCACACCGCCGCAACCTGCCCGGCGGCGGCGAACGCGCCATGGTCGCGGTTGACCAGCGAGTAATGCTCCGGCGTCGGCCAGAGGATTTCGTCGTCCTGGTCGAACGCCTCCTCCATCACTTTTTCGATTTCCTGCACCGCCGCCATCTTGCGGTCGAACCGCTCGGTGCGGCTGATGGATTGCAGACGGATGAAGCCCCGCTCATGCCAGCCAAAGCTGACGCGCTGGCAGTTCAGCCGCCCGGCGAGGCTGTTGCACAACGCCAGTCCGGCGGCGGCGTAGCGCGACTGCGAATTCACCTCGGCCAGCGTGTCCAAAACGATGGCCAGTTTCTCCGCGTCGCCGCGCGCCTGCTGCGCCTGCGACTGTTCCTGATAGGATTTGGGAATGTCCGCGAGCAGTTGCACCCGCAGGAGCGCCGCCTCCAAATCCTCCGGGGCCGCGTTGGGAAAAAATACGGCCACGAGACAAGACTCTTGCGCGGTGGCGAGAACCAGTCTGGCCGCGAGGCCCGCCGGCCCGGCCACGCCGGGACGCGCCTCCGGCGTGAGCATCCGGCGCGACACGCCGGACTGCCCGCACTCGTCGGACATGGAAAGGAGGGCGTTGCGAAAGAGCGCCAGCCCGGCGGCGGAAGTGTCCGGCGCGGCCCACTCGAACAACTGCTTCCACCGGCTGTCCTCCGGATCGCGCCGGATGAGCACGCCGCGCGTCGCACCCGCGACCTGCCCGCACAGTTTGAGGAACGACGGCCAGAATTCCGCGGCGGGGCCGGGAAACTGCCGCAGCCGCGCCGCTTCTTCGGCGACGGTGGCGGCGGGCGGGGCCGGGGAGTTGGGAGAATTCATGCGATTCGCGCTAAAATTGCAGGGTGCCGGCCACGCCCGGTTTCACCCGGCCATCGGGATTGTCGCACAGCACTTTGACGCGCAGCAGGCCGCTGGCCGGATCCACCACGGGCGAGATGAAGCTGATCCTGCCCGCCATCTTCACCTTGTCCCGCCCGGCCTCGACCTCGACCTGCACGGTCTGGCCGGGCTGCAAGGCAAAACCGGCGCGCGCCTCGACGTTGGCCACCAGATAAAACTGCCGCGTGTCCACCACGCGCACGACCGGTTCCTGGGCCTTGCAGTCTTCGCCCACGTCGCGAGCCAGTTGCACCACCTGGCCGGTGAGCGGCGAGGCGATGACGCGCTCGTTCAGCGCCACCACCGCCATCTGATGCTCGAACACCTCGCGCTCCTCGGACATTTTCAGTTTGTCGGCCTCGGCCACGGCGAGTTTGTAGTCTAGCTCCTTCTTGGCCAGATCGTCCTGGCTCACGGACTTGGTGGCGGCGAAAAGTTTGCGGGTGGATTCAAAATCCGCCCTGGTGTTCTCGACCCGGGCGACGGCGGCATCCAGCTCCGCCTTGCTTTCCATGACGAGCTTGCGCCGTGCGACCTCGAGTTCTTCCTGGCGTTTCTCCAGTTCCACCAGGGTCTGCCCGGCCTTGACCGTGTCGCCCTCCTTGACCAGCCGCCGGGCGACCCGGCCCGGCACGGACGAACTCAACACCACATCTTGAAATGGCTCGGTCACGCCCGCCGCCGTGTTCTGCCCGTGGGCGGCGGTGGAGAGAAACAGGGCGGCCAAGCTGGAAAACAGCGCCCAACGAACCGGCCGCAAGCCGGGAATCAGTTTGATGAAATACATGGAAATAGCGGGGCAGGCTGGCCGATTTGGGCAAAAAACTCAAGGAGGAGTTGTCGGGCCGCCGGGCGCGGCGCGTTGCTTTTCGTTCTCGCGCCGGATTTTATCGAGGAACTGCTGGTATTTCTCCGCCGAGACCGGGGTGCCCGCCATCATCGCGGCGGTTTTCTGGGCCAGTTCCTTTTGCGTGAGATCAAGCTGCCGGTCTTTGAGCAGGCTGCCGATGAGGAACTCCAGCTCCAGCATCGCCCGCTGGTAACGGGTCATGTTTTCCAGCGCCGAAATCTTCGCCCGGAACAAATCCTCCTCGGCCTGGAGGACATCCCGGCTGTTGACCTTGCCCGCGTCGAGCCGCGCCAGTTGCGTCTTCAGCACGTCTTCGTTGAACCGCACCACCTTGCCGTAGCGCGCCACGTTTTCGAGGTAGGCCGTCACGGAGTTGATGCCGGCCCGCAGGGAATTGGCGAGGCTGGTCTCCACCCGGGTCACGGCCTGGGCGGTGGCGACGTGCCGCAGCTCGGCCCCGCGCAGCTCATGGAGCGATTTGACCCCGCCCCCCAGCGGGATGTGCATTTCCACGCCGAAGGACAGGTTGAGGAACTTGTGATCAATGGCGTTGTCCCACGACCCGCCGGGGCTGGCCCCGATGCCGCTGAAGCCGTAGCCGGCCTTGAGATCCACCTGGGGCAGCCGCTGGTTGCGCGCCACCTTCACCCGCAGCCCCTGGAGTTCCGCCTGTTTGAGCACCGAGACATACGCGGGGTTCAACTCATAGGCGCGCGCCCACGCCGCGCCGAAATCCGGCACCGGCCCGCCCGTGCCCGGCGCGTCCGCCGCCACCAGCACGGCGGCGTTCGTCGTCCAGGGATTGGCGACAAAGGTCGCCGCCTGGCTCTGCGCCGTCGCCAGCCGCTGGGCGGCCTCGTTCAAGATCGCCTGGCGCTGGGCCACGCCGGACTCGGCCTGCCACACGTCAATCTCCGCGCCCTTGCCCAGCTCCAGTCGCTTGCGGTTGTCCGAAAGCAGCGTCTCGGCGATGCGCAGCGACGCCCGGCTTATTTCCATCTGCTCCTGCGTCTGATACAAATCCCAGTAGGTTCCCTCCGCCTGGGTGAGCAGTTCCATGACGCCCCGGCGATAATCCTGGAAGGAAATTTCGGAGCCGATGGCCGCCGCGCGGATGCCCGCCAGCGTGACGCCAAAGCCCCCGCCCCGCAGCACCGGCTGGGTGATGGAAACCCCGATCGTCGTCAGCCATTCCCCGTTGCCGAAGCCGGTGTTGAGGTTGTTGTTCAAATCCTGTGCGCTGTAGCCCACCCGGATTTTGGCCCCCGTCGGCACCAGCGACTCCAGGGCGGCGGAGTAAGTGCGGTTGCGCTCGTTGAACTCGGACTGAAACAGGCTGCGAATCTGCTCCGTCGTGTTGGGCCGCCGCCGGTCCACCGCCTCAAAGCCACCGACAAACTCCGGCTCAAAGATGCCCTTCTCCGCCCGGTAGCGCTCCTCGCCGATGGCCGCCTCGAGGGAATGAATCTGAATCGTCTCGTTGGCCGCCCAGACGCGCTGGAGATATTCGTCCCGCTTCAGCGCGGTTCCCCCCGTCTGGGCGGGCGCGGAGGTGACTTGAACCAGGCCGCCGAGGGCGAGAGCCAGCCCCAGCTTGAGGGTGGAAACACGGTTGGTTGCGTAATTTATCAATGGTCGCATACAAATTTTAAGCGCGGGAGGGTAGGATTACGTCGAATGAAACACAAGGGGCGAGTTCCGCGTCTTTTACTGGATAGCCTTGGGTAAAATAGCAATCCCCGGTTTCAGCAATTATTAGTCTTGGCATCGTGGTTCACAATTATCGATCAACAGTCCAGTGCCGAGCAGGCTTGCGCCTTTTACGGGTAAAATTATTTCGGCTTTTCCAGCTTCACCTTCGCTGCCACTTGCGCCACGCCTTTGTGCCGCAGTCGGAGCATTTCACCACTTCAGCAATCCGGCCACGTCCACCGCTACGTCGGCGAAGGCCAGCGGTTTGGCCTGATCCCCCGCGCGCAAAACTGGTGAAGTGGATTCCCAGCATCATGCAGTTCGACCCGGCGGACGAGCGGCTCACGCCGATGATGCCTCAATACACCAACCTCTTCTCTGAAATCTCCTCCCTCACGCAGCTCAACAAGCCCGGCTATCTGCGGGAAGCCCTCACGCGCCCGGAATGGCGGGGACGCCTGCTTTACGGCTCCGACTTCCCGCTCATCAACACCGCGCTTGTCTCGCCGTGGCTTTACCCGCTCCACCTCACGCAGCGGCAGATGCGCGACATCAGCGCACTGGAAAACCCGTGGGACCGTGATGTGGAATTGAAACAGGCGCTCGGCGTGCCGGGAGAAGTGTTTGCCAGGGCAAATGTATTCCTGCGCTGAAAAGCATGGATCGTCCGATGCAGCGTGAAACGGCGGTTGCATTCCCCGACGCAACAAGTAAAGTGCCGGCGTGAGCATTGAAGTTTTGAAACGAGAATTGTCCGCCCTGAACAGGGATGAACAGCGGCGGATGACCGCGTTTCTCGTGTCGCTTCAGGACACCGAGGACGACGCTTACCGCCAAAGGCTTTCCGAGAAAATTGACCGTCCGGCGGCGGAGTTTGCCACGGTGGAGGAATTGGATCGGCGGCTGGGATTGTCCGGCAACGACGGCCGTTGATGAAATACCGCCTCCTCATTGACTACGAAGTCATTGAGTTCCTCGAAACACTTCCCCGCCGGGATCGGCTCCTGTTGCGCGACCGCTTTGTGGCGATTCAGGATCGTCCCCGCTTGTTTTCCGACTACGCCGAACCCGACAGCGTGGATCGGCGCGTGGACATCCACATCTGCGGCAAATTCGCCATCAAGTTCTGGGAGGATTTTGCCGACCGGCATGTAAAAATCCTCGATGTTCGCTTCGCCGACCAGCCGTGCGGCTGATTCAGCGGTTGGTGTTGGCTCGTAAATCCCTTTCCAGCCTGGCGAAGGCGCGGGCAAAGGCGTCGTGGTTCTTCCAGTTCGAGAAGTCGGGGATGTGATATTTGCGGACTTCTTCCATGAAGATTTCCAAACCGTGCTCTCGCGCAGTTTCCATCACGTTCTGAGTTCCAGGTCCACCAATACGCCATCAGCCGGCTTGGTTGATACACCGGCCTTCGCCTCTGTTCTTTCACCGGCGGCCTTGAACTTGAATATTTTCACAACAGCTCCCACGACCAGTCCGACCTCCAGCAGTCCAAGGAATCTTCCCGGGCAAAAACGCGGTCCGTGCCCGAATCCGAAATGAAGCATATCTTTCGGGGTGATTCCTTTCGCGGCGAGAGCTTCCCAGCGTTCCGGGGCAAACGTTTCAGCGGGATAGCCCGTCACCGCTTTTCCCCAGAACTCCTCGCACCGGTTTGCATGCCACACATCGAGGCGGAGGTGGGTTCCTTTGGGCATGAACATCTTTCGATGATCAGATGTCTCGATCCACGTATCTACCGTGGCCCGGCGTGGGAGAAAATAAAGTGCCGGGGTTAGACGCAACGTTTCCTCAAGCACCCGGTTAAGCGTCACCGCTTGTGCCAGATTATCCGGGTCATAGGTATTCATCCCTTTCACCTCGTCATAAATCTGATCCTGGATGTCGGGGCGGTGCGACAGATGCGATAGCGCCCAACTCGCGAATGAGGTCGTGGCTTCCATCGCTCCGGCGAGAAATACGCGGATGTTGGCACGGAGCGCGTCATCCGTGACGTCGGACTGGAACTGATTCCATAACCCGCGTCCTTCCGCGCGTCCCGAAAGCGCTATGTCAGTCAAGGCTTCGAAGTCGGCCTTCTTCTGCTTCAGGATCGCATTGCGTCCCGTCAGTATTCGATAGTGCGCTTGGATTATCGGGGAAACCGTGTCGGTGACCATGTGATCAATCAGCAGCACGAGGGCTGGGACAAAACGATCCCGCAACTCCTCATAAGAAACGCGACCGCCGAAGAAGTTGTTCACCAGCATCTCTAACATCACGATCTTAACCTCCGATTCGAGCTCGATACGGATCGTTTTGGCGCCAGTGGCCTGCTGGCGAACGCGCAGCGCTTCGAGTCTTTCCGTGACCGTCTTACGGAAAGTTTGTTCAAAGCCATGAAACTTTTCCGGCTGAAAAAGATTGGAACGACTAAACGGCTCAGCAGACATCCGCTTCTGGCGTCGCCACGTGCAGCCATTGGAATACAGTAGCGAATCTTCGCCCGTTGCGCGCGCGATTCCCGCAGTAGGAGCGGTATCTCGATCAAACTGGCCGGGCTTATCACCGGTTGCCCCGAGCACTGCTTTGATGATGCCGGGGTCGCGCGTCAATAACACGGGCGGTAACCCGGCTACATAGAGATAGCGGTTATGTTTTCCGAATCCCGTTTCCTTTTCGGCATCCCAATAGAAGGTCTCGAAAATCTTGATCGGGGTTTTGTAGTTCCATAAATGGGGAAACGGCAACGTCGGTCGTCCGAACCCGAATAGCGAAACCCGTGTCGGCAGGCAGTCGCCGTCAAAAGGATTCACTCCTCTGATCTGCTGCCAAAGCCGCGTTGACCATGTTGGAAAGGACATCTAAATCTCTACCTTCATTTTTCAGTGAGTTAACCTAGCGGGTCGTTACTTCGGCATTTGCAACTCGACCTTGTCCGCCACCTGCGCCACGTCTTTGTCGCCGCGGCCGGAGAGGTTCACGATGATGAGCGCGTCCTTGCCCAGCTTCGGCGCGCGCACCATGCACTCGGCGACGGCGTGGGCGCTTTCCAGCGCGGGGATGATGCCTTCGAGCCGCGCCAGTTTCATGAAGGCGGCGAGCGCCTGGTCGTCGGTGGCGTAGGTGTATTCGGCGCGGCTGGCGTCGCGCAGCCAGGCGTGTTCCGGTCCGACGGCGGCGTAATCAAGTCCGGCGCTGACGCTGTGCGTGGATTGGATCTGGCCGAAGTCGTCCTGCAAAATGTAGCTGCGCGTGCCCTGCAACACGCCGAGCGAGCCGCCTTGAAACCGCGCCGCGTGCTGCTCGGGCTTGATGCCGAGGCCGCCGGCTTCCACGCCGACGAGCTTCACGGATTTGTCGTCGAGGAACGGATAGAACAGGCCGATGGCGTTCGAGCCGCCGCCGACGCAGGCGATGAGCATGTCCGGCAGGCGCTTTTCCTTTTCCAAAATCTGCGCGCGCGCCTCGTCGCCGATGATGCGCTGGAAATTCCGCACCATCACCGGATACGGATGCGCGCCGTAAGCCGTGCCGAGAATGTAATGCGTGTGGCGGATGTTCGTGACCCAGTCGCGCATGGCTTCGTTGACGGCTTCCTTCAAGGTCTTTTGTCCCGCGTGAACCGGCACGACGTCCGCGCCGAGCATTTTCATGCGATACACATTGAGCTCCTGCCGCTGGCAATCCACCGCGCCCATGTAGATGACGCATTTCATCCCGAACATCGCCGCGACGGTGGCCGTGGCCACGCCGTGCTGGCCCGCGCCGGTCTCGGCGATGATGCGGGTCTTGCCCATGCGCTTCGCGAGAAGGATTTGCCCCATCGCGTTGTTGATCTTGTGCGCGCCGGTGTGGTTCAAATCCTCGCGCTTGAGATAAATTTTCGCGCCGCCGAGTTCCTTGGTGAGGCGTTCGGCAAAGTAAAGCGGCGTCGGGCGGCCAACAAATTCCGTGAGGTAATACGAAAGCTCGCGCTGAAATTCCGGGTCGTGCTGCGCGCGGAAGTATTCGGCCTCCAGCTCCTGCAACGGGTGCATCAACGTCTCGGGCACATAACGTCCGCCGTAAGGACCGAAGTGGCCCTGGGCGTCGGGAAGATTGTTCGCAACGACTTTGCTCATAGACTGATTTTCACGCAAAGGCGCAGCGGGCGCAAAGAGAATTTGCCCGTGAGTAGGTTGCCCGCCGTGTCCGTCCAATGCCGCAACGCCCATGAAAGTAAATTCCGCTTTGTGTTCACCCGTGCTGTTTCTGGCACTGGGGTTGAAAATATTTCCCAACTTGGCTTTGCCCGCCGCCGAACCGTCGCGGTCTTCATCGCGTCCGCCGAACATCATTCTTCTGCTCGCCGACGACATGCGGCCTGATTGCATCGGCGCGCTGGGGCATCCGGTGATTCAGACACCGCATCTGGATTCGCTTGCGCGCGGCGGCACGGTATTTACGCGTGCCATTGCCGCGTATCCCATCTGCCACGTGAGCCGCGCGGAAATGTTGAGCGGCACGAGCGCCTTCCGCAACGGCGTGCAGTATCGCGGCACCACGATTGACCCGTCACTCGCGCTCTGGGCGCGGACACTGCAACAGGCGGGCTACCGCACGTGGTTCACCGGCAAATGGCACAACGACGGCCAGCCCAAAACGCGCGGCTACGAGGAGACGCGCGGACTGTTCAGCAGTGGCGGCTCGCGTGGTGAAAAGGAAAAGCCATATCTGGATCATCGCGGCCAGGAGGCGACCGGCTATCGTGGCTGGACGTTCAAGAGGGACGACGGGAAGGCGGAGTTGGAAAAAGGCGTCGGTCTTACCGCGCTCACCAGCCGACACATGGGCGACGCGGCGGTGGAGTTGATCCAGCGCAAGCCGGACAAGCCGTTCTTCCTGCAAGTCAGCTTCGCCGCGCCGCATGACCCGCTGATTTTTCCGCCGGGCTACGAGAAGAAATACGACCCGGCGAAAATCCCGCTGCCGAAAAACTTTCTGCCGGAGCATCTCTTCGATCACGGCAACCTCAAGGGCCGCGACGAGCAGCTCTGGCCGTGGCCGCGCACCCCGGCGGACGTGCGCTCGGAACTGGCCGCCTACTACGCCATCATTTCGGACATGGACGCGCAGATTGGCCGACTCCTCGCCGCGCTCCAGGCCACGGGGCAGGCGGACAACACCGTGATCATTTTCTCCAGCGACCAGGGGCTGGCCATCGGCAGCCACGGCCTGCGCGGCAAGCAGAATATGTATGAGCACACTGTCGGCGTGCCGCTCATCCTCGCCGGGCCGGGCGTGCCGAGGGGGCGGCGGCTCGACGCGCAGTGTTACCTGCGCGACTTGTTCCCGACGACGTGCGAGATGGCCAGGGTTGCGATTCCTCCGACCGTGCAGGGCCGCAGCCTCGTGCCGGTGCTGAACGGCAAGGCGGAGGAAATTTATCCTTTTGTCGTCGCCTACTTCACGGACACGCAGCGGATGATTCGCGAGGGAAGCTGGAAGCTGGTGTTCTACCCCAAGCTTGCGCATCACCAGCTTTTTGACCTGACGAATGACCCGGACGAAATCACGGACTTGTCCGGCGCGGCAAGGCACGCCGCGCGCATGGCGGACTTGAAAAAAAAGCTGGAGACGTGGCTCAAGGAAAACGGCGACCCGCTCTTCGCGAAATAGCCCGCGCCCTCGCCAGAGAGGCCCGGGGCCGAAAACTCCGTGAAGCAAACCCGTGTAACCTGTCCTTGATTTTTGCGTCTCCATGCGCGTTGATGAAAATCATCGCTGCGGTTCAAATGAAAATCATGAAATCACGCCTATCTGGAATTGCTCTCCTGGCCCTCACCGGCTCGCTTCTGCTCACCGGCTGCATCGTGGAAAACCGCCGGCCCTATCGCCGCGCCGTGATCGTGCGGGAGATGCCGCCTCCGGGCGTTCCGCCTCCCGGCACGGAAGTCGTCGTCACCCAGCCGCCGCCGCCGATGCGAACCGAGGTCATCGTCGTGCGGCCCGGTCCGGCGCACGTCTGGGTGCCGGGCGCGTGGGTCTGGCGCGGCAATGTGTGGGTCTGGGAATCGGGCCGCTGGGTGCTCCCGCCCCGCGCCGGCGCGGTGTGGGTGCCGCACCGCTACGTCGTGCGCGGCGGCGTCCATGTTCACGTCCACGGCGGGTGGAGGTGATGGCCCGGCGCGCTTGACCGGGCGGCGACTGCCGCCGCACAGTGCGGCATGATTTTTGTCATCGCCACGATCTAAGTTGGCGAGGGGAAGCGGGAGAATTTCCTCGCGGAGTTTCACCGTCTCATGCCGAAAGTTCACGCAGAGCAAGGCTGCCTCGAATATGGCCCCGCCGTGGATGTGCCGACGGGCATCCCAGTGCAATCGCCGGTGCGCGAGCACACCGTCGTGATCGTGGAGAAGTGGGCGAGCCTGCCCGCGTTGGAGGCGCACTTGAAAGCGACGCACATGGCCGAATACCGCCAGCGTGTGAAGGACTTCGTGAAGTCGGTGCAACTGCAAGTCCTGCAGCCGGCGTGAATTTTCTCCGCGAGTAACCAGCTGCGCAAACCGCTTGTAACGCGCGTCCAGGATTCAACGTCTCAACGCGCACTATGAAAACACCGCGCCGTCGTTGGGTTTGCTCCTTCGCCCTCCTCACCCTGTTGTTCATCAACTCCGCCCGCAGTGCCGAGGCGTTGCCGGAGGGTTTTCAAAAACTGGAAATCGAGGTGGGCGGCGTCAAACGCGAGGGGCTGGTGTATGCACCGGCCTCGGCGAAGGCGAAGGCCGCGCCGCTGGTGTTCGTCTGGCACGGCCACGGCGGCACGGGGCGCGGGGCGGTGCGGAGCTTCGGGATGAACCAGCACTGGCCGGAGGCCATCTCGGTCTACATGTCGGGCCTGAACACGCCGGGCCGCCTCACCGATCCCGAGGGCAAGAAGCCCGGCTGGCAGGGGCGCGTCGGCGACCAGGGCGACCGGGATTTGAAATTGTTCGACGCGGTGCTGGCGAAGTTGAAGCAGGACTTCAAGGTGGACCCCAAGCGCATCTACTCGACCGGCCACTCGAACGGCGGCGGCTTCACGTATCTGCTTTGGGCCGCGCGCGGCGACGTGTTCGCGGCGGTCGCGCCATCCGCCGCGGCTTCAGCTCGCACTGAAAAGGCCTCGGAGATGCTCAAGCCCAAGCCCGCGATGCACCTCGCCGGCGAGAAGGATCCGCTCGTGAAATACGAATGGCAGAAGCTCGCGATGGCGGCGGTGCGAAAGCTCAACGGCTGCGAGGCCGAGGGCAAACCGTGGGACAAGCAGTGCCTGATTTACGAATCGAAAACCGGCACGCCGTTTGTCTCGTTCATCCATCCGGGCGGGCACGAGTTTGTGAAGGAAGCACCGCCACTCATCGTGAAGTTCTTCAAGCAGCATTCGCAGTAGTTGGAACAACGCCGTAGGACAGGCGTCGCGCCTGTCACTCATTTCTTTCTACCAGTGCCATTTTGAAATTTATTTGATTTGGCAGCCTTCATCAAACAGAGGGCGTTTATTGAAGATGGAGACAGGCGCGACGCCTGTCCCACGCCGGATCAGGGCCGCGAGACGAATGGATTGTTTTTCAAATAGAAGCGCAAATGTCTGCGCGCCCAGACTCCCGCGTAATCCACGCCGATGCGCGGACGCTTGACGATGGGCGGTGCATCTTCGACGGAAGGACGGGCGATGAAAAAATCGTCGCTCAACAAGTCATGGGAGTTCAAGCGGCGGTCAATCTCCATCGCCTTGCAGAGCAGGCCGGGGCCGTGTGTGCGTCCAGCGATGTTCCGCACCGGCTCGATGGCGCGCAGCAGCACCGCCGCGCCGTGGCCCTCGCGTTCTGTCACCACGTTCATGCAGCAGTGCATTCCGTAAATCAGATACACGTAGGCATGGCCCGGCGGCCCGAACATCACTTTCGTCCGCCCGGTCAGGCCGCGAGAGGAATGCGAAGCCCGGTCATGCGGGCCAAGATACGCCTCGACCTCGACAATGCGCCCGATGCGCTCGCCGCCCGGCGCAACATGAACCAGCCATTTGCCGAGCAGCTCGCGGGCGACGAGCGCGGTGTCCCGGTCGTAGAATGAGCGCGGCAGCTTCTGCATTGCGGACGAGTCTGCGAAATTCCCGTTGGCTTGGCGCGAAAAAAGCAGGCCGGTTGGTGTGGTTTGATGATTCTTGGCATTTACTCCGCCCGACGAGTTGTGGCACTTTCACCTCAAGCCAAACCAATTATGAAAACTATTCGCCAGATTGTCCCGGTTCTTCTGCTCACCGCCTTCACTGTCTCCACTTCGCACGCCGCCGACAAGCACCTCGGCCTTGGCGCGAAGCCCGTCAAGCACGCCGAAATCATCATTGATGGCACGCGCAAGATGCTCGATGAAAAATGGATTTACTGGGAAGGCCCGCGCTTCGGCTCCGCCATGCCCATCAAGTGGAAAATCGTGGACGACCCGGTGGACGGCGGCACGTGCCTGATGACCGACGACCGCGCGGCGGACGGCGGCAAATACGGCGCGGCGGACATCGTGACGAAGAAGGCGTATCGCGATTTCCGCCTGCACATCGAGTTCCTCGTGATGAACCCCAAGGGCAACAGCGGCGTGTATCTCCAGAACCGCTACGAGATTCAGATTCAGGAGGGCGACAAGACCAAGCACGGCATGGGTGCGGTCATCAACGAGACCGAGTCGCCGTATCACGCCTTCGCCGGCCTCGGCAAATGGAACAGCTACGACCTCCAGTTCCGCGCCGCGCGGTTCAAGGACGGCAAGCTCACCGAGAAGGCGATGGTCTCGATGTATTTCAACGGGCAGAAGGTCCACACCAACCAGGTCATCAACAAAGTCTGGGGCGGCGCGAACTCCGGCGTGGACGGCGGCAACGACAAGGGCTTCGGCATCACCGACTCGCCTCAAGGCCTCAAGCTCCAGTGCGAGGGCCACGACGTGCGCTACCGCAATGCGTGGATCGCCGAGATGAACTTCAAGCACGCCGACACGGATTTCTAATCGCCATCATTTTTTAGCCACAGATGAAACACGGATTGAACACGGAGAGGGAAATGGCTCGCGTCGCCGCCTTCATCCGTGTTTCGTCCGTGTTCAATCCGTGGCTAATTTTCGCGCCGCCGCATTTTTGCCGATGAACTCCGCGTCCCAAAATCTCGCCCATCACCTCGCCGTGCTGAAGGAGCGGCTGCTGCCGCCGGCGGATTACGAGACGGCGTTCAATTACTTTCTGGAAGAGTTCGGTGGCGACAAGGATTTCATCGCGTTGGGCGAGGTCGAGGAGTTGCCGGCCCTGCTGACGGTGCTGAACCACGTCGCCACGCAGGCGTTGGGCAAGCCCGTGAAGCTCGAGCGCGCGCGCCTCTCGCGCGTGCCGGGCCACGGCTTCCACCACGGCAGCGCGGCGGTGGACGGGCGCGCGGCCATCCTGTTTTATTTCGAGGACGCGAACACCGGCCTGCTGGCGATCATCCCTGGCGCGCGCGGCGCGGCGGAGATGGCGCGCTTCCGCCTGCCCGCCGCACTGCCGGTGGATCCGGGCCGCAACTGACGCCGCCTCTCATGTGGAAGCGCGCCCTGATTTTCATTCTGTGCGGCTTCGCGCTCGCGGCCCCGGCTGGTGAACTGCCGCTGCCCCCGCGTCCCGCCGACGCGCCGACGGGGAGCGAATTCGTGCGCCGCATCACCGGTCTCGATCTGGCGGAGCGCGAGCGGGAAATTCTCTCCCAAGTCACCCAAGGCAATGTGCCGGATTTCTGGCGGCGCTTCGTCGAGGTGAAGGTGACGCGCACCGTGGAAGGCCGCGTGCTGACCACCGCGTATTTTGTTTCGCCGGACTATCTCGCCATTGGTGCGAACGACGATTTTTTCCTCACGCCCGTCACGCCGGCCACGGCGCAGATCGTCGCTGACAAGCTCGACTGCGTGCTGCCGACGCGACGGATGGTGGACGACATTTTCACCGCCGCGACCGTGAAGCTGCCGCCCGCGCCCATCCCGCCCAGCCCGGCGATGACGACAGTGCCGGTGTTCCAACAGCACAACGAAACCATTCGCCAGCAGCGGAATAATTATCTCCCCGCGCCTCCGCCCGGCGCGCTCGTGGCGGGGCACAAGAAGGATATGCTCACGCCCCGGCTCGCCGACGCGCCCGGCAAGGTCGCCATCTACGGCTGGCACAAGCCGGATGGCAAACCCATCCAGCCGCTCCACCTCGGCCACGCGGCGGGCTACGTGGATTACAGCCACGGCGCGCGGTTTATCCAGCGCAACCTCACTGTGAACGGCGAGCCGACGACGGTGGACGCGGTGCTGGCCGACCAGAAGCTGTGCGTGCTGTTGAGCGACGAAGGGCCGCTTGCAAATCCGCGCTACGCCGCCGTCACAAATCAATTCAACGAGCGCGAAGTCACGTTGCAATTCACTCCCGGTGTGCGCGTGGTGATCAATTCGCCCGCTACGACGGACACCAACAAGCCCGTGCGCCTCGTCCTCTACGCGCTGCCGAACGGCAACACCATCGAGCAGACCATCGGACGCCAGGTGCGGCCCGGCGATGACTGGCATTTCAACATCCAGCACATCGGCGCGCAGACGCGCTGGCTGCGCGCGCACACGACCGATGCGGAACTTGTCATCGCCTATCTCGAATGCACCGAAAAATCCTGGCCCGCGTGGTGGCGCAAGAACGATCCCGATGGCCGGCGCATCGCCGAAATCATCGCCGCGCTGCGCGGGCGGTTCGCCGGGCGCGAACTCCGGCTCGTCCTCACCGGCCACAGCGGCGGCGGGAGTTTCACGTTTGGCTTTCTCGACAGCGCCGGGGGCATTCCCGACGACGTGGAGCGCATCGCGTTTCTCGACAGCAATTACGGCTACGACGCGGCGCGCGGACACGGCGGCAAGCTCGCGCAATGGCTCGGCGCGTCCACGAACCATTTCCTCGCCGTGCTGGCCTACCACGACAGCGTCGCGCTGCTGAACGGCAAGACCTTCGTGAGCGAGAGCGGCGGCACCTGGGGCCGCAGCCAGGCGATGCTGGCGGATTTGGCGGAGAAATTCCCCTTCACCCGCGAGATGAAAGACGAGTTGCAGCAGCACACCGCGCTCGGCGGGCGCGTCCAGTTCTTCCTCAAGGAAAACCCGCAGCGCGCCGTGCTGCACACGGTGCAGGTGGAGTTGAACGGCTTCATTCACGCGCTCGCCAGCGGGACGGCGCTGGAGAACCGCGGCTACCGCTACCTCGGCCCGCGCGCCTACGAACCGTGGATTGCGCCCGCGCCGTGACGGCGGCGGTTGTGCGGCCAAACGAGCCTTGGTCGTAGCGCCCATGCCCTCTCCGCATCGGATGGGGAGAGGGACAAGGGTGAGGTGTCGAATTCCTACCGCATCCGAATCCGGTAGAACTGCTGCGGCGGCGTATTGGTGACGAGGAACTCCACCTGCCCGACGCCGTTGGAGATGACGAGCGCGTTGGTCAACGTCACCCAGTTCGTGCTGCTCATGTTGGTGGAACCTTGCACTTCAAGACTGCTCAAGTCCCAGTCGAACAACAGCCCGCCGTCGAAGTCCGCGAAGGAAATCTTGTAGCGGTCGTCACCCAACTGTGTGAGCGGCAGGATGCGTTGCGATGCGCGAACAAGGAGCAGCGCGTTGCTACTGGCCACGCTGCCGTAGGCATTGGTGACAGTGACGGAATAAAAACCGCTATTCGTGCGCGCCACATTGGTGAATGTCAGCGTGCTATTGGTTGCGCCTGGTAACGCGTTGCCGCCGAAGAACCACTGATAAGCCAGCGCTGGGCTGCCCGCAGCCGTCGTGGTGAAAGTCGCGTTCGCTTCGTTAAGGACGGCTTGATTATGCGGCTGAGCGATGATGATTGCGGCAGAATCGGGTGCCGCATATTTGACCGTCGTGTAATCATAGGAACTCCCGCTCCACGAACGCCCGGTTACGAAGGCATTCCCCCCGCTGTCCACAGCGATGGCATTGGCATAGTCGTTGGTGTTGCCCGATCCGTTGTAGCGATTGGTCCAGAGCGGCACTCCCCCGTCCGAATACTTGATTGTCACATATTCATTGCCGTTAACACTATTGGTGGAATATCCCGTTACGAAAACATTTCCGCCGCCGTCTACTGCAATGCCAGAAGCAATGTCGGCGTAGTTTTCCAGTCCACTGTAGTGATTCGTCCAAGACGGCACCCCCGCGCTCGAATACTTGACGGTCGCGTAATCATAGAAGCCCCCACCCCCGATAGACGATCCAGTGACGAAGACGTTTCCGTTAATGTCCGTTACCACGGCACAAACAGAGTCATCGCTGTTTCCCAATCCGTTGTAGCGCTTGACCCAGAGCAGCGCGCCTGCGCTCGAATACTTGATGGTCGCGTAATCGTAGGAGCTCCCGCTGCCGTAAGACTTCCCGGTCACAATGACATTTCCGTTGATGTCCACCGTCACGGCGCGAGCATAGTCATCGTAGTTTCCAGGCCCGTTATAGCGGTTGGTCCAGAGCGGCACGCCCGCACCCGAATACTTGATGGTCGTGTAATCGGGATTAGCGCCACCACTGGCATACGACCAGCCGGTGACAAAAACGTCTCCGCTGACATCCACCGCAAGTGCACTGGCATAGTCATTTCCCGCTCCGTTATAGCGGTTGGTCCAAATAGGCGGGCCCGCACTTGAATACTTGATGGTAACATAGTCATTGTTGCTCCCGTTCCAAGAATACCCGGTGACAAAGGCGCTTCCGTTGACGTCTACCGCCAATGCGTTGGCATAATCAGAGTAGTTACCGACCCCATTATAGCGGTTGGTCCAGAGTGGCACGCCCGCGCTCGAATACTTGAGCGTCGCGTAATCTTGGCTTCCAATGCCGTAAGAAACACCGGTCACGAAAACATTCCCACTGCTGTCCAGCGCCACAGCGGTGACTTCATCGTAGCCGCTCGCCGGCCCGTCGTAAAAGTTGGTCCACAGTGGCACACCCGAGCTCGAATACTTGACTGTCTCGTAATCACGGTAAGTGCGGTCGTTCATTGTATACCCAGACACCACAACGCTGCCACTGCTATCCACGGCCAGAGCGCGGGCATCGTCGTCCGCATTTGCCGGTGCGGCGTAAAAGTTGGTCCAGAGGGGCACGCCCTCACTCGAATATTTCGTCGTGGCGTAGTCGATCGAACCGTCACTGCCAGTGGTCAACCCAACTACGATGACACTTCCGTCGCTGGCTATTGCAATGCCTTTGGGATTACCACCTTGGCTTGTTGGCCCATTGAAGTAATTGGTCCATACTGGCACGTCCGCCCCAGAAAACCTGAATGTCACGTAAGCAAAACCGGCCAAATGCTCTGTCACAAACACATTTCCACAGTTATCTACCGCCATGACGGTGGAATCATCATAGCCGAATCCAGGCCTGTTGTAGCTGTTAGTCCAGAGTGGCACGCCTGTGCTCGAATACACCACGATAGAGTAATCCCGGTGACGGTAGTTGTCAGTGGTAGTCGAAAGCCCTGACACATAGACGTTGCCATTGCTGTTCACTCCCACGGCAAGAGGGACATCGCCGCAATTTGAGCTTACTAAACCATTGAATAAATTGGTCCAGAGCGGCACTCCTGTCTCCGAATACGATATTGTCAAAAAGTCGGTGCCAGTTTCGTTCCCGTTGTAAGAACTCCCAGTTACGATGATATTCCCATTTTTGTCTATTGCCATAGCCTTTGGATACGCACTTTTACCAGCCGCCTTATAATAAAAGTTGGTCCAAAGCGGCGTTCCCGTGTTTGAGTAAGCAATCGTAACAATATCATCGCCGACTGCACTGTTCGTTGAATGTCTTCCTGAAATAAACACGCTACCATTCTCATTTGCTACTATCGCGACCGGGCGACTCCCGCTATTAGTTGAAGCACTAAACCGATTCGTCCAGAGTGGAATACCAGAATTCGAATAGGCAACTGTCGCGCAATTAGGATCCGTGGATGAATACCCGGTTATAAAGACGTTGTTGCTGGTATCCACAGCGGTTGCCAAGACAAAACAATTGCTGATTGCGTCGTAGTGATTGGTCCACAGCGGAACTCCCGCGCCCGAATACTTGACCGTTGTGTATTTTGGATTGTTATAACCTGCGCTGTAAGAAGTCCCGATCACAAAAACATTTCCAATGCTGTCTAGCACCAATGCCCTAACATAAGCACCGCTGCCGATTTCTGGCGGCCGATAATAATTGGTCCAGAGAGGAAAACCTGCGGCGGAATAAGCTAGTGTTGCCCAACGATTTGGACTGAAGCTTCCGTAAGTATCTCCGCTGACAAAGATGGTTCCATTGTCATCAACGCCTACTGCGTCTGGAGAGTCAATGGCGTTGCGCCAGCCATCGAAGCGATTGGTCCAGAGCGGCAGGCCATCAGCGGCACGGGCGTGCAATGCCAGCGCCAGAAACAGAGACATGGCAACAAAGGATATAACTGACCTTCGGCTCATTTGCTTGGTGGCATCAAAGCACAACCAGCGCCCCCTTGCACGGTGTTTCCAAAGCGCCAGAGGTCTGACGCACCTCCAAGACGCTTCGCGCGGTTCGTGCGTCGTCGGCAGACGCTTCGCGTCATGGACTGCGGCGGCCCTCCGCCGCTTTTCCCTGACCAAAGGCTTGAGAATGATCAAAAAGAGGCAGTCATGGCGCAATTCACTGGAAATCAGAGGTTTCCGCAATTGCCGCCGCGTTTCCGGCACTTGCAAAATGACTTTTCAAATCTGCTGAATAGCTTTGCAGGCTTGCAGAATCGTTTCAGCGTTCGCCGGCGTCGTTCCGGCAGTCGCCGACGCGGTTCCGGCGTCTGCCGACATCGCGGCGGCATTCGCCGACATGGCTCCGGCGGTGGCCGACACGCTTCCGGCAATCGCCGGCAAGGCTTCGGCGTTGGCTGATACGGCTCCGGCAGACGCCGGCACGGTTCCGGCGTTTGCCGACATCGCGGCGGCGTTCGCCGGTGCGTCTCCGGCGTTGGCCCGCGTGGCTTCGGCAGCCGCCGACGTGACGCGGGCGTTGGCCGACGTGGTTCCGGCGTTCGCCGGAATGATTTTTCAAACGGCTTGGAGATTGTCCTTGCTATGATCCGCCGGCGCAATCAGAGTCGCGGCGGTTTCCCAAGGAATAACATTCACCACAACTGCAATCATCACATGGCACAACTATTCTGGGATTCATCCAACAACCTCGCGTTCGACACGCCGGGCCTGACCTGGGATGCGTTCGTGCCGGAAAGAAAACCTATGGCAAAAATAAAGCTGAACATCCGCACCCTCAACGCCGCCGCCCGCTACGCCTACGGCCAGCAAATCATCGCCGCGCTCACGGGCAACGCGAACTTCCCGACGCCGGGCGCGGTGCTGACGGGCTTCACCACCGCGAACACCGGGCTGAACACGCGGCTGACCTCGGCGCTGACGGCGCGGCAGGCCTCGCAGCAGGCCACGACGGAACTCACCGAGGCGAACCTCGATTGGGAGGCCAAGATCGGCCTGCTCGCGAACTACGTGGAGCTCACGGCGGAGGGTGACACGCCGAAAATCCAGAGCGCGGGCTTCGACGTGCGCGGCCCGGTCGCGCCGGTCGGCCCGCTGCCCGCGCCCGCGAACCTCGCTGCGACAATGGGCGACATGGCCGGGGAGATTGACCTGCAATGGGACGCGCTCAACGGGGCGAACAGCTACATCGTGCAGCAAAACACCGATCCGAACAACGCGGCGGGCTGGACGCAGACGTGCGTGAGCACGAATTCAAGCTGCTCGGCGACCGGGCTGACGAGCGGGACGGTGTATTACTTCCGCATCTGTGCCGTGGGCGCGGCGGGCCAAGGCCCGTGGAGCGACGTGGCGCAGAAGATGGCCCCGTAACCATCCGATCAAGAAAAGGAGGTGCTGCCGCCCTTCTCCGGGAGCCAAACCAACATCCTTTGGGAAACCACTTCCGGCCGGGGCGGCAGCTTTGATCAAATCTCAACTTCAAGAAAAGCCATGCCCTACGATCCAAACAAACCCGCGAACAATTCGCCGCTCACGTCGCTGCCGCTGCGCGAACAGTTCAACGCGCTGAAAGAGTTGATTGACGCCGTGCCCGCCGTCACCGACGCGCACGTGGACGGCGTGACCACCGTCAACCCCGGCGATCCCGCCCCCGCCACCGTGGACATCGCGGGCAGCGCGCTGCATTTCTCTTTCAACCTCCCGCGCGGCCAGGACGGCACGCAGGGCGAGCAGGGCTTGCCCGGCGATCCCGGCGGCCCGCCGGGGCCGGAAGGCCCGCAAGGCGATCCGGGGCCGCAAGGCGATCCCGGCGAAGTGAGCCAGCAACAACTCGACGACGCGATAGACAGCACGCCCAGCAACGTGAACGGCGTGGACACGTTGAACCTCGTGGTGGGCGACCCGCCGACGCAGGGCGAAGTGCAGCAGGTGATTGACAAGTTGAACGAGCTGATCGGCGCGCTGCACCGGTGATCAAGGTGGGGCGGGCAGTCCTCTGCCCGCCGTCCGGCGCGGTGAGGACACCGCGCCCTACCCGCTCGATCCCAGCCGCCCGCCCCCGCGCCGGGCAACTCCGGCCTTGACACGCCCGCGCCCATTGACTACTTGGCATGGCTCTCACACGAGAAAACGGCCAATGGTTGGCCGGAATTGTCGTCCGAAACAACGAAGTCACTTATGCCAAATCGCCACGCCCGGTTCCCAAGCCTCCTGCTGTTCCTCGTCCTGTGCCTGATCTCCCCGGCGGCCTTCGCCAGCGAGGCGGACATCAAAATCCCCGACTTGAGCCAGGTGGTGTTCCCCGGGCTGGGCGG
>JACRJY010000184.1 GCA_016235585.1 Verrucomicrobiota bacterium | reverse complement strand
CTACAGCACTTTGGTGGAGTTTTGCAGAGGTCTCGAATTAAAAGACCGTGGTAAAGAAGAAGAGGAACGGCCCCATTGGGGGCGGCGCGACAACAGTGCGCCGTTTCACCCCGGGCGAATAGCTCAAGGCCGGGCGATTGCGGCTGGAGAAATTTCTTCGCTGGCAATTCAACGCATTGAACAGTGAGGGCCAGAACGAACCGGTGCACGGGACGTTCTGGCGTGCTGGAGACGTTCGACGAGCCGCTCGCGAAGGCAGGCGGGCTTCGAATTACCCCGGCAAATCCGTTTTGACCCGCGCGCGGCTTCCCTCTAGTTTTCCAGCGTGGCAGCGAAGGAAACCATGACTGAACACGTCGGCGGCCTGTCCGCCCGCGTCGGCGGGTGGTTCCGTTCCTACCTGAACTTCGTCGGGCGGCAGGTGTTCCGCTTCGCCGAGACGATGCGCGGGCTGGGGGCGTTTGCGCTCATCTCGCTGGGCGTCGTCGCCACGAAGTTCAACGAGTCGCCGCGCGTCATTCATCCGCTCATCTGGCGGCAGGTTCATCGCGCGGGGGTGAAGCTGTTTCCCATCGTGTTCTTCATCGGCTTCGCGCTGGGGCTGGTGATCATCGGGCAGACGGTGTCGCTGCTCACGCGGGTGGGCGCGCAGAACTTCACCGGCACGATCATGGTCACAGTCGTGGTGCGCGAGCTGGGGCCGCTGGCCGCCGCGCTGCTGGTGCTGGTGCGCGTCGGCACGGCCATTGTGATCGAGATGGGCACGGCGCGGGCGCAGGGCGAGGTGGAGGCGCTGGAGGCGCTGGGCATTGACCCGGTGCATTATCTCGTCGTGCCGCGCATGATCGGGCTGGCGGTGTCCGTCTTCGCGCTGACGATGTATCTGATCCTCGTCGCGCTGTTGAGCGGGTATCTGTTCGCGTTCGTGCAGGACGTGCCGTTGATGCCGGGGGATTATTTCCGCCAACTGGCCGGGGCGCTGCGCTGGCAGGATTTTGTTTTGCTCGGATTGAAGACGCTGGGCTTCGGTGCAGTCGCCGCCGTGGTGACGTGCTACCAGGGGCTCGCGCGCCCGCTGCAACTGGAGGATGTCTCCACCGCCACGATGAACGCCGTCGTCCACGGCGTCGTGGCATTCGTGCTGATGGACGCGCTGTTCATCGTGGTCTATCTCCTCGTGTGAACGCCGCCGCGGACAACAAAACCCCCGCGCTCCTCGAACTGGAGGGCGTCTCGCTCGCTGCGCCGGGCGGCGGCGCGCCGCTGGTGGAGAACATCCGCTGGCGCGTGGCGCGTGGCGACTACTGGGTCGTGTCCGGTTTGTCCGGCGCGGGCAAGTCGAGCTTGCTCGCGACGGCGGCGGGCTTGCAGCGGCCCGTGTGCGGAGAGCAGCGGCTTTTCGGCAGAGAGGTCGCGCACTTGAGCGAGGCCGAGTTGATTCAAGACCGGCGGCGCGTGGGGCTGGTGTTTGGTCACGGGGGCCGTCTGTTCAGCCGGCACACGGTGGCGGAAAATTTGTCGCTGCCGTTGTGCTATCACAACAATTGCGCCCCGGAAGAAGTGGCGGAAACCGTCGCGCGCTGGCTGGAAAGCCTCGGCCTCACCGCGTGGGCGAACCAGCCGGGCGGGCGGCTCAACCGCGCCATGGCCCAGCGCGCCGCCCTCGCCCGCGCGCTGGTGCTGCAGCCGGAGCTGCTCCTGCTCGACAATCCGGTCGGCGGACTGGAGCCACGCCAGGCCCACTGGTGGATGGATTTCCTCGACCGGCTCGCGGCAGGCCACGAACTGCTCGACCGTCGGCCCGTGACCCTCGTGGTCGCGACGGAAGATCTGCACGCCTGGGTTTCACGTGGACGGCAGTTCGCGCATCTCCACGATGGCCGCTGGGAAACGCTGGGCGGGCGCGAGGCGCTGGAGAAAAATTCCGCGCCGTGGCTCCGCGAATTTCTGACGGAAGAAATGTCCCCGAAAACAATTTGATTCACCTCCATGGCCCTGCAAGACCTCACCCCCCAGCTCCGCACCCGCCTTGGCCGCGTCGAGCGCGCCGTCGCCGTCTTCGTCATCGTCGCGACGCTGCTGCTGCTGGCGGGCTTCGCCTACTACGTCCATCACACGGCGCAGCGCAAGGGGTGGTTCCTCACCAAGGCGCCGTATTTCACCTATGTCGAGAGCGCGGCGGGGCTGAAGATTGGCGACTCCGTGAAGATGATGGGTTTCGACGTCGGCGAAATCACCCGCATCACCGCCGAAGACCCCGGCATGGAATACGACGTGTTCATTGAGTTCGCCATCAAGTCGCCCTACTACGGCTACCTGTGGACGGATTCGCGCGTGCGCGTGACGGCGACGGATTTTCTCGGCAACCGTTATCTCGAAGTCACCAAGGGCGGCACCAGCGGGCGCACCAACCTCCACGCCACGTTTCAAGAGAAGAACGGCAAGCTCACCGCCATGTGGGGTGACAAGAGCGGTTTTTTTGAGCCGCTCACCAATGGTTCCAAATACTGGCTGCTCGCCGACGAGTCTCCGGCGCTGACCGAGCGCCTGGACTTGCTGGCGAAACAAATCGAGCAGGCGCTGCCGGGGATTTTCCACCTCACCAACCAGCTCGCCGCCGTGCTCACCAACGGCGCGAGCGCCGCCGCCCGCGCCGACACGCTCCTTGCGGAAATCCGCCCCGTCATCGCGGACGCGCAGGCCGTCGTCAGCGGACTCAAGCCCGTGGCCGACAATGTCGCCGCCATCACCACGCGGTTGCGTGAACCGAAAGGCTCGCTCGGCGAGTGGCTCATTCCGACGAACCTGAACCAGCAGCTTGAACAAACCCTCTCCGCCGCGAGCGGCACGATTGGTGCCGCCAGCAACACGCTCGCCACGGCCAATACCACCTTGTCCAACGCTGACACGAACCTGACCACGCTGCTGCTGAACTTGAACCGCTCGCTCGACAGCCTCGCGGGCATCACCAGCAACTTGAACTCCCAGGTGCAGGCCAACACGAACATCCTCGGCGACATCTCGGCGGCGGTCGTTCACGCGGATGATCTGGTGCAGGGCCTGAAGCGCCACTGGCTGCTGCGCTCCGCGTTCAAGAAGACCAACGCGCCGCCGCCTGCTCCGCCGAGGAAGAAGTGACGGTCTGATTGTTGCCTTCAAAATCCGATTGGCACTCACGGCGTGAAGCGGTAGCTTCGCCGCCATGTCACGATTGAAAATATTCCCGCTGCTTTCCCTCTTGGCGTGCCTTGGCGTCCTTGGCGGTTCCGTTGCCGCCGCCGCGCCCAAACCCAACATCGTCATCATCTATGCCGACGATCTCGGCTACGGCGACCTCGGCTGCTACGGCCACCCGACCATTCGCACGCCGAACCTCGACCGCATGGCGGCGGAGGGGATGCGCTTCACGGAGTTTTATTCCGCCGCCGAGGTCTGCACGCCGAGCCGCGCGGCGCTGCTCACGGGGCGCTATCCGATCCGCAGCGGGATGTGCCACGACCAGTTCCGCGTGCTGCGCGCCGTTTCGATGGGCCACCTGCCGCACGAGGAAGTCACGCTGGCCGAGGCGCTCAAGGCGCGCGGCTACGCGACGGGCGTCATCGGCAAGTGGCATCTCGGCGTGTGGTCGAACAATCCCGACGGCCATCCGCAAAAGCACGGCTTCGATTTCAACTTCGGCCTGCCCCATTCCAACGACATGAACGCCACGCCCGTCGCGCCGAAGCGCGCCGGCACGCTCGCCGACCAGCGCTCCGAATGGTGGAACGCCCCGCTCTACCGCAATCACGAGCTCGTCGAGCAGCCCGCCGACCAGACGACGCTCACGAAGCGCTACACGGACGAGGCGGTGAAGTTCATCCGCGAGCACAAGGCGAAGCCGTTCTTCCTCTACGTCCCGCACACGTTTCCGCACACGCCGCTGTTCGCGTCCAAGAAATTTTCCGGCACCAGCGCACGCGGCATCTACGGCGACGTGGTGGAGGAACTGGACTGGAGCGTCGGCCAGGTGCTCGACACGCTGCGGAAGGAGAAGCTCGCGGAGAACACGCTCGTCTTTTTCTCCAGCGACAACGGCCCGTGGCTCATCATGAACCAGCAGGGCGGCTCGGCGGGCCTGCTGCGCGACGGCAAAGGCTCAACATGGGAGGGCGGAATGCGCGTGCCCGGCATCGCGTGGTGGCCGGGGAAAATCAAGGCCGGCTCCGTTCAGCGCACGCCGGCCTGCACGATGGATCTCTTCACGACGGGCGTGAAACTCGCCGGCGGCGATGTGCCGAAGGATCGCGCCATTGACGGGCTGGACATCCGTCCGCTGTTCTTCGGCACGGGCACGGTGGAGCGCGACGCCTACTTTTATTATCGCGGCACGCAGTTGATGGCGGCGCGCGCGGGCGACTTCAAAGCGCACTTCATCACGCAGGCCGGCTACTTCCAGCCCAAGCCCGAGGAGCACAATCCCGCGCTGCTCTTTAATTTGCGCATTGATCCGGGCGAGACGTTCAACATTTCCACCAACCACCCCGGCGTGCTCGCCGACATGGCGAAGGCGGTCGAGCGGCACAAGGCGACGTTGATACCGGTGAAGAGCCAGTTGGTGGAATCCATCCCGGTGCCCGGAAAGAAGTAGCGGAGTGATGATTATCCCGTATGGCTTCCGGAGATGGCCCGCGAAGCACGCCAAAGACGCGAAGGAGCGGCGTTTGCTCTGGCGTGATTGGCGGGGTTCGCGGGAAAAACGATTTGAGCAATACGCAATCGCCCCCGGATGCGCTCTTGCCAATTGTCCTTCCATAATTGTCGCCAACGCTTCGCGGGCGGTGTAGCGTCGCCGCCACAAAATGAAGGCAGCTTTGATCGAATGGAACAAATGAGCACACTCTCCGGCCCGCAGCTTGTCGCCCGGCTCCAATGGCGCTACGCGACGAAGCGGTTTGACGCCGCCAGAAAAATCCCCGCCGCCGACTGGGCCGCGCTGGAGGCCGCGCTGGTGCTCACTCCATCGTCGTTCGGTTTGCAGCCGTGGAAGTTTGTCGTCATCACCGACCAGCCGACAAAGGAGAAGCTCGTGCCCGTCTCGTGGAACCAGGGCCAGCCGGCGGAGTGCTCGCACCACGTCGTCTTCGCCGTCCGCACGAAACTGGGCGAGGCGGAGATCGACGCTTATCTGGACAGCATCATCGCGGCGCGCGGCGTGGCGCGCGAGTCGCTCGCGGGATTTTGCGGCATGATGACGGGCTTTGCGAACAAGCCGGGCCTCGATGTCCGCGCGTGGGCGACGTTCCAGGCTTACATCGCGCTCGGCAACTTCATGACCAGCGCCGCCGTGATGGGCATTGACACCTGCCCGATGGAGGGCATCGAGCCGGGGCGCTACGATGAAATTCTCGGGCTGGACAAAACGGGCTTCGCCACCGTGGTCGCCTGCGCCGCCGGCTACCGCGCGGACGGCGACAAATACGCGGCGTTGAAGAAGGTGCGCTTCCCGAAGGAACAGGTCATCACGCGCATTTGAAGATTCCGCCAACGATCTCAAACCCATGAGCACGCCGCACTGGGCCGAAACTTTCCGCCAGATTCACGAGCGCGGAGTGGAGCGATGCCGCGTGGGCCACCGCGATCCGAAGACCCTCTTCAACGCGGCGGAAACACAATTCCTCGCCTCCATCGGCCACACGGCACAGGAGGTGTTCGATTTTGTGGACGACCTCGTGCGCTACGGCGGGCCGTCGTTCGAGGATGCGTTGCTTGTCGCGGCGGTGCGGCGC
The DNA here is from genome assembly GCA_016235585.1 of Verrucomicrobiota bacterium. Taxonomy (GTDB): domain Bacteria; phylum Verrucomicrobiota; class Verrucomicrobiia; order Limisphaerales; family JACRJY01; genus JACRJY01. The sequence goes on along the minus strand of JACRJY010000184.1, from coordinate 1,086 downwards.
GACTATTTCCTGCTCGTGCAGAAAGGCAAGCCCACCGGCAAGGTGATTGAGATGGACGAGCTGCCGCCGAAGTCCGAGGCGCTCGCGGTCATCCCGTGGCTGCCGCGCCTCATCGTGAAGGCCGAGGCGAAGCTGCGCGGCGAAATGCCGGACGACCTGATGTTCTGCTGCGGCGGCGACCGGGATTTTTTCGAGCGCACGAACATCCTGCCGGCGGATTTCCTGCGTTACGTGTGGCTGGTGGACGGCAACAAGGACGCTATCGTCGAGTTCGTGAAACAGCACGCTAAAAACAGCGGATGATATTGGATTGCAATAAAGTGCTAGCGATAATTGCTTTGGCAGGCGCGACAGCGAGCTTTTTTATCTGCTGGCGCCCATCTAATGATGATGTGGTAATTGTCAGGCCTGTTCCTGTCAGTCCTGCACCTCAACAGCAAAGCGTGCAAAATGAACTGGGAACAAAAGCCAGAAAACTGCTTGCCGTCATCGAGGAGTTACGGAACGCCCCCAACGCAGAAACCCAAGAACGATTAGTTGAAGAACTGATTGATACACTGAAGCAACCGCAAAAGCGCTCCGACCGGGTGCCAAGCATTGTTGTTGTCCCTATTGAAGCAAATTTGACCCCGGTCAATTGGGGTTCTCTGACGGAAATTGACAAGATAAAAGCTTTCATTGTGCATGACGCATTTCATACGCCTCCCATGTATCCAGAGTTAGTTTTTGTTCCGCTGTCGGAAAAAGTGATTCATTTGTTGAGAAAGAGGCAATTTGTAGCTCCACATTAGGTGATTTTGAGCCAAGAAAGCTCCGTATGTTTGCTGTATAACTTTCATGACTCCCTCCGCGCTCATCTTCCTTTATGTGGTTTCCGCGCTTGCGGCGCTTTCCGCCGTGGCCGTATATTCCGAGCGCCGCCGCAAGCGGTTCGGGCCGACGCGGAGCGAAGACCATGTTTTCCGTTGCGAAAAATGTTCCTTCGTCTATACCGATGACGCCGATGTCGAACGCTCGCGGTGTCCGCATTGCGGCACGTTGAACCGCGAGATTGAGTTTTAACAAAAACGGGTTGAGCGGTCTGTT
>JACRJY010000186.1 GCA_016235585.1 Verrucomicrobiota bacterium | reverse complement strand
GCAAGAGCACGTTGATCCGCGAGTGCCTGTTGCCCGCTGTGCAGGCCGCGTTGCCCAAGAGCCGGAGCGCCGAGCATCTCTCGGCAGGAACGCCAAAGCCGAGCAAGGCTCGGCGCTCCAAAGGCGAGTGCTTCGTCACCGGCGCGGAAGCCTTCTCCGCCGTCTATGAAGTGGACCAGTCCCCCATCGGCCGCACGCCGCGCTCGACGCCCGCGACCTACGTCGGCTTCTTCGATGACATCCGCGCGCTCTTCGCCCAGTTGCCCGAGGCGCGGATGCGCGGCTACGGGCCGGGGCGGTTCAGCTTCAACAGCCCGGCGGGCCGCTGTCCCGGCTGCGACGGCGCGGGCGAGGTGAAGCTGGAAATGAACTTCCTCCCGCCGGCCTATGTGCGCTGCGAAGTCTGCAACGGCCTGCGCTTTAATCCTGAGACGCTCGACGTGCTTTTCAACGGCAAGAACATCGCACAGGTGCTGGACCTCAGCGTGGCCGAGGCGCTGGAGTTCTTCGCCGCCCAGAAGCGCATCCGCCGCCCGCTGGAGGCGCTGCGCGACACCGGCCTCGACTACCTCAAGCTCGGCCAGACCAGCCCGACTTTGAGCGGCGGCGAGGCGCAGCGCGTTAAGCTGGTGACGCATCTGCTCGGCGGATTGAAGGATGCGTCCGCCGACACGCTGCCCGACTCGAGATTTCAAACTCGGAACGCCAAACTCTTCATCCTCGAAGAACCCACCATCGGCCTGCACATGAGCGACGTGCAGCGGCTCGTGGCCGTGCTGCAACGCCTCGTGGACGCGGGGCACAGCGTCCTCGTGATCGAACACAACCTCGACCTCATCGCCGAGGCCGACTGGGTGATTGACCTCGGGCCGGAAGCGGGCGACGCGGGCGGTCACTTGGTTTGCGAAGGCACGCCGGAGCTGGTCGCGCGGAACAAACACTCGCATACCGGGCGTTTTCTTCGTAGCGTGCTGCGCGTTCCATGAGCCATTCCTACGAGGAAATCATCAAGGGCGTGAGCGTCCTGCGCCAGGTGCCGGACGGGCGGCATCACGAGATTTGCGAGCGGCTGCACGGGCACATTGCCGGCTGCTTGAAGCCCGGCAGCCCCGCCCGCCTGCTCGAAGCGCGCGCGCTGGTGCAGATTTCCGCCGGCACCATGGTGCGGCCCGACTTGGCGCTGGTCACGGTCGCCACCGGCAGGCTGCTGCTGGCGGCGGAAATCGTCAACTCGGAGGACCACCGCTGGGACACGGTCACCAAGAAACAAATCTACGAGGAAGTGAACGTGCCGCGGCTGTGGATGATTGACCCGCGCTACGACAACGTGGAGGTTTACCACGCCTCCACCTACGGACTGGCGCTCAAGGGCATTCTGGCGGGCAAGGAAATCCTCGCGGAAAAATTACTCCCCGACTTCAGCCTGACGATTGCGGAATTGTTCAACCACCCGTGCCCCGCACAGAAGGACTGAAGTGCCGCTCGGTCAACTCTTCGGGGGTTAGTCGAAATCAAATGCTCTCGAACCACGTTGCGTCCACAGCAACGGACTCAATCATCGAAGTAACGACGCCAAGTTTTAGCTCCTTCAATTTGTCAGCCAACAAATCACCGTCAACAAGGTCAATCGGCGGTGCTCCATCTCGCGTCGCTTCTTTGATGGCGTCTCGTGAAAAAGTTCCGGTTGTGATGAACAAACCCTTGTCGGCACGGCCAACCATCGCTCCTCGAAAATCTCGAATCTCACTCGCGCCGACAACGCCCTGCCAGCGCTTGCACTGGAAGACCACATGAAAACTCATGAAACCGTGGATGCGGGCGATGCCCTTGCCATCAATGCCACCGTCGCCAGTGCGACCTGTAACTTCGACTTGGATAAAGCCAGACTCACGTAGGACGCGCTGAATGAGCCGCTCGAAGGCTGCGGGCGTTAGTTTCTTTGTGAGCAAATGGTGCAATTTGGTTCTCCACAGGAGCGCTTCTTCCGGTGTGTCGGCTTCGGGCAGTTCCTCACTTGATTTGTTGGACTTCTCCTTTTCCTTCTCAAGCCTCTCTTGTCGAACTTGTCTATGGACAGTCCGCAAAATTTCAGCTCCATTTACGACAGAAATACTGTCTGCTTTCTCGGTCAGTGCCCAAAGCCCGCGTCCTCTGTTTACAAGTATCCCAACACGCTTAAGGTAAGTTCTCGCCCAAGCGAGTTCGTATTGCAGTTCGGTTTGATTGCTATTTTGAGGGTCATGCAACACGGTCAGCGTGTCTTCAGGGAGCTTCATGTGTTCGATGACCTGATTATTGATTTCGTCAACCGATCCAGATCCACCAAGTTGCTTTAATGCAGTCACGACTGGATTCATCAATTGTTCTCGCCTCGGAACTTTGTTCATATGCTTTGGAATTGTTCAATCCGCCCAAACCATTAGCTCCTAATGGAGCTTTCAAATTAAAACTGTTTCAAGAACCGCACGTCGTTTTCGTAGAAGAGGCGGATGTCGTTGATGCCGTAGCGGAGCATGGCGATGCGTTCGATGCCGAAGCCGAACGCCCAGCCAGTCCAGACTTCGGGATCGTAGCCGACGTTCTCGAAGACCTGCGGATGCACCATGCCGCAGCCGGCGATCTCCAGCCAGTCCTTGCCCATCTTCTTCACGAGGGCGTTGGTGAAATCAATCTCGTAGCTCGGCTCGGTGTAGCTGAAGTAGTGCGGGCGAAAACGAATCTTCACGTCGCTGCCCATGAGTTCCTTGAAGACGAATTCCACCGTGCCCTTGAGGTCGCCCACGGTCACGCCTTTGTCCACGTAAAGCCCTTCGATCTGGTGAAAGGTCGGATTGTGCGTGGCGTCGGCGTTGTCGCGGCGATACACGCGGCCCGGCACAATGATGCGCACCGGCGGCGGTTGCGATTTCATCACGCGGATCTGCACGGACGAGGTGTGCGTGCGGAGAAGTAGCGCAGGCATCTTGCCTGCGGGTTCAGGCGGCGTCTCGCCGCCAGAACTGGGAGCGATGACGCTCCCAGAACTCGCAGGCGAGGACGCCTGCGCTACGTTCAAATAAAACGTGTCCTGCAAATCGCGTGCGGGATGGTCGGCGGGCGTGTTGAGCGCGTCGAAGCAGTGATACTCGTCCTCAATCTCCGGCCCGTCCGCCACGGCGAAACCGATCTTGCGGAAGGCGCGGACGATGTCGTCGGTGACTTGCGTGAGCGGGTGCAGCTTGCCCAGCGCGCGGCGGCGTCCGGGCAGCGTGAAATCCGTCGGCTCCTTGGGCAGCGCGGCGGCGAGTTCCAACTCTTCGCGGCGCGCGAAAAGCGCGGCTTCAAGTTCGACCTTGGCGGCGTTGATGAGCTTGCCGGCGGCGGGCTTCTCTTCCTTCGGCAACGCGCCGAGCTGTTTCATCAGCGCGGTGAACTTGCCGTTCGGCCCGATCCACGCGCCCTTGGCCTGTTCGAGAGCGGCGAGGTCGGCGGCGGCTTTGAGCTCCGCGAGCGCGGTCTGTTTCAGCGGTTCAATTTCGTCAAGGAATCCAGCCATAAAAGTTGGGCGAGCCTAGCGGCCATGCCGCCAAAGGACACGAAGAAAATACCCGCTGCTCGTCCGGCAAATGCTGGCACTTTCCCATTTGGGAATCATAAGGAGTAGTGGGACAGGCGTCCCGCCTGTCCGGTGGGGCGTGCTCACGGGCGAGAGGCTTGATTGAAATTCGTCCGCGCCCATGGACAGGCAAGATGCCTGTCCCACTACTGCGACGGTGAAGAACCCACTACTTGCCCAGCACAATGTTGACAGGGAAACGATCCCGCGCGAGATCCACCGCCTGCGACACGGGCAGGATGCGCTGGACGTTGAGGAAATCCGGCCAGTCGTTTTCCTTCGCCGGCGGCTGGAGCATGGTTATCTCGGAGATTTCCGGCTCGAACAACGCGGCGTAGAGCGCCACGCCACCGAGCTGGTTCGCGCCCAGCAGTGCAACTGAAACATCCTTTTGCCCGTCGAGGCTCCGCACGGCCTGGATGGCGCGGCGCACGTCCCAGACGCGCATCCCGTCGAGCGTCTGGCCCAGCAGCATGAAGCGTCGGCGCACGTGGACGCGGTATTTTTCATCCGCGCGCAGCGCCGTCGGCCCCACGCCGCGCGGCGGGAACGACACGAGCACTTCGCCGCTGTCGCGCACGGAGCCGAGAAATTTTTCCAACTCCGCCGCGTCAAGTTCCTCGTCCGCCGGCGCGCCCGCGATTTTTTCCGCCGTCAGCTCCTGGTTAAACGCCTTTTGCGCCAGCGCCTGAAAGCGGCTCCAGCCCGGCTCGTCGAGCACGTGCAGGCGGACGGCCTTGACCTCCTTGGCCGCGACGGCGCGCAGCGTGAAGAAGCGCAGGCGCACGCCCGGCTGGCTGTCGAAATCATGCGCGGTGAAGCGCACGCCGTCGCGCTCCACGCTGAACGCCGGGCTGACATTCAGCGACGGCGCGGGGTCGGGCCAGCCGCCGAAGCTTTTCAGCCAGAGCTGGAGCATATGCTCCTTTTGAAATTTCTCGTGCTCGGCGGTGTTCTTGGCGGGCACGTCGCTGGTGGCCTTGGCGATGAACGTGTCGTGAATTTTGCTGGTGCGCTCGCCGATGGGCAACTTGTCGAACACCTTGAGCTGCTCCGGCTCGAACATTTTCACCGCCGCCATCCCGATGGGCGCGTCCACGCCCTTCAAGTAATGGTTGAACCAGCGGAAGACCGGCACCTGCAATTCCGGCGTGTCCTTGTGCGGACCTTCAGTGATGAGCAGGCCGAGGTTGTTGGTCGCGCGATGCAGCGCGTAGATTTTTTTGACCTTCTCGTAAAGCCGCGTCACGCCGTCGAGCGGGAAAATCGGGTCCTTGTCCGAGTTGCAAACCAGCAGCGGACGCGGCGCGACGAGCGCGGCCACTTGCGCGTAGTCCCAGCGGTAGGTGTTCACCATGAACATACAGTCGCAATGGCCCTGCACCACGCCGTCCACCACGTGGTTCTGCAAATCCGTGATGCCCGCCGTCGGTGCGGCGGCCTTGATGCGCTCGTCGCACGCGGCGATCCACCACGAGTAGGCACCGCCGCCGCTGCGGCCCGTCAGGCCGAAACGCGTTTTGTCCACCTCGGGCCGCGTCTCCAGATAGTCGAGTGCGCGGATGCCGTTCCACGCCTCGACGCCCGCCGGAGTGTAGCCGCGCGAGTTCCACCACCACATTCCCTCGCGATGCGTGCCGTGATGGATGCCCTCGATCTCGCCGAGCTGGATGGTGTCAATGATGAGGCACACGTAGCCGTTGCGCGCATACCAGATGCCGTGATGCTGGTAAGCCACCTTGTTGCCGTAGCTCACGCCGTTCTTCTTCACCTGCCCGTGGCCGCAGACGTAAAGGATGGCGGGCGCGGGCTTCGTGATGTTTTTCGGCAGGTAAAGATTCGCCGTCACGTAAAGGCCGGGCAGCGACTGGAAGTGCAGCTTCTCGACGGTGAAATCCTCTTTCTCGATTTTGCCGGTGATGACCGGCTGCAAATCCGTGCGCTCCGGCAGCGGCGCGAGGCCGAGCATTTCGTGGAGTTGGGCGCGGTATTTGTCGCGCTTCGATTTCCAGTCGTCGAGCGTGGCGATGTCCGCGAGGCAGCGCTGCGAGAGCTTCGCCGTCTCGTCGCGGAAATAGTCGGCGAACATCTTGTCGCCCGCCGTGGGCGGCAATGGCGGCGCGGCGGCGGCATTCAAGTCGGATGAACCTGACAACGACACGACGACAAGGAGCAGCGAGAGAAAGTTCGTCGCCTTCCCCCTCACCCCGGCCCTCTCCCCAAGGGAGAGGGAGACAGCCAATCCGCGCCGGGAAAAAATCTGGCAATCACTATTATCAACACAACGGGAAGCATTTCTCCCTCTCCCCAAGGGAGAGGGCCGGGGTGAGGGGGAGGCGGGCTGATTTGCCAAGGAGTTTCTCAACGACAAGTGTGATTTCATTTTGAATTTGAGCGGACGGTTTTGATGTAGGCAATGAGGTCGGCGACATCCTGCGGCTTCAGCACGCCTTCGAGACCTTCCGGCATCAGCGACAGGCCGGACGCATTCAGCGCCTTCAACTCGGAGCGCAGCACGACTTCCTCGACCCCGCCGGCGGCGCGCAGCGTGAGGCTGTTCGGCGTCTCGGCGGCGATGATGCCGCTGACCTCGCGCTCGCTT
>JACRJY010000182.1 GCA_016235585.1 Verrucomicrobiota bacterium | reverse complement strand
CCCCGTGAGCAGCGCCGCGCGCGTCGGGCAGCATCGCGCGGTGTTGTAGAACTGGGTGAAACGGAGGCCGCCGACGGCGAGCGCGTCGAGGTTCGGCGTCTGAATCTCGCCGCCATAACAGCCGAGGTCGGAATAACCCATGTCATCCGACATGATGAGAATGATGTTCGGACGCGGAGCGGCGCTGGCGAAGGCAAAAGGCAAAAGGCAAAAGGCAAAAAGAAGAACCAAGCTCCAAGCGCCCAGGAACAGCCGGCACGCCGCTCCATTGGAAATTTGAAATTTGGAATTTGAAATTCCCTGGAGCTTTGAGCTTTGAGCTGTGAATTTCATTTCTTCTTCCCCTTCGCCTTCCGGCCCTTGGCCGCCGGCTCGGCGGCGGGCTTCTCGTTGAAATTGTCCAGCACCGTCGCCTGCAAGCGGGAGACGTATTCATTCGCACGGGCGACGGCCTTCGGGTCTTTCGTCGGCATCGTTTTGATGAAGTCCACCAGCGGCGCGGCTTTTTTGCCGAGCATATCAATCACGTTCATCGCGGCGGTGGCGGCGTAGGCGCTGGTCTTCGTCGGATCGGCGTCGTTCTTGAGCGCGGCGAGCGCGGCCTTCAAGTCCGCCTCGGTGCCGTGCTTGCCCAGCGCCTCGGCGGCGGCGATGCGGACGCTCGGCGAAGAATCGTTGAGCGCGGTGGCAAGTTCGGCTTTGGACGAAACAACGGCACCTTGCCCGCGCATTAAAATTCCCATCGCGCCCCAGTAGCGCACGCCGCTGTCCGCGTCCTTGAGCAGCTTCTTCAGCTCCGGCAGCGCCTCGGGCTTCAGCAGCGTGGCGAGGTCGGCGGCGGCAAAGACGCGCTGAAACGGATACGTCTTGTCGCTCGCCAGCGCATCGCGCGGGGCGGCATCGCCGGAGCGCGAGTGAACTTCCGCCTCGCTCAAAAACCCCGTGTCACGAATCTTCACCGCGAGTTCTTGCTGTGCTTGGCGGAGTTTTTTCAGCACGGCCTGATGTTCCGGCGAACCGGCGAGGTTGCGGACTTCATCCGGGTCGGTCTGCAAATCGTAAAGTTCCTCCGGTGCTTTCGGAGTTTTCCAAAAGATGGATTGCGCCTCGTTGAGCTTGCCCTCGTCGAACAGTTTGCGCCACACGGCGGTCGTCGGAGTCTGGAACTGATAGCCGACGTGCTGCCCCTGCGAAAGGTGCGGCATATAGTTGCGGAGATAAACGTAGCGGCCATCCGTCACGCTGCGGACGACGTCGCGCCGCTCGTCCATGCGCCCGCGAAAACCGTAGATGAACGGCTGGGGCGCTTCCTGAAATTTTCCGGCGAACGCGTGGCCCTGCATCTCCGCCGGCGGCTTCACACCCGCGAGGCTGCACAGCGTCGGCGCGAAATCCACGAAGCTCACGAGCCGGTCGGATTTGCCGCCGGGCTGATATTCCGTCGGCGCGAGATGCCGCCACTTCGCCGGGAAATAAACGACGAGCGGCATTTGCAGGCCGGAATTGCACGGCCAGCGTTTGTTGCGCGGCATCCCGGAGCCATGGTCGGCGTAGTAGAAGACAATCGTGTCGTCGGCGAGGCCGGCGTCGGCGAGTTCCTTGAGGCGCTGGCCGGCCACGGCATCCACTTCGCTCACGATGTCGTAATACTGCGCCCAGTCCTGCCGCACTTCCGGCGTGTCGGGATGATACGCCGGCACGCGCACCTTCGCGGGGTCGAGCACTTGAGTGTGCGGACGCACGCGGATTTTGCTCTCGTGGCTCAACTCCGAGTTGAACACGGCGAAGAACGGCTTGCCCGCCGGGCGGTTTTTCCAATGGCCGGTGCGCGAGGATTCGTCCCAGACCTGGCCGGGCTTGGTGAGGTTGTAGTCCTCCTTCGCGTTGTTGGAGCAGTAGTAGCCCGCCTCGCGCAGCAACTGCGGATACATCTTCGCGCCGCGCGGCATCGGCACCTCGCTCCTCATATGCTCCGCGCCGAGAGACGGCGGGAACATCCCCGAAATCAGCGTCGTTCGCGCCGGCGCGCACACGGGCGCGCACGACCACGCGCGCTTGAACAACATTCCCTTCGCGGCGAGCGCGTCCACGTTCGGCGTGCGGGCGAGCTGGTCGCCATAACAACCCATGTGCGGGCCGTGATCCTCGCTGGTGATCCAGAGAATGTTCGGCTGGTCGGCGGCTGGCATTGACGCGGGCAGGATTGCCGAAAGAGCCAGGGCGAAAAACACCAGTGCCAGTTGTTTCATAAGAGTGGGCAAGCTTGGCGGCAAGAAATCCACCCGCGCAACTGGAAAATAACCCCACCGTCGCCGAGGCGGTGCATGCACCCCGCTCCGGCGTTCGCCTCAATACTTCGGCACGTGGTGGTCAATCTCGTCCGACCACGCGCTGATGCCGCCCTTCACGCTCTTGAGATATTTGAAGCCCTGCTCGCGCAGGAAGTTCAGCGCCTTGAGCGAGCGCACGCCGGCCTTGCAGTGAATGTAATACTGCGAGTTCGGGTCGAGTTCGGTGAAGCGCTCCTGAAGCTGGCTCAACGGCAGCAGCGGCACGTCCTTCACGTGGGCGATCTCGTATTCGTCCGGCTCGCGGACGTCCACGATCTTGATGCCGAGGCCCGGATTATCGAGCGCCTTCTTCATGTCCTGCACGGTGACTTCGTCGGGGTTCATGGCGGGGTGGGCGGGTTCGGGCGTGATGCCGCAGAACATTTCGTAATCAATCAAATCCGTGATCGTCGGGTGGTCGCCGCAGATTGGGCACTGCGGATCGCGGCGAAGTTTCAATTCGCGGAATTTCAAATCCAGCGCGTTGAACAGCATCAGCCGTCCGACGAGCGACGTGCCTTTGCCGATGGCGAGCTTGAGAATTTCCGTGGCCTGGATGCAGCCGATGATGCCGGGCAGCACGCCGAGCACGCCGCCTTCCGCGCAGCTCGGCACCATGCCGGGCGGCGGCGGTTCGGGATAGAGGCAGCGGTAACACGGCCCGCCGAGGTGCGGCGCGAACACGCTCGCCTGGCCCTCGAAACGGAAGATGGAACCATAGACGTTCGGCTTCTTCAGCAGCACGCAGGCGTCGTTGGTGAGGTAGCGCGTGGGGAAGTTGTCCGTGCCGTCCACGACGATGTCGTAGGGGCGGATGAGGTCAAGGGCGTTCTCGGACGAGATGCGGGTGTTGTGGATGAGGACTTCGCAAAACGGGTTGATGCCCGCGATGGTTTCCTTGGCGGACTGCGCCTTGGGCCGGCCCACGTCGGCGTCGGTGTGGAGAATCTGGCGCTGGAGGTTCGAGAAATCCACGGTGTCGAAATCCACGATGCCGATCTTGCCGATGCCGGCGGCGGCGAGATACATCGCGATGGGCGAACCGAGGCCGCCCGCGCCGATGCACAGGACGGACGTGCCCTTGATCTTCTTCTGCCCCGCGAGGCCGACTTCGGGCAGGATCAGATGCCGCGAGTAGCGGCGGATTTCTTCGTTGTTCAGTTGTGCATTCATCAAGTCAAAGGGAGTGGAAGGTAATCTGGCGCGGCGGGAAAGCAAGCCGGGCGGCGATGAAACTCATCCGCGTGGCGGCACCCCGGCGCGCATGGGGGCGGGGCGAAACTCCACGTTCGCGAACACCTCGGCCAGCGCGACGGTGACGCCGAGCGAAGGCAGAAGCAGCGTGGCCTCCAGACCGACGGCTTCGTGCAGCAGCCAATGGCCGTCCGCCTGCCGGACAAACTGCTCCATGCGCGGCTCCCGCTGGCTCACCAGAAGATATTCGCGCAACGACGTCATCTGACGGTAGTGCTCGAACTTCTTCCCCCGGTCATAAGCCTCCGTGGACTCGGAGAGGACTTCGACGATCACGGTCGGGTTGACCACGGTGTCGCTCTCGTCATCAACAAATCGCGGCGGCCCGCAGATGACCGACAAGTCCGGGTAGGTGAACAGGCCGGTCGCCTCGACCTTGAGCCGCAGGTCGGCGTTGTAAGGCAGGCAGGGGCGGCCCTTGAGACGGTTGCGGAACTCGGCGGCCAGGTTGGTGCCGATCAAGCTGTGCAGCACCGTGCCGCCCGCCATGGCGAACATTTCGCCGTCGAAGAATTCGCTCTTGAATTCCGCGCGGCGTTCGAGGTCGAGATACTCGGCCCCGGTCACGTGGGCGACTGTTTTGGCAACGGCCATAGGGCGCAAAGACTATCTCGAAAACCGGCGAAAGCAAGCCGGTGAAAACTACACCAGCTCTGGCGCGATGAAGTCCTCCGACGGCTTGAAGCGCGGCGTGCCGTCGCGCGCCTCGGGATACTCGAACACCTTGCCCTCGAAGTTGCGGATGACGACGCGGTCGGCGTTGCGGCTCAAGACGTAGTCGGGGTTCACCGGCACCTTGCCGCCGCCACCGGGCGCATCAATGACATACTGCGGCACCGCGTAACCCGTCGTGTGGCCGCGCAGCGACTTCATGATCTCCAGCCCGCGCCGCACGCTTGTGCGCAGGTGCGCCGAGCCGGCGATGAGGTCGCACTGATAGACGTAATACGGCTTCACGCGGCAGAGCAGGAGCTTCTGCGCGAGCGCCTTCATCACCGTCGCGTCGTCGTTCACGTGCTTGAGCAGCACGGACTGGTTGCCGAGCGGGATGCCCGCGTCCGCGAGGCGGCCCAGCGCGTCGCGCACCTCCGTCGTCAGCTCGCGCGGGTGATTCGAGTGGATGCTGATGAACAGCGGATGAAACTGCTTCAACATCGCGCACAACTCCGGCGTGATGCGCTGCGGCAGGAAAACCGGGATGCGCGTGCCGATGCGAATGAACTCGACGTGCTGGATGGCGCGCAGCCGGCTCAAGAGATATTCCAGCTTTTCATCGGTGAAGAGCAGCGGGTCACCGCCGCTCAACAGCACGTCGCGGACTTCCGGGTGCGACGCGATGTAGGCGATCTGCCGGTCGAACTCCGGGTGGAAGTCATAGCCGCTGGCGTTGCTCACCAACCGCGAGCGCGTGCAGTAGCGGCAGTAGGCCGCGCAGCGATCCGTCACCAGCATCAGCACGCGGTCGGGATAGCGATGCACCAGCCCCGGCACCGGCGAGTGCGAATCCTCGCCGACCGGATCGCTCATCTCCCACGGTGCCACGGTGCCCTCGCCGCTGCGGGGGATCACCTGCCAGCGGATCGGGCAGTGTTCGTCCTCCGGGTCAATGAGGTTGAAAAAGTGCGGCGTGATGGCCAGCGCCAGCTTGTTCTCCGCGAGGTGCAGGCCGTCGCGCTCGTCGCCGGTCAGCGTCGGCAGCCGCTCCTGCAGCCGCTCCGGCGTGGTGACGCGGTTCCGCAACTGCCAGCGCCAGTCGTTCCAGTCGGCGTCGGAAACGTGCGCCCACGCGCCACGGCCGGCGGAATGAAATTCCTTGAGGGAGTTAAGCCGGGAGGTTGATGGCGGTTCTTCACCGCGGCCCGATGCGAAGTCTTTCGACATGACGCCGGAACTATAATTTTGCCCGGCCAACTGTCAAGCGGGCCGGCTTCAAGGGTTGACGGCCCGCACCCGGAAGAACTGGTGCGCGTCATTCGTGCGCGCCGGGAAGAATTCCACCTCCGGCAACTGGCCCGTCAAGTTCGTGAGCAGCGAGAGGCTCGCGGCATTGGTGCCGCCATAGACTTCGTAGTTGTAGTTCGTGCTGGCCGCCCAGCTCACGCGCGCGTGCGAGTCGTTCCACAGCGAGAGGTCGAGGCCCAGTTGAAACGGCGCATCCACCGCGTTCGGATTCGTGCCCATGATTTGCTCCCTCATGTTCGAGTAGCCGTCGCGGTCGGGGTCGTCGCGCGGCCCTTGCGCGAGGGAGCCAAAGTTCGTCTGCTCCCAGCCATCCGCCAGCCCGTCGTGATCCGTGTCCGTGATCGGCACGCCGGAAATCGTCAAGTCCACCCCCAGCACGGAGCCGGTGCTGCCCGCGTTTTCGTCGCTGACGCTCACCGTCCAGTTCCCGGCGCTGCTCTCGTAAAAATGGTGCGTCGAGTAGTAAGTCCAGTCCGCCGGGCCGGCGTTGGTGTCGTCGTTTTTCCGCGCCAGCACGCTGCGGGTGCCTTGCGGCGAGATCAAAGTCACGCGCACATCGCCGCGCTGCGGGTGATCCGTCCGCAGCCGCACGGCGAGGTGCTCGCCCAGCAGCGTGTTCGTGACGGCGAAAGAGTAGTTCGTCGCGAAGAGGCGGATTTGCGCGGTCACGGTGGCATTCGTTTGAATCAGGCTTCGCAGCGCCTCGCCCTCGGCCTGCGCGATGAACACGGCGGGAATGGGGGTGAAATCCGTCCCCGCCATGATGGAAACGCCCCCGCCGCCATGGTCGTAAATCACCGCAAAGGCCGCGCCCGCCTGCGCCGCGTAGCCGATTTTTTCGTAGAAGAACACCGTGCCACGCTGGATCAATGCCGCCTTGCCCGCGAGAGTTGTGGCCAGCGGCCCGGTGGCCAGGCCGACATCCACGAGCGGCAGGCTGGCCGTCGGCGCGTCCGCGTGCGGACCGAGGCTGGGATTGGCGCGGATGGAAACCAGGTTCGTCGGCACGCCGCCGCCGCTGACCACCACGCGCAGGCCGTCGTCGGGAATCGCCCCCGTGTTCGGCGCGGAGAACGTGAGGTTCGTCATCGGCGCGCGGTTCGTCCACCCCCGCGCCAGACGCACGGCCCAGCCGGCGTCCGGCACGCCGAAGCCGTCGTTGTGACTGACGACGAAGCCCGCGCCGTTGGTCGCGAGGTCGGGATCGCCCGCGTCGAAGTGCCGCGCCGAGTGAACGAGGATTTGCTGCACGTCGCGATAAGTCAGGTTCGTGTTGGCCGAGAGCAGCAGCGCCGCCACGCCGGAGATTTGCGGGGCCGACGCCGACGTGCCGGTGAAGCCGTAGGCGTCGAAGGCGTAGTCTCCCAAATCCGGCGGGGAGCCGGCCCAGTTGGTGATCTGGTTCGCGCCATTCGTGCCCTGCGGATCGGTGGTGAAAACGGTGGGGTAATTGCCCTCGCTCGCCAGCTCGGAACTCGGCGCGGCGACCAGCACGCACGCGCCGGGCGAACTGTAGGCGCTCGTCCGCCCGTCGCTCCGCACCGCCGCCACGGCGATGATGCGCGGGTCGGAGACGTATTGGTCGTCGTTCGCGTTGCCGGTGTCCTCGCGGATGTTGCCCGCCGCGCGCACCATCACCACGCCGCGCCCGCCGCGACCAAAGGTGAGGGCGTTGGAGAGGGCGATTTGCTCGAGTGCCGAGGGCGCGACGAGCAGGTTCAAGCCGTTGCCCACCCAGCTGTGGCTCTGCACCTGCACCACATTGGAGCGGTATTGAAACATGTTCATGAACCCCTCCTCCGTGGCTTCGGGATTCAACACCGCCCAGCTCACGAGGTTCGCCATCGGCGCGACGCCGCTCATGCCAAGGCTGTTGCCGCCCCGCGCCGCGACCAGCCCCGCCGCCGCCGTGCCGTGCCGCAGCGCGGACGAAATGTGCGTGCCGTTCGTGGTTCCGCTGGCGAAGCTGAAGTGGTTCGTGTTCGCCGTCGCGGCGGCGAGGTCGGGGTGCAGCAAATCCACGCCGTCATCCACCACGGCGACGGTCACGCCCTCGCCGCGCGCGAACGGCCACGCGGCGCGCACATTGGTGTCCGGCCCGTAAGTCACGCCCTCCTCGTCGCGGTTTTCCAGATGCCACTGGTAGAGGTAATACGGGTCGTTCGGATACGCCGCCGCCGGGCCGGTCTGCGCGCGCTTGCGCCGCGCGACGGGACAGCTCACGAGCACCTCCGACAGTTGCGCGAGTTGCTCCGCTTCGCGCAGCGCCGTCCACGCGTCCGCCGCCTGCAAAATGTAGGTGTCCGGCGCAACGGTGCGGGAGAGTTGCAGCGCGCGGCCTTGAAGAAGTGCGGCCAAGTCCGTGCCCGGCTTCAGCCGCAGCGTCACGCGGCTGCTGAACTCCACCGCGTTCGTCGAGCCGTTCTCCGGCCACGCGCGCAGCCACTGGACGCTGGGGGAAGCCGCCGCCGCCGATTTTGCCCGTGAAGTTTCGAGACGGTAGCCCGTCGCCGCCGGCTCGCGGAACCGGGCGCGCGTGGAATCCGTCTGCGCCGGTGCGGTTGTGTGGAGACACAACACGCCCAGCACGAACGCTGTCAACGGGATGAACCGCCTTCGCTGCATGGCGGGGAAGGTAGGCAGAAACGCCGGTGAATTCGAGGAAAATTCCCGCGCAATTATGCTTTCGAGAACAAATCTGGTTTTGCCCCTTTCATTAGCACCCGGCTTCAGCCGGGTGGAAACGTCGGCGCGGACGAACAACTGTTTCAACAGTTTTTCGCCCGGACGCGGCAGGTGAACGCGGATCAAACCGTTGAAACGGTTTGATCCACCGACGGTTTCGATTCACCCGGCTGAAGCCGGGTGCTAATGAAAGGTTTCGGTGATGTCTGGCAAAAATCGCCTTATGCTTGCCAGAAATGGTTCAGCACCGAGTGCCCGCCCGCCGTGACGCTCTGTGCAATGGCCTGCGTGATGTATTCCTTCGCGAGCGCGACGGCGCGCGGCAGTTCGCAGCCGAGCGAGCAGTAACCCGCGATGGCCGCCGAATAAGTGCAGCCCGTGCCGTGCGTGGAAACGCCGCGCACAAACGGCGCGGCAAGCAGCAGCTCCGTCTTGCCATCATTGAAAAAATCCACGGCCTCGCGCCCGCCGCGCAGATGCCCGCCCTTCACCATCGCCGCGCAGCCGAAGCGGCGGTGCAGTTCGCGCGCGGCGGAGCGCAGTTCGTCCAGCGTGCGGATTTTTTCTCCGAGCAGGATTTCCGCCTCGTCCAAGTTTGGCGTGACGAGCGCGGCCAGCGGCAGGAGTTCCTCGGTGAGAGCTTTTATCGCCGACGGTTTCAAAAGCCGCGCACCGCTCGTGGCGGCCATCACCGGGTCAACGATGAGCGGTGGTGACTTGCCGCGTTGCGCGCGGAAAAACTTCACCACTTCACGAATGATTTCCGCCGAGAACAGCATCCCCGTCTTCACCGCCGCCGGGGGCAGTTCGGCAAAGACCGATTCGATTTGTTTCCGCACCATGCTGGCGCTCGCGGCCTGAATGCCCCGCACGCCGCGCGGATTCTGCGCCGTGAGGCACGTGAGGGCGCTCGTGCCGTGAACGCCGAGCGCGGCGAACGTCTTCAAGTCCGCCTGCACGCCCGCGCCGCCGCCGCTGTCGGAGCCGGCGATGGTCAGCGCGATGGGAAGTTTTTTTCGCTTCGGCATGGGCGCGAGTGTAGCAGGCGGATGACGGACAGCCATGCTTTCTAACCGTGACACGATTTGAAATTGTCGCGCGCAGGCCGCGAAGGAAT
>JACRJY010000185.1 GCA_016235585.1 Verrucomicrobiota bacterium | reverse complement strand
TTGGGCATTGTTCACGCTCTATACGATCATCCAATACCGCCAACCAAGTTCGACTGCGAGGGTGGTGATGATGCCATCTTGGGTGCCGTTTTTGCCGGTTTTTGCTCCCGTGTATATGGCCATGTTACCTGTTCCCTGGCTGCTGCCGCTTGCCATCCGCGATGCCAGGTGGTTTTACGCGTGCCTTTTGGCAGTTGTGTGTGCTTGGTTGCTGGCAATGCCGTGGTGGATACTGGATCCCACCATGCTGCCCCGACCACCCCTGCCGGAAGGTTGGTGGAATGGTGTTTATCGTTCACTCGCCAGGGTTGATGCTCCCAACAACGTCATGCCTGCCGCCCACGGAATCGGCCCGGTGGTGGCGGCGTGGTTCACCGTGCGCAACCGCCCAGCGTGGCGCTGGCCGCTCGTCGGAATGCTGGCACTGGGACTGCCCTCGATTGCTTTTGTCTGGCAACATCGTCCCGTTGACATCGCGCTCGGCACCTTGGCTGCAGCTATTGGTATAACTGTGGGGGAAGTATTGATTCATCGCGGACGGATCAACTCCAAATCTTTTCAGGAGACAGCCGCCTGACAAATCAGATGCCCTGCACCCGCGTTGAACTTGAAGCCCGCGAACGCCAGACGCTCGCGCCGTTCGCGCAGTTCTCCGCCGACTCGCGCGGGCGAAAATTCACCGAAGCCCCGCCCGCCTGGCGCACGGAGTTCCAGCGTGACCGCGACCGGGTCATCCACTCGCGCGCCTTCCGCCGGCTCGAATACCAGACGCAGGTTTTCCTCCACGGTTCCGGCGACCCTCTCCGCACGCGGCTCACGCACACGATGGAAGTCGCCGGCATCGCCCGCAACATCGCCCGCGCGCTGCGCCTCAACGAAGACCTCACCGAAGCCATCGCGCTCGCGCACGACCTCGGCCACTCGCCGTTCGGCCACAAAGGCGAGGCGGCGCTCAACCGCCTGATGCGCGGTCACGGCGGCTTCGAGCACAACCGCCAGAGCCTGCGCGTCGTCGAGGAGCTGGAGCAGAAATATCCCGGCTTTCCCGGATTGAACCTGACTTGGGAGGTGCGCGAAGGCTTGATGAAGCAAGCCACGAGCTTCGATCATCCCGGCAAACCCCTCACCCCATCCCTCTCCCCGTCGGACGGGGAGAGGGAGAAAGGGAGAGGGGTCGCGAAGTCGTCTTCGCTCGAAGCGCAGGTCGCCAATCTCGCTGATGAAATCGCCTACTACAGCCACGACCTCGACGACGGACTGGACGCGGGCCTGCTGAACGAAAAGGCATTGAACCGCGACGTGCGCCTCTGGCACGACGCCGCGCGCGTGGTGAAGAAGGAATTCGGCACGCTCGCGGACGAGTGCCGGCGCTACTTCATCATCCGCTGCCTGATTGACTGGCAGGTGCGCGATGTCGTGGAGACGACGGAGCGATTGATTACCGAGGTTGGTGTGAAGTCAGCCGATGACGTGCGGCTCTAGCCGCGTCCGCTCGTGCAATACAGCGCGGAGCGGCGCAAGTTGAACGCCGCACTGCGGAAATATCTTTACCGGAATCTCTATTACAATCCCGTGGTGCATGAGCCGAACAAGCGCGCGGTGAAAATGCTGGAGGAGTTGTTCGGTTACTATTCGGAACACCATCAGGAAGTCGGCGAACTCTCGCGCAAGCGCGCCCGCAAGGAAGGCTGGCCGCGCGCGGTATGCGACTACCTCGCGGGCATGACCGACCGCTACGTGATGCAGGAGCACGCGCGCTTGCTCGGCGGGGAGTAGCGCGGGTTACGCGAGGCGGCTGTGCGAGCCGTCGCAGAAGGCGGGGCTGCCGGTGTGCTTGCACATGCACCACGCGACCGTGCCGGCCTCCTTGATTTCGACCTTCTTCGGGCCGAGGCCGGTGCCCTTGTGCGAGCCGTCGCAAAACGGCTGGCCCTGCGAGCGCCCGCAGGCGCACCACCAGTATTCGCCCGGCTCTACCTTCTGCACGAGCGGTGATTTCTGACAAACGACGGGTTCAGTCATAAATATGTTGGGTTGTTGGTTGAGTTGCTGGAAAAGGAAGTAGCTCCGTGCGGTGGAGAAAGCAACCTGCAAACACGCCGCACGCGGCGCGGATGCGTCGCTCTCCAAAGACGCGCCGCTTGAAACTTGAGCCACGACACCCGAAGCTCGTCGCGATGCCGTTGACCGACCACATCCGCAGCAAGCTCGCGCAGGTGCCGCACAAGCCAGGCATCTACCTGCACAAGGATCGCTTCGGCACGGTCATCTACGTCGGCAAGGCGAAGGATTTGCGCCGGCGCGTGAACCAGTATTTCCAATCGTCGCGCCGCATGGGATGGGATTTGAAGTTCAACGCCCTCGTCGAGGCCATCCACGACTTCGACTGGCACGTCGTCAAGAGCGACGCCGAGGCCGTGCTGCTCGAAGGCAAGCTCATCAAGGAATTTCACCCGCGCTACAACATCAGCTTCCGCGACGACAAGCGCTTCCTGCTGCTCAAGGTCAATTTGAACGATCCCATCCCGCGCTTCACGCTCACGCGGCTGCGGCTCGACGACGGCGCGCGTTACTTCGGCCCGTTCCCCGGCGGTGGCGCGCTGCGGCGCACGCTGAATCTTGTCCGGCCCAAGTTCAACCTGCGCGGCTGCCGTCCGCTCACGCCGGGCGAGGCGGATTACAAGCACTGCCTCTACGGCCATCTCAAGGTCTGCACCGCGCCGTGCATCGGCAACGTGACGCGCGAGCAATACCTGATGCAGGTGAATGCCGCGTGCGATTTTCTCGCCGGCCAGTGCGAGGAGATGGCGGACGACCTCGAAGCCGCGATGAAGAAGGCCGCCACCGCGCAGGACTTCGAGCGGGCCGCGCAGTTCCGCGACGTGCTGGCCGACCTCCGCGACGCGACGAAGAAGACGCGCGAGTTCGTCCGCGTGCCCTACACGCTGCCCGTGTCCCTCAACCCAGAGAAGGATTTGGTGGAGCTGGGAAACCTTCTCGGCCTGCCCGCGCCGCCCGCGCGCATCGAGGGCTTCGACATCTCGAACATCAGCGGCACTTTCGCCGTGGCGTCGCTCGTGAGCTTCAAAAACGGCCGGCCCGACCGCGCAAACTACCGCCGCTTCAAAATGAAGACCGTCACCGGTCAGGACGACTTCGCGTGCATGGCGGAGACGATCCGGCGGCGCTACTCGCGGCTGCTGCGCGAAAGCGGCGAGGATGAGAGTGACGCGGCCACGCGGCGGGCCGAAAAGGGGAAAAGGGGAGAGGGAGAAAAGGAGACGGCGACTGAAGCGGAGATCACCTTTTCTCCTTTTCCCCCTTTCTCCCCGGCAGCCAATTCAGCACGCCAGCCATGCGCCCCCCTTCCCGACCTCATCCTGATTGACGGCGGCAAGGGGCAGCTCAACGCCGCGTGCGCCGAACTGGCGAAGCTGGGATTGGAAAAAATCCCCGTCATCGGGCTGGCGAAGGAGTTCGAGGAAATCTACCGGCCCGGCGAGAGCGAACCGCTGCGGCCCGGCCTCGACCATCCGGCAGTGAAGCTGCTCCAGCGTGTGCGCGACGAGTCGCACCGCGTGGCGAACAGCTACAACGCGCAGCTTCGATTGAAGAAAATTTCCGAGAGCATCCTCGACGAGTTTCCCGGCGTCGGCGGGGCGCGCAAGCAGGCGCTGCTGAAAAAGTTCGGCTCCGTCCACCGGCTGCGGCTCGCGACGGTCGAGCAGATTGCCGAGGTGCCCGGCTTCGGCGGCAAGGCGGCGGCGGAGTTGAAGGCGTTTCTCGAAGCTCGCTCCGCCAGTCACGACGCTGACACCAACGCTTCCTGAACGCGTTGCCGTTGGCGGATGGTGTATCCGTGCGTTCGACTCTGCCCGCGGGCAAAGCAGCCGCTTTGTTCACTTGCGCGGATTGGCGGCGGGCGCAAACATCCGCAGCATGAAGCCTGAACTCCATTTCCACTGGCGGAAATTTCTTCTCGCCCTCCTTGCTGGCGTTTCGCTGTTCGCAAGTTTGATTTCTCCCTGTCCGGCAGCGGACGCCAATAAAACAGCCGAGAAGCGCCTGCTCTACGTGGCCGTGCCCGGCATCCGCAACTATCTCGAATTCGGCGGGCACGGCGTGCTGGTGTTCGACATGGACGACGGCCACAAGTTCGTGAAGCGCATCCCCGCCGCCGGGCTGGGCGCGAACGGCAAACCGCTCAACGTGAAAGGCATTTGCGCCAGCGCCGCCACCAAGCGGCTTTACGTCGGCACCACGCAGACGGTGACGTGCTTCGATTTGTTGACGGAGAAAATTCTCTGGGAGAAACCGTATGAAGGCGGCTGCGACCGCATGGCGATTTCACCGGACGGCAAGGTGATTTATCTGCCGTCCTTCGAGAAGGATCACTGGCACGTCCTCAACGCGCTGACCGGCGAGGTCATCGCCAAAGTGGTTCCGAAGTCCGGCGCGCACAACACGGTCTATGGCCTCGACGGCGCGCACGCCTATCTGGCCGGGTTGAAATCGCCGCTGCTGCGCGTGACCGACACGAAGACGCACACCATCAGCCGCGAAGTCGGGCCGTTCAGCGCGCCCATCCGGCCCTTCACGGTGAACGGGCGGCAGACGCTCTGCTTTGTGAACGTGAACGGCCTGCTCGGCTTCGAGGTTGGCGATCTGGCCACCGGCAAAATGTTGCACCGCGTGGAAGTGCAGGGCTTCAAGCCAGGCCCGGTGAAGCGGCACGGCTGCCCCAGCCACGGCATCGGCCTCACGCCGGACGAGAAGGAGCTTTGGATTTGCGACGGCGCGAACAGCCACCTGCACATCTTCGACGCCACCGTGATGCCGCCCAAACAGGTGACGAGCATCCCGGTGCGCGAACAGCCGGGCTGGGTGACGTTCAGCCTGGATGGCCGGCTCGCCTATCCCTCCACCGGCGACGTGATTGAGGTCGCCACGCACAAAATCATCACCGGCCTGACGGATGAAACCGGCGCGGCGGTGCACAGCGAGAAGCTGCTGGAGATTGATTTCGCTGGCAACCAGCCCGTCCGCAACGGAGATCAATTCGGGCTGGGGCGGGTGTTGCGCTGAACGGGAACTAATCGTTCACTGATGTAATCACCAAGTAATCTCCTCACCTCAGCAATCTTTCCCGCCAACTGGACGCGCTCGTCAAGGTTGCGAACATGGTTCAACAACTTCTCCGCCGTCGCCAAATCAGCCAAATCCTCGAACGGGTCGTCACCCAAGTAGCCAGCCGGCAATTCATGCGTTGCATAGTCAATCCCGCCGAGGATGCAGCGGATGAATCGCGTGCTCGCGACCTCACTCAACGGGTCAAGCGTCACGGACCGTCGCAGATGCTCCATTGTGCCTAGCCAACAATGCGGCTCTGCTGCGTTTGGCTCACGCTCGATCCACTCGCGCAACGTCGGTGCTGCAAGTCGCGTGTCTAGCGGGTGAGGAATAAAGGCATTGAGCCATCCGGTATTCCAGACTCGGTGGTGAAGCCAACTGACGAAGCGTCGTCGTTCCTCAAAGGAAGTGGCGAGCATGGACGAAACAAATCGGTTGAGCTTGGCCAATGCCTCTTTGCGCAATCCCCGCTCCAAAAGCTCGCAATAGGCAAAATAGTCAGACCACTCTGGAAACTTGTTGGTGTCGGCAGCCAACTCCCGGAGACTCTCGAAGTAATCTTGGCGCCAGTAGTGCATGAGCTTATGTATCGTCAGCTACCGATCACCGTTCTTCGTCTAAAGCGCTTCAAGCTGACCGCTGATTGCTGGAAGCTGGCAGCTTCTCACGGCTTCTGCGCCGTGATCCACTCGAAGCTTACCTTCACCTCGTCGCCGGTGGTGATGAGGCCGAGCGCGATTTTCGGCGCGGGCGCCGTGATGCCGTAGGCGGACATCTTCACCGGGATGGAGCCGGTGGTCTTGAGCCGGCCCGGCCCCACGCGTTGGATGCTGACAGGCAGGGAGATTTTGTTGGTGACCCCGGCGATGACGAGTTCGCCCTTGCTGTCGAACGCGAACGGCCCGTCGGCGGACTTGGGCGTCTCCTTGAGCGCGAGTTCGGCGAGGCGGAACTCGATCTTGGGGAACTGCGTCTGCTTCATCGCGTCCTGCATCACGGCGTCCATCGAATCCTTGCCGCTCTTGAGCGAGCGCACGGGCACGCTCGCCGTCGCCTTGGCGGCGACTTTGCCGGGCTTGGCCTTGTCCGGCGCGGCGAGGAACGCGGCGTCCAGCTCCAGCGCGCCGGCGACGATGGTGCCCTCCATCGTCCAGTCGTGGACGGTCGAGGTGCCGTCAATTTTCATCTTGCTGCCGGAGAACTGCGCGTCGAAGCGCGCAAGTGTCTGGGCCGGCAGCGAACCGGCGGCAAACAGGGCGGCCAGCGCGAGCGCGGCGCGGAGGGAACTCAACTTCGATGTCCGGTGTTTCATAAATTGTTGCGCGGCATTCGAGCGGTTTGACGCGCGGCAGTCAAACCACATTCTTGCAGAGCAGTGGCATATTTTTGCGCGAAGACGCGAAGGGGGCGAAGGAAAAGAAGCCCTATCCCTTGGTTTTCTTCGCGTCCTTCGCGCGACACAAAAAATCCTTTCAAACCATGCCTCCACGCCTCGCCGAGCGACGGCCCGTGGCCCGGAAGGAGGCGGTGGATTGCCGGCGAGACACGCTTAACCGGAACGATGCCGTTGAAATGGGGAGCGCGACCGTCCCGGTCGCCCCCGTCGGCGTCCCGCCGACGGGGTTGGGGCGAACCCGCCGCCCACTCGATAGTGTGTCCGGCTGGCGTGGGGAAGTTTTCGGCGGGACGCCGAAAACAGCGGGCGGGACGCCACGCGCTCCCCAATGAACTGCATCGTTCCGGATTAACCCGCGTTCTCAATCGGCTGGGCGGAAATTTCCAGCATCCGCTCGATGGGCAGGCGGGCGCGGCGGATGATGTCGGCGGGCAGTTCGAGGCGCGGGGCGAGGCGCTTCATGCAGTCGCGCAC
The DNA here is from genome assembly GCA_016235585.1 of Verrucomicrobiota bacterium. Classification (GTDB taxonomy): domain Bacteria; phylum Verrucomicrobiota; class Verrucomicrobiia; order Limisphaerales; family JACRJY01; genus JACRJY01. The sequence goes on along the minus strand of JACRJY010000185.1, from coordinate 6,187 downwards.
TTTTTCGAGCGTGTTCATCTTCATGAATTTGCACTCGCTGCACCGGCAGTTGTCCGTGGGCATCTGCATCACGTCGAACACCGGCGCGCAGAGGAACTCCTTGCCGGGGCACTCCTTCTGCATCCGGTGGATGATGCCGGACTCGGTGACGATGACGAAGCGCTGCGCCGGGCTGTCCTTGCAGTAGAGAATCATCTTCTCGGTCGAGCACACGGCGTCGGCGAGGTCGCGCACTTCGCGCAGGCTTTCGGGGTGGACGACGATTTTCGCGTCGGGAAACTGCGCGCGCAGCCGCAGCACCTGGTCGCGCCGGAACTCGACGTGCGCGTAGCAGTTGCCCTTCCACAGCGTCATCGGGCGGCCCGTCTGCTCGATGACCCACGCGCCGAGGTTTTCGTCGGGCACGAAGAGGAGGTCTTTGTCCCTGGGCGCGGCGCGGACGATTTTCTCGGCGTTGCCGCTGGTGACGATCACGTCGCTCAACGCCTTCACCGCCGCGCTGCAGTTGATGTAGGCGATGGTCCAGAAGTTCGGATTCGTCGCCTGCAACTTGGCGAGCTGGTCCGCCGGGCAGCTTTCTTCGAGCGAGCAGCCGGCGTCCTTGTCCGGCAGCACGACGATTTTATTGGGATTCAAAATCTTCGCCGTCTCGGCCATGAAGTGAACGCCGCAGAAGACGATAACCTCCGCCTTGGTCTGCGCCGCCTGCTGCGAGAGGCCGAGCGAATCGCCCACGTAGTCGGCCACGTCCTGGATTTCCGGCACCTGGTAGTTGTGCGCGAGGATGACGGCGTTGAGCTGCTTTTTGAGCGTGAAAATTTCGCGGGCGAGCGGTTCGGCCTGCGCCCGTGGCATCGCCGGGTGGATTTCCAGATTTCCCCACCGGCGCGGGGCGGCTTCGACGACATCAGTCATGGCGGGAAGCTAAATCGCTGCGGCGGCAAGGTCAACCTTGCCAAGACCGCATTCCGCGCCTACTTTCGCAGCAGACAGAAAGACAATCGTATGAAAAAGCGCCTGTTTTACGGCCTGCTGCTGGCCGCGCTGGGGGTGAACCTCCTCTTGGGGACGCACCTTTACTTCACCACCGCCCACGCCGCCGAAAAGGACGACCCCTACCTCCACTACAAGCTCTTCACCACCGTGCTGGAAAAAGTCCGCGCGGAATACGTGGACGGCGACAAGGCCAGCTACCAGAGCCTCGTGAGCAGCGCGCTCAAGGGCATGATCGCCACCCTCGACCCGCACAGCGAGTTCATGGAGGCGCGCAAATACGACGAGCTGCGGAAGGACACCGAGGGCGTCTTTGGCGGCGTGGGCATCGTCGTCGGTCTGAAGGATAACGCCGTCACCGTCATCGCACCGATGGATGAAACGCCGGCGGCGGGCGCGGGCGTCCTCTCCGGCGACCGCATCGTGAAGATTGACGGCAAGAGCGCGGCGAAGTTCACCCTCAACGACGCGGTTCAAAACCTGCGCGGCAAGCCCGGCACCGACGTGACGATCACCTTCTTCCGCCCCTCCAACGGCGAGACCCGCGAGGTCAAGCTCACGCGCGCCGTCATCAAGGTGGCCACCGTCAAGGACGTGAACGGCAAGAGCGAATATCCGCTGCTCGACGACCAGGTCGGCTACGTCCGCCTCGCGCAGTTTGGCGAGCGCACCAGCGCGGAGCTGGGCGACGTGCTCAAGAAACTTGAGGCGAAGGGCATGAAGGCGCTCGTCCTCGATCTGCGCGACAATCCCGGCGGCCTGCTCGACCAGGCGGTGAAGGTGTGCGAGAAATTTGTCCCGCCCGGCCAGTTGGTGGTCACCACCGAGGGCCGCGACGAAAAGAGCAAGGACACCTACAAGTCCACGGCCCGCGCCACGCCGACGGTCATGCCGCGCGTCGTGCTCGTCAACGGCGGCAGCGCCAGCGCCTCGGAAATCGTCGCCGGCTGCCTGCAGGACCTCGCCGACAAGACCAAGGCCATCGTCATCGGCGAGCAGACCTTCGGCAAAGGCTCGGTGCAAAGCATCCTGCCCCTGCCCGACGGCGCCGCATTGCGCCTGACCACCGCGAAGTATTACACGCCCAGCCACAAGGTCATTCACGAGAAGGGCATCACGCCCGACATCCTCGTGCCGATGAGCGACGAGCAGGAGCGCGACCTCGCGCTCAAGCGCTCCCCCGGCGGCGCGGACGCGCTCGACGAAAAAGACCGCGAGCGCGTGAAGAACGCCCGCGACCTCCAGCTCGAACGTGCCCTTGACGTGCTCAAAGGCATCGCCTTCTACTCGCAGGGCCTCAAGGCCGAGAAGAAAGTTTCCTCGCGCAAGTAATCCGGGGGCGGCGCTTCTGGATCAATCCGTGTGCAGGCCGGCCAACACATTTTTCAAACACGGCGTGGCGTGGGGAGAAGTCAGCGATTCGAGATTCATCCTTCATAACTCATCCTTCATCCTTTCCCCCACATGCCCATCCTCGCCATCGAGACTTCCTGCGACGAAACCAGCGTGGCCGTCGTGCGCAGTGGCTGTGTTCTGGCGAACGCCGTCTCCTCGCAGACGAAACTCCACGCGGAATACGGCGGCGTCGTCCCCGAACTCGCCACGCGCGAGCATCTGCGGAACCTTCTGCCGCTCGCCCGTGCCGCGCTGGCGGAGGCCAACGTGTCCGTCGGTGAAATCCGCGCTGTCGCCGTCACGCGCGGCCCCGGCCTGCCCAACGCCCTGCTGGTCGGGCTGAAGGCCGCGCAGGCGCTCGCCTTCGCGCTGCGGCGCCCACTCGTGGCGATACATCATCACGAGGCGCACCTCTACTCGCCGTGGATTCGCGGGCGCACGGCGGACTTTGAAAACTTTCAGCCCAACATTTCCCTCATCGTCAGCGGCGGCCACACGATGTTGGTGAAGGTCGAGGCCGAGCTGCACCACCTTCTGCTCGGCGCGACGCTCGACGACGCCGCCGGCGAGTGCTTCGACAAAACCGCCAAGCTCCTCGGCCTCCCGTATCCCGGCGGCCCGGTGATTGACCGGCTCGCCGCCGATGGGAATCCGCGCGCGCATGACTTTCCCCGTCCGTTGCTCGACGCGGCAAACGACGACTTCAGCTTCAGCGGCCTGAAAACCGCCGTGCGCTACTTCCTCCAGAAAAATCCCGTGCTGCCCGACGACGCGCACGGACTGCGCGACCTCTGTGCCAGCGTGCAAACGGCCATCGTGGAAACGCTCGTCGGTAAAACCATCCGCGCCGCGAAGCGCGAAAAAGTGCAGTGCGTCACCGCGTCCGGCGGCGTGACGTGCAACCGCCAGCTCCGCCGCGACCTCGCCGCCGCCTGTGAACGCGCCGGCCTCACGCTGCGCCTCGCCGAGCCGGACTACTGCACCGACAACGCCGCAATGATTGCGGTTCTCGCGGAACGCAAACTCGCTCGCGGCCTCGTCGAACCATCGCTCGACGCCGACATTTCGCCCGGCTGGAGCCTTGAAGCGGTCGCGGTGTGAACACGCCTTTTTCCGTTTCGTCCGCTGCGCCAGTGCATTAGCTTCCCGCCATGCTGTCGGAAAAACCGTGGAAGCCGGACGCCGTGCTCATGCTGCTGATGGGCCTGCTGGTCTGCATGTCCGTCGGCGCGTCGGTTTCGCTGCTGGTCGAGTCCCTCGCCCTCGTGCCGCCCGCGCGGCAGAAGTTCGCCAGCTTCTGCATCAACGCCGCCGTTCTCCAAGGCAGCGTGCTGGTGATGACGTTCTTTTTTCTGCGTGAGCACAAAATCGGCTGGGCGGAGGCGTTCGGTCTTTCTTCGCCGGGCAAAATCCGCGCGTTCGCACTGGCCGCGCTGGTCTGCGCCATCGCGCTGCCGGCGACCTGGTGGATCAACTCCCTCTCCGTTGCCGCGCTGAAATCATTCCAGCAGGCGCCCGTGCAGCAAATCACCGTGCAGACGTTGCAGAAGGCCACTTCCGCCGAGTCGCAGGGGATTTTCCTCCTCATCGCCGCACTGCTCGCGCCCATCGGCGAGGAAATCATCTTTCGCGGCATCCTGTATCCGGCGGTCAAGCAGCTGGGCCGCCCGCGCCTCGCCGTGTGGGGCACCGCGCTGGTTTTCGCAGTGGTTCACTGGAACCAGATGACTTTCATCTCGCTCACGCTGCTCGCCGTGGCGCTCACGTGGCTCTACGAAAAAACCAACAACCTGCTCGCGCCCATCGCCGCGCACAGCCTGTTCAACTCGGCGAACTTCCTCATCATCGTGAACGAGCCGTGGCTCCGGCGGCACTTCGGCGGCTGACATGAACGAATTCGACCTCATCGCGCGCCTCACCAAGTCGCTGCCCACCGACGCCTCCGTGCTCGCCGGGCCGGGCGACGACTGCGCCGTGCTCGATGTCGGCCTCGGCGACCGCGTGCTGCTGTTCAAGACCGACGCCGTCGTCGAGGGAATCCATTTCCAATCCGACGCCGACCCGCGCCAGGTCGGTCACAAGGCGCTCGCCCGCGCGTTGAGCGACATCGCGGCGATGGGCGGCACGCCGTCGCACGCGCTCGTCACGCTCGCGCTGCCGCGAAAGTTCGACGCCGCGTTCATCGAGTCCATCTACGACGGCATGAGCGCGCTCGCCCGGCAGCATCACGTCGCCATCGTCGGCGGCGAGACGACGACGAACCCCGAGCGCATTCTCATTTCCATCGCGCTGATTGGCTTCGCGCCGAAGGGCAAAGTCATCCACCGCTCCGGCGCGAAACCCGGCGACGCCATCTTTGTCACCGGCGAACTCGGCGGCTCGCTCGCGGGCCGGCACCTCGACTTCGAGCCGCGCCTCGCCGAGGCGCGCTGGCTTGCGGAGCACTTCGCCCTCCACAGCATGATTGATTTGAGCGACGGCCTCGCGGGCGATTTGCGGCACATCCTCCACGCCAGCCGCGTCGGCGCGGAACTGCTTTCCACGTCCATCCCCGTCAGCCGCGCCGCGAAGCTGAAGGCGAAGGAAGGTTCCTCCGCCAAGCCGCCGCTGCTCGCCGCGCTCACCGACGGCGAGGATTTTGAACTGCTCTTCACCGTCGCCAGCCAGGCCGCCGTGCCGCTGCTGGACGCATGGAAGAAGCATTTTCCCAAACTGCGCCTCACGTGCATCGGCAAAATCCTCCGCGAACCCGGCCTGCGCCTGCGTGAGAAGACCGGCGTCCGCGAACTCACCGCCCATGGCTACGCTCATTTCGCCCAGTCCTGAAGCCACGCGCGCTCTCGGTGTCGAGTGGGGCCGCGGATGCGGGCGCGGCTGGGTCTTCGCGTTGAGCGGCGACCTCGGCGCGGGCAAGACCGAGCTGGTGAAGGGCATCGCGGCGGGCCTCGGCGTCACCGCGCGCGTGTCCTCGCCCAGCTTCGCGCTCGTGAACGAATACGCCGGCGGACGCCTCCCGCTCTTTCACCTCGACCTCTACCGCCTCGACACGCCCGCGCAAATCATCGGCGCGGGCCTGGAGGAATATCTCTTCAACCCCGCCGGCGTGACCGTGGTGGAATGGGCGGAACGCTGGCTCAACAACCCTGCCGCCGGCGCAACGGGCAAGCTGCGCCGCGTGAACATTGAAGTGCTGGGGGAGGTGGAGCGGAGAATCACATGGGAAGATGTGAAACTGTAACAAGCCTATGAAAACACTGCTTTTGGCGATGATAATGTGTGTCGTGGTAGAAGGATGTGCTGCGTCGGAGCGTTCAACTGCCAAGTATTCGGTTGTCCTCACCAACGGAACTTCCAATGCAATCAATCGCGCTCATGTCCGTTACGGAAAGTTCGAGTCAGTTGGCGGGTATCTTGGTCCGCGAATTGAGAAAATTGATGTTTTCGTCTCATATCCCATGCCTGATAAAGCGACGGTTGTATGGGTCAGTGGAGATGGAAAAGCGCACGAGAAGGAAGTTGAGGTGGCCAAAATACTTCCCAAAAACTTTTCCGGAGAGATTGTCTTCACAATTCAGGAAGACGGCAGCGTTTTGGTGACACATCGGCCATTTTTTGAAATGCCGAAAACCTGGAAAGTGCAACCGAAGCAATAACAAGCCACTCGGCAATGTTCATCGCGTTCCCCCTCACCCTAACCCTCTCCCGCCGGGAGAGGGAACAGCCAGCGCCGGCTTTTGATAATTCGTCGGCGCGTCCGGCCAACCCCGCGCTCGATTTGCTCGAAACGCGGCCTGCGATT
>JACRJY010000183.1 GCA_016235585.1 Verrucomicrobiota bacterium | reverse complement strand
TCAGGTGCCCGGACGCGCATCAAGGCCGTCGTCACGGCCGACGGCGAACGCGACGAGGCGTTTCCGCCGATGGCTATCACGCTGACACTGGCCGACGAGATCGATGTGAGCCGGGGCGACATGATCGTGGGCCTCGACGCGCTGCCCGGCATGAGTTCCGAGCTGCACGCCAAAGTCTGCTGGATGCACCGCCGCCCGCTCCAGCGCGGCAACAAATACCTCATCAAGCACACGACGCAGACCGTGCAGGCCGTCGTCACCTCCATCGAGAACAAGATGAACATCCAGGCCTTCGAGCCGGATCCGGAGGTGAATGAACTCGCGTTGAACGACATCGGCGAAATCCGCCTTCGCACCGCCCGCCCGCTGGTGTTCGACGGCTACGAAACCAACCGCCTGACCGGCTCGTTCATCCTGATCGAGCAGGGCACCTTTGCCACCGTCGCCGCCGGGATGCTCCTGCCGCCGCTCGAGGCGGTGAAGCCGGAATACAACGACTTCACGATTTGACCGAACCACATTTCCAAAATATGCCCGAACCATTGAACAACGCCGAGCGCCGCAAACTGAAGGCGGCGGCGCAGCGCCTCAACGCCACCGTCAAGCTCGGCAAGGCCGGGCTGACGCCGGAATTCCTCCACGCGCTCAACCACGAGTTCGCCCACCGCGAACTGGTGAAGGTGCGCTTCGACGAGCACAAGGACGAGCGGAAGGCGCTCGCCGCCGCGATGGCCGAAAAAACTTCGAGCGAGCTGATCTGGATTGTCGGCCACGTCGCGGTGCTTTACCGCAAGCGCGCCGAACCAGCGACAAGTTAAGCAGGCGAGGCCAGCTTTACGTTTGCTGCGCGCTGCGGAGATAGCCCTCAAACACGGCGTTCACTGAACTCCAACTGTAATCCCGCCGCACCAGTTCCAGCGCGGCCTGGCCGAGACGGATGCCGTGCTCCGGCTGGCGGAAGAGCGATGCAGTTTGTTCCGCGAAGTCCGCCGGCTCGTCCGCGAGCAGGATGGTTTCTCCGTGCTTCACCGGCAGGCCCTCCGCGCCGATGCGCGTCGAGATGACGGGGATGCCCGTCGCCATCGCCTCGAAAATCTTGATGCGCGTGCCGCCGCCCACGCGCAGCGGCACGACCATCGCCTGCGCCCGCGCCAGATGCGGGCGCACGTCGTCCACCGTGCCGGTGACGATGATGGATGAATCGCGCGCGGCGAGCTGCCGCACCTTGTCCGTGGGCTTGCGGCCCACGATGGTGAGCGTCGCGTCGGGCGAATTCTTTTTCACCAGCGGCCAAACTTCGTCCGCGAACCAGCAGATGCCGTCAATGTTCGGCATCCAATCCATCGAGCCGAGGAACACCAGCGAGCACGGCGTGCGCACGCCCGTCGGTGGCTGGAAGAAATCCACGTCCACGCCGGTCGGCACCGCGCCAAGCACGTTCTTCAAGCCCATCTCCTCGCGCAAAATCCGGCTGTCCTCGTCGGACACCGTCACCACGCCGTCCACGGCGGCGCACGCCGCGCGCTCGAACGCCTCCATCCGCCGCCACTGGCCGTGGAAGTAAAACCGCTGTGCCGCGCCCTTCGCCGTGTCGAACGTGCGCTTCCAGATGAGCGACTCGACGTTGTGCTGGAAGATCAGCGTGCGAGTTTGCGGTTTGAATCCGGCGGCGTGCAGGTTCACCGCCGGCGCGAGGAAGTCGCAGACAATCACGTCATGCCGGCCAGTGGCGTCTTCCCGGCGAATCGCCTCCGTCCACGCCGCTGACTTGTATTTCGCGACGGCAAAAGGAAGCCGGGAACAGAACTGGTTCGCCGCCAGTTCGCCATAAAATTTCGCCGAGCGTTTCCGCGTCTCGCGCCACGGGATCCAGATTTGCTTGTGCGAGTATTCGCTGGCTGCACGCTTGTGCGCCTCGTCCGTGCCGTCGGGGCAGAGCGCGAGGAAGGTGACGTGGTGCCGCTTCCGCAGCTCCTTCACCATGTTGAACGTGCGGAGCTTGCCGCCGGTGTCCGGCGGATGCAGCGGGCCGGTCTTGAGCCAGAGGATGTTCATGCCGGATTCCAATGGTTTCCGCCAGAACGCATTCGTATTGATGCCCGCCCGCCACCCCTCTCCTTGATCCTCTCCCCTCCTCGGAGGAGGGGAGAGGATCAAGGAGAGGGGTGGTGAAACAGTTTTCACAAATTGATTGCCTCGTGGGTGAAGTCCAGTTCCAGATGGCCGCGATGCGCGGCGGGATACGGCACATTGGCCTGCGCCCGGCCCTGGTTCAGCACGGTGAGGCCGGCTAGGTTGAAAAAGTCGCCGTAGGAGTCGTCGCTCCGAATCCACAGGCCAATCTGATAATCGCCCTCGACGAACGGCAGTGAATTGATTTTCCCGCCCAGCCGCAGCGGGCGCTCCGGCGAAACCTCGTAGGGCTGGCCGTTCTGCTGCCGCACATCGAGGATCGCCACGCGCACGCCATACATCGAGTAGATCAGCACGACGAGTTCGTGGAGCCGCGACTTTTGCTTCGCGGCGATCTCCAGGCTGAACTGCACGGCGTCACCGCTGACGACCGGGTTGGGTGTGAATTGCAGCCGCTGCAATTCCAGCGCGCTGCCCAGCGCCGCGCCCGCCGCACCGGAGGACTGCGCCTCTTTTTGCTCGGTCAGATAGGCGCGCACCTGTTCGTCCACCGCGCCGATGCCGGCGACGCGCCCGGCGCGGAGATGGATGATGCGCCCGCAGAGCACCTGCACCGCCGTCATGTTGTGGCTGACGAAAAGCACGGTGCGGCCCTCCTGCTTGGCCACGCTCTCCATTTTGCCGAGACATTTGTTCTGAAACGCCGCGTCGCCGACGGCGAGCACCTCGTCCACCACGAGAATTTCCGGCTCCAGATGCGCCGCGACGGCGAACGCCAGCCGCACATACATCCCGGAGGAATAACGCTTCACCGGCGTGTCCAAAAATTTCTCCACTTCGGCGAAGGCGACGATTTCATCGAACTTCTTTTTAATCTCCGCCTTGCTCATGCCGAGGATGGCACCGTTGAGGAAAATGTTTTCACGCCCGGTCAGCTCCGGGTGAAAGCCGGTGCCCACTTCGAGCAGGCTGGCGAGCCGTCCCCGCACGCGAATCTCGCCGGTCGTCGGCTCGGTGATCTGGCTCAAAATTTTCAGCAGCGTGGACTTGCCCGCGCCGTTGCGGCCGATGACGCCGATGACTTCGCCGGGCTGCACGTCGAACGACACGTCGCGCAACGCCCAGAAAGACTCCGGCGCGCGGCGCGGCTCGCGGCGACCCAGCGACTTCACCGCATGCATGAGGTGGTCGCGCAGCGTGTCGTGCGCCAGCGTCGCCCCGAGGCGATACTCTTTGCCGAGGCCGTGGACGGAGATGATCGGCGCACTCATGTCAGATCACGTCGGCGAAGGTTTTTTCCGCGCGGCGGAAGTGGAATGCGCCGGTCACGAGCAACACGGCGATGACGGCGTTGCTGATCCAGAAGCCCGGCCAATACGGCTCGAACTGCGGCCCCAGCACGCACCAGCGGAAGCCGTCAATCACGCCGACCAGCGGGTTGAGGCAATACCATTTGAACAAGCCCGGCCAGCGCGTCGCGATCTCGTTGCTCATGTAGCCCACCGGGCTGACGTAGAGGCCCATCTGCACGAGGAACGGCACGAGGTATTTCACGTCGCGATACTTCACGCTTAACGCGCTGAACCACAGCCCCACCGCAAACGCCGCCACGAACGCCACAAGGAAAAACAGCGGCAGCAGCAGCAGCAGCGGCGTGAACGCGACGTGGTGCCACGCCATCAGCCCGAACAGCAGCGCCAGCGCGATGAGAAAATCCACCGTGCCGCTCAACACCGCGCTGGCCGGGATGATGAGGCGCGGGAAGTAGATTTTGGAAATCATGTTCGCCGACGCAATGAGCGAGTTGCTGCTCTCGCGCATGGCGTTGGAAAAAAACTGCCACGGCAGCAGCGCGGCAAAGGTCATCACTGCATAGTTCGCGCCGCCGCTTTTCATCCCGGCCACCTTGCTGAAGAGCACGGTGAACACCGCCATCGTCAGCAACGGCTGCACCACGGCCCACGCGACGCCGATGTAGGTCTGCTTGTAGCGGATGAGGATGTCGCGCCAGGCGAGGTGCAGAAACAGCTCGCGGTAGCGCCACAGCTCTCGCAAGTCCAGCGCGACCAGCCCGTGCTTGGGCCGGATCACGCGCTCAAAGCGCGCCAGTTCTGGAGTTGCGTCCTGCGTTCCGTTCATTTGGGGCGAATCACAAGGCGGCAGAGTAACCTGTGCGCATCCGAAGCTTCAAACCACATTTTGCCGATACCAGTCGAACGCGAGATCCAGCCCCTCGCCGAGCTGGAACTGCGGCGCGTAGCCAAGCAGCCGGCGGGCCTTGCTGATGTCGGCGAGCGAGTGCCGCACGTCGCCGACGCGGAAGTCACGATAGGTCGGCTTTTGATTTTTCACCGAGGCGTCGGTGCACGCGAGCCGGTCGCGGAGCGCGGCATAAAGTTCGTTCAACGTGCTGCGCTCGCCGATGGCGATGTTGTAGGCCTGGTTCAACGCTTCGGGATTCGTGGTCGTGGCAGCGAGCAGATTTGCCTGCACAACATTCGCGATGAAACAGAAGTCGCGGCTCGTCTCACCGTCGCCGTTGATGAAAACCGGCTCTTTTTTCAGCAGCGCGGCGAGCCACTTCGGAATCACGGCGGCGTAAGCGCCTTCCGGGTCCTGGCGCGGGCCAAAGACGTTGAAGTAGCGCAGCCCGATGCTGGCGAAGCCGTAGTTCCGCGCGAAGACCTCGGCGTAAATCTCATTCATCCACTTCGTCGCGGCGTAGGGCGAAAGCGGACGGCCTATTTGCTCCTCCACTTTCGGCAGGCCGGGATCGTCGCCGTAGATGGCGCTGCTCGACGCATAGACAAAACCCTTCACCCGCTGGTCGCGCGCGGCAGCGAGGATGTTCAGAAAACCCGTGACGTTCGCCGCGTGGCTGGCCGCCGGCTCCTCGATTGAGCGCGGCACCGAGCCGAGCGCGGCCTGGTGCAGCACGAAGTCCACACCCGCGCAGGCGCGCTGGCCGGCTGCCGCGTCGCAGATGTCACCCTCGATGAACTGGAAGCGCGCCCACTGCTCCGGCGTCACGAGCGCGCGGACTTGATCGAGATTTTTCCGATGGCCGGTGGCGAAATTGTCGAGGCCCACGACGCGCTGGTCGAGCTTGAGCAGCGCTTCCAGCAGGTTCGAGCCGATGAAGCCCGCCGCGCCCGTAACGAGCCACGTCCGGGGCGAGGATTTCAGTTCGCTTCGCAGTTTTTCGTAGGCCGGCATTGTTGGTTTGGGGTGGAACCGCGCAGTTCCGCCGCAGCGTGCGGACTTTTTACCTTGAAGAACGAAGATTGAAAGCTAAACCTTTGCGCCAACATTGACCCGGCACACTTGTCACCGACCCCAGCACGCATGAGGCTCACCGTCATCATCCCCGTCTTCAACGAGGAAAAAACCATCCTCCACGTCATCGAACAGGTGCGCCGCTGCGGCGTGCCGCAACTCGAAATCATCGTCGTCAACGATTGCTCCACCGACGGCTCGCGCCGGCAGCTCGACTCGCTTCCGTCCGCCGCCGACCTCGTTGTCGTCCATCACGAGGTCAACCAGGGCAAGGGCGCGGCCATCCGCACCGCGCAATCGCGCGTGACCGGCGACGTGATGGTGATTCAGGACGCCGACCTCGAATACTCGCCTGTGGAGTTCCCCCGGATGCTGCGGCCCATCGCGGAGGGGCTGGCGGACGCCTGCTTCGGCAGCCGCTATTCCGGCAACGAGATTCTCGTGGACAGCTTCGTTCACTACATGGGCAACAAGGCGCTCACGCTGCTCTCGAACATCTTCTCCAACCTCCATCTCACCGACATGGAGACGTGCTACAAGATGATCCGCGCCGACATCTTCAAGAGCCTCACGCTGGAGTGCAACCGCTTCGGCATCGAGCCGGAGCTGACGGCCAAGCTCGCGCGCCGCCGCTGCCGCATCTACGAAGTGCCCATCGCCTACAAGGCCCGCCGCTTCGACGAAGGCAAGAAGATCGGCTGGAAGGACGGCGTGGCGGCGATCTGGTATATCCTCAAATATAATTTGTTCGGGCGGTGAGCGGCGGACTCGTGAAAACCAGGGCATCGCCGCGCAGTCATTCCACGGGAAAATCCTCACCGGATCACTGGTGTGGATATAAGCGCTTGGATGCTGGAAACCGAACATCAAGCATATATCCGCCGTCGGGATCATTGAACAACTCGACCGAATAAGTGCTTCTCTTGACGTTAATTTTATTGCCAGGGACAGACCACTTATCGAGCGTGCCACCGTCTGTCCAGTAGGCGAACATATCTCGCCCACTTGAATCAGGTTGGTAGCTTAACGAAATTTCGGCTACGCCGTCTGTCGTGTCCCAAACCGTAACTCGACCACTTTTACCCCGTATAACCCTGCCGTCAGGCAAGGTTATGTCCACCGAAAGCCGTCCCCATATCTGATGTTCTGTGGCCTTAATTTGGCCAGCGGGACGCACAAGGCCACCGGACAGCCCTCGAAATTTTAGCGTGTTATCTATCTTAAAAGCCACATGATGCGATCTGTAAGGAGATCGTGAGTAATATTGATAACCAACAAACGCGATCAGAATGATAAGCGCTGGTAGGGCGCGGAAAAGAATGGCCTTTCGTCGCTGTGCAGTGAAAGAGGCGCGCTCCTCGACTGTTGTGACTAATTTCGCCGGCATAATGCTGGCGATTGCAAAAGCGACAAGGCCAAAAGCCACGCTTGCTGTCACTGAAATCATTTTGAAAAAATCGCCCTGAAGATTCCCAGGCACATGTTTAACTGCGAACCAGCCTTGAAAAACAGCGAAGCCAATTAGAGCACAAACAAAAAGAATTAAGTCAGGCCATTTGACAAATCGTGATGTCAACAACATAGCTGACGCGATGGAGGCAATCAGCCCCGGAATAAAATACATGACTCCGGCCATAGGAGCGAAAGTAAACAAATCCAAAGAAATGAAATCCCGCCAACTGAGCGGCTCTGGCGCCCCAATGCTTAAAGTGCCGTGATAGGAAAAAAGCACGCTTCCAATAAGAAGTGCGAACACATACAGAATCGGCACCAATAAAAGGCGGAACATTGCGAGCTTCATATGGATGTCTTAAAAGCCAAATGCTGCCATACGCTCAAATTGAGGTTCGTCACTTTTTTTTGGCATGGAGCATGGAAAAAGCTGGCCGGGCTTTTGTCGAGCGCAATCTCCAAGACCCGCCGCGAGAAAGGAAGGGAGGCCGGATTCGGGATTCAGGCTCAACCCGCCCATTGCACTCCGAGCGATGCGTCTCATTGCAGTTCCCGGCCATCACCAAGGTCATCCGCGCCCATCCGCGCCCGCAAACGCGGCAAAACCAGGGTTAAACCCCGCTTTTCACATCGTTAGGGCAATTCCGGCACCTGAAACCGCCGCTTTCACCAGCTGCAGCGTGATTTTTAATGTCAGGAAAACAGAATTCCCGACATGAAAACCGGCCTCGGCAATGGTGGAAATGGTTTTTAATGTCAGGAAAAGCGAATTCCTGACATGAACCGGCGGTTCCTAAACCGTGGAAACGGCTACTCATGTCGGGAAAAGTGTTTTCCTGACATGAATTGTGGCTACGGCAACTGCCGGAATGATTTCGCAGGTCAGGAAATTGAAATTCCTGACATGAAAAATCGTGTCAACGACTGGGAAAATGATTCCGCAGGTCGGGAAAAATGAATTCCTGACATGAGCAACGGCTCCGGCAACTGCCGGAACGATGCCAAAAGCCGCCACAGTGAGGCCGCAGGTTGCCGAAGCCGGCTTTGCGAGTGTCACCGCCGCTGATACACGGCAATCCCGCCTTCGTGCCGCACGCCGCTGCGCGTGATGGGGAACTGGCCGAGCAGCACGAACTTCTCCGGTGCCTCCTTCACGGCGCGTTGCAGCAGGTCGTGGTGCGGCTGGCGGCGGTTGTCGGGAATGGAACTGTCGAGCACGAGGAGGGTGATGGAGTCCTTTTCCAAGGTTTGCAGCAGCCCGGCGGTGTCCTGGACTTTCGCCTGATAATTCCCGCCGCCCCACGTGGCGCTCGCCAGCGTCTTGCTCGCGCGCCGCACGGTGTGGCCGGGCCGCCGCTCGCGCATCGCCACCTCGGCGATAAACATCCCCTCACCGCGCGCATCCGACGAGATGAGCGGGATGGCGTTCTTGAACTCCGCACGTTCCAGCAGCAGTTCTGCCGCCGCACCAAAGCCGCGAAATTCCTTCACTGGATCCATGCGCGGATGGAAATGCTGGAAACCCGCCGTCAGCACAATCACCACCACGCCAATCGCAGCAGCGGCAGCGGGCGGTGAAAGGCGCGCTCTTTCAGTCAGAAAAATTTTGCACCAGATGAAGCCGGGGAAAATAAACAGAATCACCGCCGGCAGCACGGGCAGCAGATGGCGCGGTTCCAAACCGGCGGGCACAAGGGAATGGAAGACCAATGTGGCAATCACCATCGCGCCCAGCGCGGCCCATTTGCCGGAGGCGGGCCGGTTCAAAACCAGTTTCACCACCAAACCCACCAGTGCGAGCGCGGCCAGACCGCCGGTGACGGCCACCGCGAGTTTCGCCGGATAATAAACGAGTGCCTGCTGGGTGAAGTGCCACGAGGGGTTGCCCTCCATCCAGCCCGCGCGCGCCACGTCGCGGAACTTCCACGTCCACGGGCCGCACAGCACGCCGACGATGGCGGCGGAATACCAGAAGTTCGCACGCGTGAGCAGGTGGAATTTCCGCGTGAACACCACGGCCAGCGGCGGCACGAGCGCGAGCATCATGCCGGAGCCTTTGGTGAGAATCGCCGCCGAGGCCCACACGCCGAACAGCACGGAGTCGCGCGTCTTCCCGCCGTCGAGATAGCGCCCGAAGCTCAACCCCGCGAGCAGCGCGAAGAGCGCGATGGGAATTTCCGTCATCACCATCGCGGAGTGCTGCTGCACGAGTGGCAGCAGCACAAAGGCGGTCGCC
The DNA here is from genome assembly GCA_016235585.1 of Verrucomicrobiota bacterium. GTDB lineage: Bacteria > Verrucomicrobiota > Verrucomicrobiia > Limisphaerales > JACRJY01 > JACRJY01. The sequence continues at coordinate 14,799 of JACRJY010000183.1, read as the reverse complement.
CCGGCCACGGCGGGCAGCAATCCGAACTCCTCCTCCAGTGCGCGGAAAAGCACCAGCGCCGCGAGCGTGGTGAGCAGCGCCATCAGCAGCATCACCGCGACACGACTGGGCGAAAAGGGAATCGTCCACGCGGACTGGAGGAGGTAGAACATCGGCGGCCAGTTGCCGAGCGCGACCTTCGGATAGTGGTCGTAGTAGTCCTTCGCGAACGCCATCGGCGCGCCGGGGAAACCGCCGGCAAGGTAGTCGCGAATCATCAACCCGGTGACGTAGTGCGCCGCCTCGTCGGGATGTCCGCCGAACTCGGCCTGATACGCGCCGTTGCGCCATTGCAGCGCGACGGCGAGGAGGAACAGCGCCGCCGCGAGCGCGAGAAGGATTTTCCCATTGGCGCGTGGCGGGGTTTCCGGGAATGCGTTCATGCGGTTAAGCTTCTTTCAAAACTGCAATCGTTTTCCAGTTGCTCCGTTGCTTTCCCCCTCACCCCCGGCCCTCTCCCCAAGGGAGAGGGAGAAGAATTTCCCGTCGCACGACCGGTCCGGCCGCTCTGGATTCGTCCCAACGTGGCAACCGGTGCTCCCTCTCCCGGCGGGAGAGGGCGGGGTGAGGGGGAACGCGGCCTTCAAAGAGTCAGCGGTCATGGTGAAGCCTGGGCGTTGAATTCAAACCGTGCCGCGACCGCGCGGTGTTGCGAGGGCCGACTTGGCTCGGCCCGGCTGTAAATGGGCTTCAGTTCGGCGGACGAGAAGACGTAATCAATCCGCAGCCACGGGCCGAAGGCCGAGACGGGATTGCGCGTCGCACCGGGAAAGGTAAAGCCGAAGCCGCGCCCGCGCGCCTTGAACGAGTCGGCCAGAAAATCACTGAAACGGCGGTAAATGCGCCCGTGGTTTGGCGCGTTGAAGTCGCCGGCGACGAGGCACGGGAGTTTTTCGGCCTGAATCAGTCCGGCGAGTTTGTCCGCCATCCCGATTTGAGCGTTCCAGAAATTCTGGTTCTCCTGCCGCAGCTTGCCGCCGTAGCGGCCATCGCGTCCGGCCACGGCGGCAAGAAAGCCAAGGCCCGTCATGCTTTCCAACTGATGGCGCGGCGTGGGCAGGTGGACGTTGTAAATCACCAGCCGCCGCCCGTCGCGCTCCACCTCGAACCGCGCGGCGACGGGCCGCCCGCGCGTTGAAAGCACCGGCACAACGTCATAGTTCACAATCGGCCAGCGGCTGATGAGGGCGAACTGGTCTTGGGCGGCAAAATAGAAGTTCGGATAATTCGTCGCGAGCGACCGCGCGCGGAGGCCGATGTCCTGCAGCGCGATGAAGTCCGCGTTTTCCTCGTCGGCGAAGGCGAGCGGCCTGGTGCGACCGCTTTCACCGTAGTTGTTGGTGACGAGCGTCACCGTCGGGCCGCGTGCGGCGGGGCGGGACGACCATTGGAAGTCCATGTAGAAAACCAGCAGCAGCACGGCGGCCAGCGCGTGCAGAAGGAGGAGCAGCGGACGGACAGGCAAGGACAGCGGCGCGAGCGCGAACAGCGGCAGCAGCCAGCCGAACGGCGGCAGGAAGAGACAGAAGCTGAAAAACCAGTTGCCCTCGGCCCACCATTCCAGCCCGGCGAGCGCGAGGCAGAGCGCGGCCAGATACAAGTAGGAGGCGAGCGTCAGGAAGCGGCGCGCGAGGCCCAGCGCAGCCTTCGCAGTCGGCGAACCGAGCAACGCCGTCAGCGGATCGGGAATGCGGGCGGCTTCGCTGGTCATGGCCAAAGCGGCATTATCGCGCGGCGGCGACATCCGCCACCACCGTCCAGAGGTATTCGAGAAAAATTCCCAGCCCCTTGATCGAAACCCGCTCGTCGTTGCCGTGCATCCGCCCGCCGTCGGCGTCGCTGGTCGGCACGTTGAGGCCGTAGGACTGCACGCCCTTCGCGCGCAACTGCGCCGAGTCGGTCGCGCCCACGGTCATCTGCGGGATGGTGATGGCCTTGGGGAACATTTTCTTCTGCGCCCGCTCCAGCGCGGCGAACAGCTCCGTGTCCATCCGCGACGGCGGCGTGGCCGGGCGTCCGAAGGAGGCGGGCGGCACGACTTCCACCTGCGGATCGTTGATGACATCGCGGAGCGTCGAGGCAAACGCCTCGATGTCCTCGTCCGGCAGCGCACGCACGTCAAGCTGCGCGAGCGCGTCGCCGGGGATGACGTTGAGGCGGAAGCCGCCTTTGATGATGGTCGGTGTGATGGTGGTGCGGAGCGCGGCGTTGGCGGCGGGATGATGCAGCCACAATTCCTCCTGCGTCTTCGGGTCGTCGAGGCTGCGATAAAGCCGCGCCTCCTCCGGGCTGCTGATGGTGGCGAGGCGCTTGAAGTATTCGCGCGTCGTATCGTTGAGCCGCATCGGGGCCTGCCACGTGCCGGCCTTCGCCACGGCGGCGGACAGGCGGACGATGGCGTTGCCGGGACTGGGCCGCGAAGCGTGGCCGCTCGGGCCTTTCGCCGAGAGCAGAAACGGGCGCGGCACTTTCTCCCCGGTGGCGACGCCGACGTATTTGATCGCGCCATTTTCCTCGAAGAGGCGTCCGCCCTCGTTGATGCAGAATTCGGCGGCGATTTTGTCCCAATGCTTCGCCACCATGAAATCAATGCCGACCGAGGTGCTGCTTTCCTCGCCCGCGCACGCGAGGAAAATCACGTCGCGATCGAGCGGCACGCCGAGCCGCTTGAGCGAGATGAAAACTTGCAGCAACGACGCCGTCATGCCCTTGTCGTCAATCGCGCCGCGCCCGTAGATAAAGCCGTCCTTCTGCACGGCGGCGAACGGATCCACCGTCCACTTCTCGCGTTCGACGCCGACGACGTCAATGTGCCCCATGAGCAGCAGTGGTTTCTTTTTCCCGCTGCCCTTGAGGCGGGCGACGAGGTTGCCGCGTCCCTTTTCCAGCTCGAAGATTTCCGCCGCGATGCCCTCGCGGTCGAGGATGGCCTTGAGGTAATCTGCGCCGCGCGTCTCGTTGCCCGGCGGGCTGACGGTGTCCACTTGGATGAAACCGGAGAGGTTTTTCACAACTTCATCGCGGGCGGCGGCGAAGTCCGGCGTGCGGCGTTCTGCCGCTGCTGCGGAAAAACAATTTCCAAACGCGAGAAGTGCCAGGCCGATGACGCCGAGGCGCGACGGGAGGGGAAAGGGCGTTTTCATGTTGGCGACAGGAATACTTTTGCCGGGCGCGAAAGTAAATTCCCAACTGCGCGGACGGCTTTCTGTTGTGTTCGCCGTCCGGCGCGGATTATCCTGCGTGCATGAAATCCGCCTACGAACTCGCCATGGAACGGCTGACCAAGGTCGCGCCCACCGTCAAGCTCACCGCCGCGCAGAAGAAGCAGATCGCCGGGCTGGAGTCGGTCGTCCGCGCGAAGATCGCCGACCGCGAAATTTTCATCAAGGGCCAGATGGATCAGGCGGCGGAGAAAGGGGAGTTCGACCGGATGGAACAGCTCGACCAGCAGCTCGTCGGCGAACGCAAGGCGTTGCAGGCCGAGTTGGAGGAGAAGCGGGAAAAAATCCGGCGGGGCGAAAAGGTGTGATAAACAGCGAGCATGGGTATTAGCTCACATCATGGGTAATAACCGTATAAGCACATTGATTGGTTTTCTGATTTTAGTTTTCATCGGTTGCGTGGCGCTCGTCACACACAACAAATTCTCTGACCGGCCCGAATTAAGTGCGAAGTATATCGGATGCCACTGGCAGACCAATTCTTCTACCGGTAACCCAGAACTATGTGCGGTGATCTATTTTTCAAACAAAACGGATTACGTGCTTACCCCGTTGGAATGGCGTTCTTCTTATATGGAATTTCTAATCGGCCGTGACATTCACCGTGAGACGATGAATTTCTTATTTAATGGAAATCCTCCCCGAGTGTCGCAGGGATTGGATATTGCATTTTTTATTCCTATTGAAGGAGTGATTAAGACTAACCGAATGTGGCGCGTATCAATTGCCATGACACGGAACGATTTACGGCAAACCGTCGGCCAGTGGGTTCAAAAATTGCCAATTGTGTTTCATCGGGTAATCCCAACATCACTTTTGGAGCCGAAGCCACGGGTCGAATATATCCAAAGCCGGTGGATTTATTCGGAGTGGACGCGCCGCCCCACAGTCCCGCCGCCCGATGGGAGATAGATTACTGCATCCGCTGGGCGCTGAAGAAGCGCGGGCCGCTGCTCGGATACGACGCCTGCCAGAGATACGCCACCAAACCAAGAAGCATCACGAGATTGCCCGTCTGGCTGACGGCGTGCCAGGCCTTGAACGAACTGGCAGCCTGCACGCGCTGTTCCGGCGTGGCCGGCGTGAGGCCATATTTGACGCGCTGCAGTTGTTTCATGTGCGGCTGCAGGATGAGGCCGCCGGTCAGCACGAGGGCCAGCAGCACGCCCAGCAGCAGCATCGTGAAGCGCTCGGCTTTCTTCCCGCTGTAGAGCCACTCCGCCGCCAGATGCGCCACGGCCACCGCGCCGCAGGTGTATTGCAGATAGAAGTAGCGCCCGATGGCGATCTGCGCGACCGCGCCGGAGTAAAAGGGATAGCCGCCCTCGCCCAGCAGCGCCTTCATGTCGCCGGAGAAAAATCCCGGCCCGATGAAAAACGTGAAGCAGACCGCCGCGCCAAACCACACGGCGGCGTTGGCCAGACCGATGAACCTCAAGACGGTGATCACGCGGGCATCGTAGGAAGCGGATGCAAGACTGCCAAGGCTTGTTTGATTGCACCCGGACAGGAACCACGGAAGACACGGAGCACACGGAAGAAATCCTGAATGAAGTTTGAACCCGGGAGACACCATTTCCGAAACGACCGCTGCCGTCATGATTCTGCTTCCGTGTTTTCGGTGTGTTCCGTGGTTGATGTCCGTTTCAGGTGGAACCGGCCGGAGGCCGCCTCACCAAATCCGCGACCGTGAGCGCGGACGACGTGGCGGCCTCGGCCTGCTGGATTTTCCCGAAGCACGCGCGGACGGTTTCACGCAGCGAGTCGTCATTGGTGGCGAGCGCCGCACCCGAACCGTCGCGCAGGGCGTGAAGGATGTCCCGGCACGAGATGGCCTCCAGCGGGCGCGCGGGCGCGTAGGCGGTTTCGCTGTTGGTGATTTCCACGAGCAGTCCGCGCGCGGCGAGCGGGCGCGCGATGGAGGCCGTGAGTTTGGAAGGCACACCGAGTGCGTCGGCGATCTGCCCACTCGTGCGCGGCTTGCCGCCGTCCTGAAACACCCGCCCCACATGCGCCATCAGCCGCAGCGCGACAAACTCGCGGTCGGACTGGCTCACGTCGCCCGCCTGGCGCTCCTCCCAGAATTCGCGCCGGTGCTGGAACGCGTGCGCCACCTGCGCGCCGAACAGCAGGATCATCCACGAAAAATACAGCCCGACGAGAAAGAGCGGCAGCATCCCAAAGCTCCCGTAAATCTTGCTGTAAGTGACGGCGCGGGAGACGTAGAGGACGCTGATCATGCTGTTCAACTGCCACAGGCACCCGCCCACGATTCCACCGACCAGCGCCGCGCGGAACAGCACTTTTGTGTTGGGCATCACCTGGTAAAACAGCGCGAACGCCAGGCTCAACAGCACGAACGGCAGAAAGTTGAACAGCATGGAAAACAGCGCCTGCCCGCTGATCGGCAGCGTGGCGATGAGGCTTTGCGTGGACTTGAGATGCGGCCCCGTCGTCAGCCCGATGGCCAGCACCAGCACGAGCGGGCCGAGCGTGATGGCCGCCCAATACTGCACCACGCGCGCCATCCAGCTCCGCCCGCGCGTCACGCCCCAGATGTCGTTGAACGTCGTCTCGATGTTGCTCAACAGCATGATGGCGACGAACACCAGGCCGATCATGCCCGTCGCGCCGAGCGTGCCGGACTGCGTGTTGGCGATGAAGCTCGTGATGGTGGCGACGACTTGCTTTCGCTTGTCGGCGTCCGCGCCGTCGCCAGCCTTGACCTCCAGATTCAATTCCGGCGCGATGCTCCCGACCATCTTGTCAATGAACTCCGCGATGGGTTTCTCTCCCTCCTTCTTCAACAGGCTCGTGGTGACGCTGACCACCACGGCCAGCAGCGGAATCAGCGCCAGCAGCGTCGTGTAGGCCAGCGCCGAGGCGCGCACCGCGCAGCGGTTGTGCAGGAAATTCTTGACGGTGCAGACACAGAAATGCCCGAAGTGCTGGAGGCGTGCGCTGATCATGGCGGGCTTCACAAATCAGCGCCGCGCCACGGTGCGCGCGGTTTCCCCGATGCAGTAAACCGCCTTGTCCCCGCGCAGGAAAATCTGCCCCCGGCTGATCGCGGGTGAGGCGAAGACTTTGTCGCCCAGCTCGTTCTTCGCAACGGCTTCAAACTGCTTTCCCGGCTTCACCACCGTGGTCACGCCGTCGTCGCTCACGAAATAAACCAGTCCGTTGGCCGACACGAGCGAGGCGTGGTGCGAGCCGAGCTTCTCCTGCCAGAGCAGCTCGCCGGTTTTCGCGTCGAGACAGTTGGCGAAGCCGGGGTCGGAGACGACGAGGAAATAATCCCCCGCGCTGATGGGCGACGGCACATAGGAAACCATGCTGGCCTTGGTGTGGTGCCAGGCGACCTGCGGCAGCTTCGCCTCGGGCACATGCATCACGTCGCCGAGATCGCCGCGCCCGTCGTGGCGCAGGCCGAGCAGATGGTGCTGTGGAAATCCGGCGGTCAGAAAAAGCAGGTCGGCCTTGGGATTGTAAACGAGTGACGCGACGTATTGCTCGGTCGGCCCGTGCAGATACCAGTGCGGCCTGCCGGTGTCGGGATCGTAGCTGGCGACCGACTTGTCGCCGGAGAGAATCATCTGATTGCGCCCGCTTAAGTGCATGATGATCGGCACGCAGTAGCTGCGCGTGCGGTTCGCGCGCGGCGTCTTCCAGAGCGTTTTGCCCGTCGTGCGGTCCAGTGCGACGAGATAGGATTCGCCGTCATGGTCGCCGTTGACGATGACCTTGTCGTTCCACAGCACGGGCGAGCTGCAAAAGCCGTGGGCGCTTTTGAACGGGCCGGGGCGCGCGAGCCACTGTTGCTTGCCGGTGAAATTATACGCGGCCACGGCCATTTCCTGCACGTCGAGGAACGCGACATAGACGAGCTTGCCGTCCGTCGCCGGCGTGCTGGAGGCGTGGCTGTTGAGACGGTGCTTCTTTTCGAGCGGCGACTTGAGCACCGTCTGCTGCCAGAGGATTTTCCCGCCCGCACGGTCGAGGCAGAGCAGCACGCGCTCCTCCGTTTCCGGCACGCACGTCACGGTGAACACGCGATCCTCCCACACGATGGGCGAAGCGTGGCCGAGGCCGGAGATTTCAGTTTTCCAGACCATGTTGCTGGACGCGCTCCAGTGCAGCGGCGCTTTCTGTTCCGCGCTCGTGCCGTCGCCGCGCGGGCCGCGCCAGCCTGGCCAGTTTTCAGCGGTGGCGGAGTGAAAGATTCCGCACGTGAACAAAACCAAAGCGGAAACAATTGTTTGGACGGATCGCATAACGGGCATTTGGACTGTGAACATGGGCTGAAGCTTCACCGGGCGAGAAGTGGTTGACCGCGCGCCCGCCTACTTCTCCTTGCCATAGGTCTTCGTGAGGTAATCCACGAGCGGCGCGACGAGCGGCTCCGGCAGCGGCGCGCCGTATTTCTCGCGCATCTTCTGCACGTTCGCCTGCCAGAACGCGCGCGGCAGCGCCGGCTGGATGCTCACATAGTCCGCCGAGTGGCAGAGCACGCACTGCGCGCCGGCGATCTCCGCGCCCTTGCCCGGCTTGAACTGCACCGTCTCCGGCGGCAGCGGGAGCGTGAGCGGCGCGGACACGCCGGCCAGCGCGGCGAACAACATGCCAGTGACGATCAGGGAACCGGTTCGCAATTTTTTCATCGCCGCAAACATTTCAAATCCGTGTTTCATCCGTGTTCAATCCGTGGCTAAAAAATCACGCCGCATTCACCCGCACCGTCTCGACCACGTTCCTCATGTAGCCCGCCGGGTTCCACAACGGCTCCAGCGGCTGCGACTGGCCGAGGCGATTTGTCGCCTTGACCTTCAATTCACGCTCGCCAGCTTTCTTCGGCGTGAAGGCAATCGTCCATTCGCGGAACGAGTAGTTGCCCAAATCCTTCCCCAGATCCGCCTCGCGCCAGTTGCGCCCGCCGTCGTCGGAGAAAAGCACCTCGCGAATGCCGTGCCCGCCGTCGAACGCGATGCCACGCACGGTCACGGGCTGGTTCAGCCGCACTTTGTCGCCGTCCGCGAGGCTGGTGATGAACGAGCGCACGTTCATGCGATGGATCGGGACGGTGCTCTTCGGCGTCGTGCCCGGCGCGATGCACGCGCCGTCGGTGTCGGGAATCCGATATGCCGTGCTCATCCAGAAGCCGGTGAAGTTCTCGTCCGCGACGGTGATTTCGTTGAGGTGCTTGATCCAGTAGGTGCCGTAATAGCCCGGCACCACGAGGCGCAGCGGGTAGCCGTTGAGCAGCGGCAAATCCTCGCCGTTCATCCCGTAGGCCAGCAGCACCTCGCCGTCCAGCGCGTGGTCGGTCGCGAGCGCCTTGATGAAGTCCGGCGTCGGCGGCAGCGTCGGGGCGTCCATCCCGTTGAAGACCACCTGCCGCGCGCCCGCGGCCACGCCGCATTTCTTGAGCACGTCGGCGAGGCGCACGCCGCGCCAGCGGGCGTTGCCCATCGCGCCATTGCCCATCTGCCCGCCGGCCACGCGCGGCTGGAAGAACCCGCGCCCGTTGCCGGAACATTGGTTCACCGCGACGACCTCGACTTCCTCGAAATTCTTCTTCAGCTCCGCGACGGTGAAGCCTACGGGTGCGTTGACCTTGCCCTTGATCTGCACGCGGAACGTCTCGCCGTCCACGCCCTGCGGCGGCGAATTGACCGCGAGATGGTAGCGGACGAAGAACGCGTCGTTGGGCGTGAGCACGCTTTCGTTGAACACGCCGAACGGCGTCTCCAACTGCGGCGGGCGCGTGGTGAGGCGGACGAGCGGGCGCTTCTGCGGATACTTCACCAGCGGGCGCTCGCCGTTCTCGAACGGCAGCGTGACGGTGTCCGCCGCGCCCGCGACGCCGCCGAGCGCCGCCAGGCCGGCGTTTCCGAGGAAACGGCGGCGCGACAACGTCATGGAACGATTGGCTGACATGGCGGCAGGATAATGCGGCGGCGGCGGGAGCAAAAGAAATTATTCGTCGGGGAAGTTTTTTGGCGCATCTCCCGGGCGTGTTGCCCAAATCATTTTTCCCGCGAACCACGCGAATCACGCCAAAGAAAGCGCCGCTCCTTCGCGTCCTTGGCGTGCTTCGCGGGCCATTGCCGGCAGCCATGCGGGCGGAAATGACTTGGGCAGCCCGCCCGCACTTTTTTGCCCGGGCCACTGGCATCCTGCAGCCCCGAAGGAGCCGACGATGGGAGCCACGGGTGAAATTCCGCCCCGGCGAGTAACGTCCCGCCCCGCTCCGGCGTCATCTGGCGCATGAGTTGGACAAAATGGCTTTCGTTTGCGGCCCTGGCGGGCGCGCTTTTCCTTTCCGCCGCCGAGCCGCGCGGCGCGCAAGTGCTGGAGCAGCGCTTCAAGGAGCTTGACGCGAACGGCGACGGCAAGCTGACCGCCGAGGAGGCGGGCAACGCCGACTGGTTCAAACGTCTTGACCGCGAGGGCAGGGGTTACGTGACGCGGGAGCAAATCCAGCAAATCGGGCGGCTGATGCAGAATGTCCTCGCCGACGGCGCGGGCAGCCGCCAGCTCGGCCAGAGCGGCGAGGCGCTGTTCAAGTGGCTCGACAAAAACACCGACGGCAAACTGACGCGCGATGAACTGCCAAAGGCCGATTCGTTCGATCGGCTTGACCTCGACCACGACGGGTTTGTCACACTCGATGAGGCCAAGACGGCGTTGAGCGCGCTCGCCGCGAAATCCCCCGGTGCTCTCCCGACGCAAACCACGAAGGATGCGCCGGAAGCGACCGAGGAAAAATCCCCGCGCCAGGGGCCGAAGCTGCTCAAGGCCGGTGACGCGGGCGTCGGGCGGCTCGTGGCAGACTTGAGCTTCACGGACATCAACGGCAAGGCGGGCAAGTTGGGTAATTACAAGCCGGGCAAGGCGCTGGTCATCGCGTTCACCAGCACGAGCTGCCCGGTGACGAAGCGCTTCGCCCCGACGCTCGCACGGCTGGAGAAGGACTTCGCCGGCAAAGGCGTGGCGTTTCTGTTCGTGAATCCGACGGAGAGCGATTCGCTGGAGTCCATCAAGGCGGACATCCAGGCGCACGGCTTCGCGGGCCGTTACATTCACGACAAAAGCGGCGCGCTCGCGCAGGCGCTCGGCGCGACGAGCACGGCGGAAGTCTTCGTGCTCGATGCCACGCGCACGCTCGTCTATCGCGGCGCAGTGAGCGACCAATACGGACTCGCCTACTCGCTCGACGAAGCGCGGCACCACTATCTCGCCGACGCGCTCAACGCCGTGCTCGCCGGCACCACGCCGGAAGTGGCGGCGACCACCGCGCCGGGCTGCGCGCTGGACACGAAAGTTGCGAAGATCGCCAAGACTGATGTCACCTATCACAACCAAATTTCCCGCATCCTCCAGCACAACTGCGTCGAGTGCCACCGCGCGGACGGCGTCGCGCCGTTCACGCTGGAATCCTACGACGATGCGAAATCGCACGCGGGCATGATGCGCAAGCAGGTCGGGCGTGGCGTGATGCCGCCATGGTTTGCCGCGCCGGGCGCGGCGGGCGAGCCGTCGCACTGGGCGAACGACCGTTCGCTCGCGCCGCAGGACAAGGCCGACCTGCTCGTGTGGCTGGCCGGCGACAAGCCGCCCGGCAATTCCGCCGACGCGCCGTTGCCGAGAAAATTTTCCTCGGCCTGGTTCATCGGAGAGCCGGACGCGGTTTTCCAACTGCCCCGCGCCGTCGCCATCAAGGCCGAGGGCACCATGCCGTATCAGTTCGTCACCGTGGAAACGAGTTTCCCGGAAGATCGCTGGGTGAACGCCTACGAGATCATGCCGACCGCACGCGAGGTCGTCCATCATGTCATCGTGAAGGTGCATCCCAAGGGCGCGAAGGTGCGCGACGCGGGCGAGGGCACGGAGGGTTATTGGGCCGCCTATGTGCCGGGCAATTCCTCGCGCGTGCTGCCGGATGGCTTTGCCAAAAGACTTCCGGCGGGCGCGACGATCAGTTTTCAAATCCACTACACGCCCAACGGCAGGGCGGTGAACGAGCAGTTGAAACTCGGCGTGAAGTTTGCGAAGGAGCCGCCCGAATACGCCGTCCATGTCGCGGCGGTGCCGAAGATCACGCTCAAGATTCCGCCGGGCGCGGCGAACCACGTCGAGGTCGCCGAGCAGCGCGTGCCGGCGGACATGACGGTCTCGGCGTTCATGGCGCACATGCACGTGCGCGGCAAGGCGTTCAAGTTTGAGGTCACTTATCCCGATGGCCGCCGCGAGACGCTGCTCGACATTCCGCATTATGACTTCAACTGGCAGTTGCGCTACGAGTGCGCCGAGGCGCGGCAGCTCCCCGCCGGCAGCGTGCTGAAAATCACCGCCGTCTATGACAACAGCACCGGCAATCCCGCGAACCCCGATCCGGCCGTGACCGTGCGCTGGGGGCCGCAGACCTTCCATGAGATGATGATTGGTTACGTGGAATACTACACGCGCGCCGGCGCGCCGGCGCCCGCCGCGCGGAAGCTGCGGCGCAACGCCACGGGCGGCGGGTAAGGCCGATCCCGGCTCGACATTCGCGCGCGGCGGCGCATGCTTCCGCCATGAAACCCGCACGAGTATTCCTAGCCTCGGCGTCGCTGGCGCTGCTGCTGTTCGCCAGTGGAGAAAACTGTTCCGCCCAGCCCGCCGCCGAGTCTGCCATCCGCCCATTCACCATCGAAGTCCCCGATGCCACGCTGCGCGATCTCAAGGATCGGCTCGCACGCACGCGCTGGCCCGATGCCTCGCCGGGCACCGGCTGGGATTACGGCGTGCCGCTCGATTACGTGAAGGAACTCGTCGCGCACTGGCGCACGAAATACGACTGGCGCGCGGAGGAGCGGAAGCTGAACCGGTTCCCGCAGTTCAAGATCACGATTGACGGCGTGGAGATTCACTTCCTCCACATTCGCTCGAAGCACACCAACGCGTTGCCGCTGCTGCTCGCGCACGGCTGGCCGGGATCGGTGCATGAATTTTACAAAATCATCCCGATGCTCACCGCGCCGGAACGGTTTGGCGGCAAGGCCGAGGATGCGTTTCACATCATCGCGCCGTCGCTCGTGGGCTTTGGTTTTTCCGGCAAGCCGACAGAGACGGGCTGGAGTTCGCAGCGCATGGCCGAGGCGTTCGCGAAGCTGATGGCGCGGCTCGGCTACGCCCGCTACGGCGCGCAGGGCGGTGACTGGGGCGGCGGCATCGTGCGCTGGCTCGCGGGCAGCGACGGGGCGCATTGCCTTGGCGCGCACAGCAATTTCCCCGGCGGCAACCGGCCCACCGACGGCTCGACGGGCGGCGCAACCGACGCGGAGTTGCAGCGATTCCAGAAACGTCAGCAGGAACTCAACGATCACAAGGCTTACGGCTCAATCCAAGGCTCGCGTCCGCAGACGCTCGGCTACGGACTCAACGACTCGCCCGCCGGTCTCGCCGCGTGGATTGTGGACAAGTTCTGGGCGTGGAGCGACCACGGCGGCAATCTGGAAAACAGTTTCACCAAGGACGAACTGCTCACCAACATCATGATCTACTGGGTGACGGAGACGATGCCCTCCTCCGTGCGCATCTACTACGAGTCGCAGCACAATCTGCCGCGCCCGAAGTCCATGACGGAGTTTCAAGGCGGCGGCAAAGCGTCGCCGATGGGTTACGCGCTTTTCCCCAAGGAGATCAACGTCCCGCCGCGCGCGTGGGTCGAGCGCAACCAGGGCAGCCGGCTCATCCATTGGACCGAGATGCCGCGCGGCGGCCACTTTGCGGCGCTGGAGCAGCCGCAGTTGCTCGCGGACGACGTGCGTGCTTTTTTCGGCAAGGTGCGTGTAAGCCAGTAAAACCAGTAACGATTCGCGGAGCACAACGTCACGATGCGCATGAATCGAAGCGTTTTCCTCCCGCTCCTGACCAGCCTCGTTGCGTTCAGTGCGGCCTGCTTGCAGGCCGCCGATGTGCCCGCCAAGAAGGCCGCGGCGCGCGGCGCGCTGCCCGACAGCGTGGAGAAGCGCACCGTCACCATCTTCAGCGACGGCGTGCGGATGGCGGGAGACCTGTATCTGCCGAGAGGTTTGAAGCCCGACGAGAAATTGCCCGCGATTGTTTTCTGCGCCGGCACGGGCGGGACGAAAGGCGGCACCGGCGGACGGCTCGGCCCAATCTTTGCGCAAGCCGGTTATGTCGCGCTCGCGTTCGACTATCGCGGCTGGGGCGAGAGCGACAGCAAACTCATCACTTTGGAAAAACAATCGAAGCCCGACGCGAAGGGCGAAGTGGAGGTGAAGGCCCGCGCGGTGCGGTGGCAGATGGATTTCGCCGACCAGGCGATGGACATCCGCGCGGCCATCAGTTTCATCGCGGGCGAACCGAACGTGGATGCGGGCCGCATCGGCATCTGGGGCAGCAGCTACGGCGGCGGCCTCGTGGTGTGGACGGCGGCGAACGACCCGCGCGTGAAATGTGTCGCCGCGCAGGTGCCCGGCATGGGCGGCGGGCGCGGGCCAGCCGCCGAGAAATACGCCTACGGCCTCGCTACGAAGCAGGCGCGCTGCGAGACGGAGCCGGTGACGTTTGATACTGGCAAGATGACCGGCAAGATGTCGGGCTACGAACAGATGCGCGTCAACCCCGCCAAGAGCATCGGCTACAGCGCCATCGAGGCCGCGGAGAAAATCAAAGTGCCGACGCTGATCATTGACGCCGAGAACGAGGAGTTGATGGACCGCCACCAGAACGGCGAGAAGGTCGCGGAGATTGTGAAATCGCGCGGCGTGCCCGTGCGCTACCACGTTCTCAAAGAGATGACGCACTACGGCGTTTATGCCGAGGGCTTCGCCGAGGCGACGAAGCTGGAGTTGGAGTGGTTCAACCAGCACCTCAAAGGAGCGGGGAAGACGGATGGGAAGTGATTCGAATCTCTTGGGGCATCCAAAAAGCGCCAGATGACTGGCGCAGTCCAAGACGCTGGCGCGAACTTCGGCACCTCTGGCTGCGCGTCAGCGTCTTGGAGTGCGGCGGCCCTCCGCCGCTTTTCCCGGCGAGCTTCGCAGTGGAAGTTTTTTAATGAAGCAGGCACGATGCGCCCGTGAATCCATTTGCCCGCCCCGCTCTCGTCCTTGCTTCACTCTGCATTTCGTTCTCATCCCTCCCCGCCGTCGCCGCCAACAACGTCGCGAAGCGCAGTGTCACCCCCAACGCCCCGCTCGATTGCCCGCCGGAGCTGAAATTCAACCAACCTGGAGTCAAGCTCACGCTCGTCGCCGAGCATCCGCAGGTGATGACGCCCACGGGCATTGACGTGGACAAGGAGGGCCACGTGTGGGTCGTCACATCGCACACGCATTTCCGTCCGCCGGATTATCCCGGCCCGAAGCACGACGAGATCGTGGTGCTGTCGAATCCCGACGCGACGCTGGAGGACCTCGCGCAGACCGCCGCAGCGCGCGGCGTCCGCATAAGCCCGCAGGGCCTTGACCAGCGCTTCACGATGGCGGCCGCGGAGACGATGAGGATGGCCCTCGAGGCGGCGGCTACC